>NZ_CP104002.1:3289166-3603333 GCF_029201565.1 Devosia sp. SD17-2
TTGCCATAAGGTCTTATTGCCATCGGGGGGCCGGGTCACACACTCTGTCCCCCTGCCCATTTCATCGGGCACTTAGGACCAGACCATGCCGCGCCTCACGTTGACAGAGCACCCCTATCGCCAGGCCATCATGGACGAGGTCCATGCACGCCCCATCGATATCATCGCCGGCCCGAGCCGCCTGCGACGGCTGGTCTTTGTCATGCCGTCCGTTTCGGGCGCGATGATGCGCGTCTTCGATGCATTCACCGCCTTCTGCTGCGAGGCCGGCCACCCCTCGCCCAGCGCCACAACACGCCAGCACAGTTTCAATACCGCGGCGCACCACGTCACCTGGGAATTCCATACCGAATTCATCACCATCACCTGGCGGAGCGATCTCGAGGATTGGGAAAACTGGCCCGACGACATTGGTCTGTCTGCCATTTCCGATGGCCTGCTGATCGGCGCCATGCGCATCGATGTCACCGACCAGCCGACGATCCCCGATGCCATGGTCCCGGGCTTTGATCTCGCCAGCCTCTGCCTGCCCGATATCGAAAGCGGCAATGCCCAGGTCGCCACCGACTTTGTTGCCGATGAAGACAGTTTTATTCGCTTCGAGCTCGCCGCCGGACGCCTGACCCAGCTGCGCCGTTCGATCGTGGTCCGCCGCCTCCTCGAGGTCGAGACCTATCGCACGATGGCCCTGCTCGGCCTTCCCCTCGCCCGGGAAACCGGGCCGGAGTTGCGCAGCATCGAGCTTGAACTGACCGCTCAGATCGAGAGCCTCTCGGAGGCGATCACGCCAAAGGACATTCAGGCAGCGCTCGACGCCCTGCACGCCCTTTCGGTGCGGTCGGGTCAGCTCTCGGAGCGGCTGGGCTATCGCTTTGCAGCAGGCCAGGCCTATGGCGACGTGCTGCGTCGGCGCCTGACCAATCTGCGTGAGAATTCGACGCCGCGCGGCTCGACGCTCACCCACTACATCGGCAATCGCGTTGATCCGGGGCTGGCCACCTGTGCCGCCATGGAAAAGCGCCTGCAGGTGGTCTCCGAAAAGATCGAGCGCGCCGTCGGCATGCTCAATGTCCGCATTGGCGTCGACATGCAGGTGCAGAACGCCAAACTGCTCGACAATATCGCCCGCACCGCCCGCAGCCAGTTCCTCCTGCAGCGTACTGTGGAGGGTCTGTCGACCATCGCCATCAGCTATTACCTGCTCGGGATCATCAGCTACGCGCTGGCCGGCCCTCTCGCCCAGCTCAACTGGGACAAGACCATGACCCTGTCCCTGGCCGCCCCCTTCGTCCTCGTCGCCGTCTGGGCCATGGTCCGCTACATCCGCAATTCCCACGACAAGCACTAGGCGACCCGTTCCGGCCACGCAGTTGCGTCCCTCCCCCTTCTCAGGGGGAGGTTAGGAGGGGGTTCCCTCACTTCATCCAGAACATCGGCACCAGATCCACCGACAGCGGCTCGTTCTTCTCGTTCGTCGCCATCACATCCGCCATATGTGCCCACCAGCGCTTCATCACCGCGGTCTGCGGCAGCGCGTCCATTGAGTGGTCGACCCGGCGCCACAAAACCCCAAAAAGAATATTCGTCTCCTCGTCGAGATGGATCGAATAATCCTTCACCCCCGCCTCGTGCAGCAGATCCACCAGCTCGGGGAAAATCTCGTCATGGCGCTTCTTGTATTCTTCCGCCATGCCCGGATTGAGCTTCATCTTGAAGGCGTGTTTCTCGTAATTGCCGTCTCTGATCATGCCGTGCGCTGCTTCCACATTTTGAAAAGGATCGGCAGCGCGATGACCACGATCAGCAGCGCCCCGATGAAAATCGACATCACAATCCCCGGCACGTTGAGCAGCCCCAGCCCGAAGGTGACGAGCCCCATGATCAGCGCGGCCAGCACCACCCCGATGATCGAGCCCGATCCACCCAGGATCGACACCCCGCCCAGCACCACCATGGTGATCACCTCGAGCTCAAACCCCTGCGCAATCGAGGGCCGGGTCGAGCCCAACCGCGCCGTCAGCAGCACAGCGGCGATCCCGCTCATGAGCCCCGTGAGGCAGAACAGCACGAATTTGATCCGGTCCACCCGCACGCCGGAAAACTGCGCCGCCGTCGCATTATTGCCGATGGCGAACACCCGTCGCCCGAAATTGGTATGGTGCAGCAGCACATAAAAGATCACCGCCGCGACCAGGAACAGCACCAGCTCGAACGAGATCACCCACCAGACATAGCCCTGCCCGAACCAGGAAAAACTCGCCGGATAGCCCTTAAAACTCTGGTCCCCGAGGATGATGTAAGCGATCCCGCGAAATAGGCTCATCGTGCCGATGGTGACGACGATGGACGGCAGTTTCAGCCCCGTCACCAGAAACCCGTTAAACGCCCCGCAGGCAATGCCGACCGCCACGCCCACCGCCACCAGCATGGGCGTATCCGCCCCAAACTGCAGCGCCAGCCCCATCAGCGTCGAGGCCAGCGCAATGATTGACGCCACCGAAAGATCAATCTCCCCGGTGATAATCACCAGCGCCATCGCCAGCGCAATGATCGCCTTTTCGGTGAAATTGAACGTCAGATCCGACAGGCTCCAGGCATTGAGGAAATAGGGCGAGGCAAAGGAATTGGCGACAAAGATCGCCACCGCCACCAGCACCAACAGGCTCTCCCAACTCAACACCGCCGCCCGAACGGGACTATCCAGCCGATCCGGCAGATGACGGGTGTGCGTGGTGTCAGTCATGCGGAAGCCCTCTTCAAAATCACCCGGCCCTTCCGCGTTTCCCCGCGCGCATTGAGCACCACCGCGATCAGGATCGCGGCCCCCGAGATCGCCATCTGCCAGAACGGGGAGACGCCGATCACCGGCAGCGCGTTGTTCACGACACCGAGGAACAGCGCCCCCAGAAGCGCCCCGGCCACCGTGCCGATGCCCCCGGCGATCGACACCCCGCCGATCACGCAGGCGGCGATAATGGTCAGCTCATAGCCACTCGCCACTTCCACCGAGGCGATCACATAGCGGGAAATCCAGAGATAGCCGCAGAGCCCGGAAATGGCCCCGGAGAGCACGAAGGCCCAGAATTTAGTCTGCCCCACATTGATGCCGGTATAGACCGAGGCCGTCGGATTGACGCCGATGGCGTAAAACGCCCGGCCCTGCGGCGTGCGCGTCATCAGCACAAAAACCAGCGCCGCCACCACAATGGCAAACCAACTCAAGATCGGCAGCCCCAGAAACGCCCCGCGCTGGAGCTGGATGAAATCCGGGCTCATCTGCGCCGCGTTGACCCAGGCCCCGCCCGAAATCACGAACACCAGTCCGCGAAAAATCGTGAGGGTCCCCAGCGTCACCACGATGGGCGGAATATCGAGCTTCCACACCAGCACGCCGTTGAACGCCCCCAGCCCCGCGCCAATTGCGATACTGGCCGCTATCAACAGCGGGATCGGGACCATCGGAAATGCCGCATTGGCCATGGCGACGATCATGCCGGTCAGCGCTAGGTTCGACGCCATGGACAGGTCAATGGAGCGGGTCAGAATGACCGCCATCTGCCCCAGCGCCAGCATCATCAGAATGGACGTGTCGTTGAAAATGGTCAGCAGATTGCCCGGCTGGGCAAAGCGCGGAAAGCGGATCGTCACCAGCACCAGCACGGCGAGAATGGCCAGCGCCAACCAGAGTTCGCGGGTTCTCAGAAGCCGGTTCATGCCGCGTCCTCCACAATGCCCGCGGCCAGCCGCACCAGCGGTTCCGGCGCAAGCCCGTCATTGACCAATGTGTCCACCACCAGCCCGTCGCGCATCACCACAATCCGGTCGCTCATACCCAAAATTTCGGGGAGTTCGGACGAGACCATGATGACGCTGAGCCCCTGCGCCACCAGTTCGCCCATGAATTCATGCACCGCCGCTTTCGAGCCGATATCAATCCCCTTGGTCGGCTCATCGAGAATGATCACTTTCGGCAGCGTTGCCAGCCACTTGGCGATAACCACCTTCTGCTGATTGCCCCCCGAAAGCGTCGACACATTCTGGCTGAGCGATGAGGCGCGCAGATCCAGCCGCCCCGTATAAGTGCGCGAAAGCTTGAACTCTTCCGCCATGCGCAGAAAGCCGGACCGGCTGGTCTTACCAAGGCTGGGGAGCGAGACATTCTTGAAAATGGGCTCGCCGGTAATGACGCCCTGCTTGCCGCGCTCTTCGGGCACATAGACGATCCCGGCCTCCACCGCGTCGGCCGGGGATTTGGGCGCAATGGCCCTGCCCTCGAGCGTCATGCTGCCCGCCGAAACCGGCGTCATGCCGAACACGGCCTGCATCACCTCGGAGCGCCCCGCGCCAACGAGCCCGTAAAAACCCAGTATCTCGCCCTTGCGCACCGCAAAGGAGATATTCTCGAACTCGGTTGGATGGCCCAGCCCCTCGACCGCCAGCACGGGCTCCCCGATCGCGGTCTCACGCTTGGGAAAAATCTGGTCGACCGAGCGCCCCACCATCATGCGCACGATTTCGCCCTGGGGCGTGTCGGCGATCATCCCCTTACCCACCATTTCGCCATCGCGGAACACGGTGTAGCGGTCGGCGATGCGATAGATTTCATCGAATTTGTGGGAGATGAAGAGGATGGCCTTGCCGTCCTTTTTCAAGAGCTCGACGAGCACATAAAGCTCCTCGATTTCCTTCTGGCTGAGCGCCGCGGTCGGCTCATCCATGATGACCACCTGCGCATCAACGCTCAGCGCCCGCGCCACCGCCACGAGGTGCTTCTTGGCAATGCCCAGCTCCTTGAGCGGCATATCAGCATCAATCCCGGCCGCCATGGAATCGAGCGTCAGCTGCGCCTCGCGCCGCATCGTCTTCCAGTCGATCATCCCGAAGCGCGTCTTTGGCGCATGGCCGAGATAGATGTTTTCCGCTACGCTCAGATCATCGAACAGCACGGTTTCCTGATGGATCGCCGTAATCCCCGCCGCCGACGCCGAATGCGCGGTCGGCAGGCGCACCACTTTTCCGCCCACCCGGATTACGCCGGCGTCCGGCTGGTAGATGCCGGTCATCACTTTCACCAAGGTCGATTTTCCCGCGCCATTCTCCCCGATCAGCGCGGTTACCTGGCCGGGATAAAGCTCCAGCGCCACCTCATGCAGTGCCCGCACGCCGGGAAAGCTCTTGGATATGCCGGAAAGGGTGAGGATGGGTTCGGTCATGATGGAAGTGTCCTGGGGCGCACTGGGCGGCCAGTGCGCGCGATCCGGTCCCCTCCCCTTGGGGGAGAGGGTTAGGGTGAGGGGGCCTTCCCGCCTCGTGAAAAGGCCCCCTCACCCGACGCTACGCGTCGACCTCTCCCCCAAGGGAGAGGTGGTGGGGTGACGGGAGCCACGGAAATCCGCGGCCCCCGCCTATCGCCCCCCGGCGATCAGTAGATCTTGGAGAACTCTTCGATATTGGACTTGTCGAACTGGAACGGCGCGGCCATGGCGGCGGCATTGGTGTCGTCCAGCGTCACTTCGCCCACCTTGCCGATGGAGAAGGTCGCGCCCGGAGCCGCTTCCTCGCCATCGACCAGCGCCTTGGCCAGGAACACGGCCGAATAGCCGAGGTCGATCGGGTTCCACAGCGCCACCGCCTGGCTCGCGCCATTGTCGATGAACTGCTTGAACTCGGACGGCAGCGCGAGCCCGGTGACATTGACCTTGCCGATGAGGTTCTGGTCGGTCACCACCTGCGCCGCGGCCACAACACCCACCGTGGTCGGAGCGATGATGGCCTTGAGATCAGGATAAGCTGCAATCAGCCCACGGGCCTCTTCGGTCGATTTCACGCTGTCGTCATCGCCATAGACGGTGGCGACGAGATTGATATTGGGGAATTTTTCCGGAATGACCGCCTTGGCGGCCTCGATCCAGGCATTCTGGTTGGTCGCGGTCGAAGCGGCCGAGAGAATGGCGACGTCGCCGCCCTCAGGCAGATAGTCCGCCGCCAGCTTGATGATGGTTTCGCCGATCAGATCGATATCGGACGGGTTGAGGTGGATCTGGCGACCGGCTTCGGCAACGCCACTATCAAACGACACCACCTTGATGCCGCGCTCCATGGCGCGCTGCAGCGCCGGCACCAGCGCGTCCGGGTCATTGGCCGAGATGGCAATGGCGTCGACCTGCTGGGCGATCAGCGAATTGACCACTTCGATCTGGGCTTCGGCGGTGGCCGTGGTCGGGCCGGTGTAGATCACTTCGATATCGCCGATTTCGGCTGCAGCTTCCTGGGCGCCCTTGTTGGCGGCGTCGAAAAAGCCATTACCCAACGATTTGACGACCAGCGCGATACGGGTCTGCGCCATGGCGGGCGTCGCCAGCAGCACGGCAGCCGTCGCGGTTGCGGCAAGCAGTTTCCAGACTTTCATTCTCGTTCCTCCCAAGAAAAATCAGATCAAAGTGTCGCCTCGGCCAGGTCTTCCTCCACCTCGGCCGCTGTCGTCGCGTCCGCCACGATAAGCCTCACACCTGCCGTCTCCAGCATCTGGCGGTCTTCGTCGCGGATACCGCTGTCTGTGATGACAGCGGAAATTCGGTCGAGCCCACACAGGATGAGGCTCGAGCGTCCCGAAAATTTGGTAGAATCGGCCAGGACGATCACCTCGTCGGCCTGCCCGATCAGCGCCAGTTCAGACTGCACGACCATGGGGTCGGCCTCCATCAGGCCATGCGGCCCGATCCCCTGGCAGCCGATAAACATGCGCTTGGCGTAAAAATGGCTCGCCACCACCCCGCCGAACGGCGAGAGGATGACGTTCTGCTCGCGATAGACGGTGCCCCCGGGGATCACCACCGAGCAGCGCGAATTGTGGATCAGGAATTCGGCAATGGCGAAGGAATTGGTGAAAACGCTGACCCGCTTGCCGGTGAGGAAATGCACCATCTGATAGGTCGTCGTGCCGCCATTGATGATGATCGGCTCGCCATCCCGGCACATCTCGGCAGCTGCGCGGGCAATTGCGCGCTTCTGCTTGATATTGAGCGTTTCATTGACGGAAAACGGCCGTCCCATCAGTTCGCCCTGGGCCGGCGGATTGATCGCCTCGGCCCCGCCGCGCACCCGCCGCAGCTTGCCCTGCACATCGAGCGCACCAATATCGCGCCGAATGGTTGCTTCGGACGAGCCAGTAATCTCGCACAATTCGGCGACGGTAATGACCGGCCGAGACTGTACCGCAGCGATAATGACCCGATGCCGTTCTGTTTCGTGCAAGCTAAAACTCCCTGACACTATTTGCTTCCATCAATCCCGAGCGGAGTCAATCGTGTTTCCACCATTTTCGGTCACCACCGATCAGAAGTGACGGCAAATGATCGTTTGTGATTGACACTGTGTATCGTTCTCTGGTTCTTTCGAGCCCATCTCGCCGCAGTTTCTGGGAGGAATTTCCATGTCCACCGCGCCCAAGCGCCTTGCCAATCTCTGGGATGATGCCAAGGCCGCATCCATGACCGAGCCGGAGCGTCTCGTCTACCGCTCGAACCTGCTCGGCTCGGACAAGCGGGTCACCAATTATGGTGGCGGCAACACCTCCTCGAAGATCTGGCAGAAGGATCCGCTGACCGGCCAGGACGTCGAAGTACTCTGGGTCAAGGGCTCGGGCGGCGACAATGCCTCGATCAAACTCGATGGCTTTGCCACGCTCTATATGGACAAGCTGAGGGCCCTCAAGGGCCTTTATCGCGGCGTCGAATTCGAAGACGAGATGGTGGGCTACCTCCCCCACGCCACCTTCAATCTTAATCCACGCGCCTCCTCCATCGACACCCCGCTCCATGCCTATGTGAACCGGCCCTATGTCGATCACATGCATCCGGACGCGATCATCGCCATTGCCGCCTCGAAGAATTCGCGCGAGCTGACCCAGCAGATTTTCGGCGACACCATCGGCTGGCTACCCTGGAAAAAGCCCGGTTTCGAACTGGGCCTGTGGCTCGAAAAATTCGCCCTCGAGAACCCCAGTGCCAAGGGCGCCATCCTCGAAAGCCACGGCCTCTTCACCTGGGGCGACACCCCCAAGGAATGCTACGAGACCACCATTGCCATCATCAATCAGGCCATCGAGTGGTTTGAGAAAGAGACCGAGGGCAAGACCATTTTCGGTGGCCAGGCTGTCTCCTCGCTCGACGCTAAGGCCCGCCGCGCCGTCGCCGCGCGCCTCATGCCAAAGATCCGCGGCTTCATCTCCGAAGACAGTTTTAAACTCGGCCATTTCGACGACAGCGCTGCCGTCCTCGAATTCGTCAATTCCAACAATCTCCGTCCGCTGGCGGCGCTGGGCACCTCCTGCCCCGACCATTTCCTGCGCACCAAGATCCGTCCGCTGGTCATCGACTTCGATCCCGCCAATCCGAACGTTGATGCCGTCATCGCCGGCCTCGACCAGCAGGTGGCCGATTATCGCGCCGACTACGCGGCCTATTACGACCGCTGCAAGCACGACAACTCCCCAGCCATCCGTGATCCCAATGCCGTGGTCTATCTGATCCCCGGCGTCGGCATGATCACCTTTGCCAAGGACAAGGCTACCGCCCGCATTTCCGGCGAGTTCTACGTCAACGCCATCAATGTGATGCGCGGCGCCTCAACCGTTTCGGAATATCAGGGCCTGCCCGAGCAGGAAGCCTTCGACATCGAATATTGGCTGCTTGAAGAAGCCAAGCTCCAGCGCATGCCCAAGCCGAAGTCGCTTGCCGGCAAAATTGCCATCGTCACCGGCGGCGCCGGCGGCATCGGCAAGGCGACCGCTGCCCGACTGCTGCGCGAAGGCGCCTGTGTCGTCCTCGCCGATATCGACGAGACCGCACTCGCCGCTGCCACGGAGGAGCTTGGCTCCGTCTTTGGCGCCGACTTCGTCCGGCCCGTAAAAATCAACGTCACCCAGGAAGAAACAGTCATTTCCGGCTTCGCCCATGCCGTGGTGGAATTTGGCGGGCTCGACATCCTGGTCTCCAACGCCGGCATCGCCTCTTCCGCACCGATCGAGGACACCTCGCTCGAATTGTGGAACAAGAACATGGACATCCTCTCCACCGGCTACTTCCTCGTGTCGCGCGAGGCGTTCCGCCTCTTCCGCCACCAGAAAATCGGCGGCAATGTCGTCTTCGTGGCCTCCAAGAATGGCCTTGCCGCTTCCCCCAACGCGTCAGCCTATTGCACCGCCAAGGCCGCCGAGATCCATCTCGCCCGGTGCTTGGCGCTCGAAGGCGCTGAAGCCCAGATCCGCGTCAACGTCGTCAATCCAGACGCCGTGCTGCGCGGTTCAAAGATCTGGGCCGGCGAATGGCTCGAGCAGCGTGCCTCGACCTACAAGACGGACAAGGACGGTCTCGAAGAAATGTACCGTCAGCGCTCCATGCTCAAGCGCTCGGTCTTCCCCGAGGACATCGCCGAAGCCATCTACTTCTTCGCATCCGAAGCGTCGGCAAAGTCCACCGGCAACATCCTCAACGTCGACGCCGGCAACGCCCAGTCGTTCCCGCGGTAGTTTTATTAGAAGAAAGGCCCCCTCACCCGTCTCGCGCTCCGCGCGATCTACCCTCTCCCTCAAGGGGGAGAGGGCGAGCACCGCGAATAGGGAGGCACCGAGCCTCCCTTCTCCCCTCGAGGGAGAAGGTGGCGCACAGCGCCGGATGAGGGGGACTTTGGTAGGCGCTGTCTCATCAGTCAGCCTCCCCCCCTGTGGGGAGGGTCGGGGTGGGGGGTGAGAGCCACAATTTTCGGGGGAGGACCCACAAATGACCGAATACATCATCGACCTATCCACGCTCGAAGCTGAAAACGCCACGCGCGTCGATGATTTGCATGCCGACTACGTCTCCCTTGGCGAGCGCCTCGACCGTCGCGGCGTCTCCATCGACGCGATCAAGGACAAGGTGGCGGCCTTCTCCGTCGCCGTCCCCTCCTGGGGCGTCGGCACGGGCGGCACGCGCTTTGCCAAGTTCCCCGGCAAGGGTGAGCCGCGCGATATCTTCGACAAGATCGAAGATTGCGCCGTCATCGCCCAGCTGACCCAGGCCACGCGCACCATCTCGCTGCATATCCCGTGGGACAAGGCCGATCCGAACCGCCTCAAGCAGGCCGCCAGCCGGTTCAACCTCGGTTTTGACGCGATGAACTCGAACACCTTCTCGGACGCCAAGGGGCAGTTGCTGAGCTACAAGTTCGGCTCACTCTCCGCCTATGACAAGGCGACCCGCAACCAGGCCATCGAGCACAATCTCGAATGTATCGAGATCGGCAAGACCATCGGTTCGAAGGCCCTCACCATCTGGATCGGCGACGGCTCCAACTTCCCCGGCCAGGTCAATTTCGCCGATCAGTTCGCCAATTATCTCGACTCGGCCAAAACCATCTACGCCGCCCTGCCCGACGACTGGCACGTCTATACCGAACACAAGATGTACGAGCCGGCTTTCTATTCGACGGTCGTGCAGGATTGGGGCACCAATTACATGATCGCCAAGGAGCTCGGCGACAAGGCGCTCTGCCTGGTTGACCTCGGCCACCATGCGCCCAACGTCAATATCGAGATGATCGTCTCGCGCCTTGCCCAGTTCGGCAAGCTCGGCGGCTTCCACTTCAACGACAGCAAATATGGCGACGACGATCTCGACGCCGGCTCGATCGATCCCTACCGCCTGTTCCTCGTTTTCAACGAGCTGGTCGACATCGAAAGTCGGGACGAGAATTTCCACCCGGCCCACATGCTCGACCAGAGCCACAATGTCACCGACCCGATCGAGTCGCTGATGCTGTCGGCCTCCGACGTTCAGCGCTCCTATGCACAGGCGCTGCTGGTCGATCGCGTTTCGCTTCTGGCCGCTCAAAATGCCAACGATGCGCTGGCCGCTACACAGGAACTGCGAAAAGCATTCCGCACCGATGTCGAGCCGATCCTCGCCATGGCGCGCCTCGAACAGGGTGGCGCCATCGACCCGCTCGCCACCTATCGCGCCTCGGGCTATCGCGCCAAGGTTGCCGACATCCGTCCTGCTGTCGAGGGTGGCTCGGGCGGCATCGTCTGATCGACTTGAACACGAGTTTCCAGCGCTCCTCCCGAGCGACGGAGGAAAGGCCCGGTGGTTGCACCGGGCCTTTCACATGTCCAGTAGCGCGTTTCGCGTCCGGCGGCGCTCAACGCTAACAGTCTGCTAACCAACTCCCCGCTCTGCTCACCAGACGCGGACACTTGAGCTTTTGCCGCCATGACCTAAAAAGGGCCCATGTCGAAAACAACACCTGCCACCCTGGCTCTCGGCAAGGCCAATGTCGCCTTTACCCTCGCCACCTATGAGTACGACCCCAACGCCGAGCGCGTGGGGTTGCAAGCTGCTGAATCCATGGGGGTTTCGCCCGACCAGGTCTTCAAGACGCTGATGGCCGAGCTCGACGGCAAGCCGATCTGCGCCATCGTCCCCTCCGACGAGGAGGTGAATATGAAAAAGCTCGCAGCGGCGCTGGGCGGCAAGTCGGCCCATATGATGAAGCCCGCCGACGCCGAACGTCTCACGGGCTATAAAGTGGGCGGAATCAGTCCCTTGGGCCAGCGCAAGGCGGTGCCGACTGCCCTCGACGAACTCGCGACCCTGCACGAGGAAATCTTCATCAACGGCGGCCAGCGCGGTCTTCAGATCCGCATCCGTCCGGATGATCTCGTCGCCGCACTCAAGTGTACGCTGGCCGACCTCGTTCGATAACCAGGCCCCAGAAACGACAAAAGGCGCCCGGGTGGACGCCTTCATCGAACATTTCGTCGGCTTGCCTAGATATTAGGCAGTGTAGGTGCCGCGTGCGATCGAACGGATGTCGCTGCGAGTGATGCCGAGGTCGTTAAGCTGACGGCTGTCGAGCGAGTTGAGTTCACGCAGCGTGCGCTGGTAGCGAGCGAAATCGGCGATTTTCTTTGCGATGTTCATTTCAGTTCCCCTTCGTTTGATGACCTCTATGTAGACCAAGGTCGTAGTGATTAGTAGGTAGCCTTCCTGCACATCCGTTATGCACTCAGTGCAACTGAAAGAGGCAGATGGTTCACAAGAGGTTCACGCCACGCATGGCGTAAACGCACAAAAAAGGGCCGAGCACGCGGCTCGACCCTTCTGTTTGCAGCTTTGAGCTATGCGTCAGTTGATGACGCGCGTCGGCTCCCTGCCCTCTTCGCGCGCAACCCGACGGTCCTCGCGCAGCTCAAACCACATCGCGTTGAGGATGCCGAAGGCGCAAGCCAGGCTGACCCCGAGGATCCAAGCGAAATACCACATTGCCTTCTCCTTAATACGCGTTGGGGTTCTTGTTGAGGCTCTCGGTCGACACCGTGCCGCGCATCACCCGGAACACCCAGGCGGTGTAGAGCAGGATGATCGGCAGGAAGACGATCGTTGCCAGCAGCATGATGAACAGTGTCAGGTGGCTCGAGGAGGCATCCCAAAGCGTCAGCCCGGCTTCCGGCATGGTCGAGGACGGCAGGAAGAACGGGAAGATCGACAGGCCCGCCGTGGCGACAATGCCGAAGATGCCGGCACCGGCCGCCAGATAGGCGGTCCACTTCCAGCCCGAGCGCAGACCAAGCACGGCGACAACCATCCCAAGGAGGCCGATCACCGGCGCGGCGATCATCCAGGGATAGGTGGCGTAATTGCTCAGCCAACCGCCCTGCACCAGTTCCACGGTCTTTGACAGCGGATTGATCGGAGCGTTCGGATCGATGACGTTGGTCACCACATAGCCGTTCATCGTCGAGACCCAGAAGCCGCCGAGGACAAAGAGCACGATGGTGGCAAGACCAGTCCAGGTACCGAAGCGACGGGCCCGCTCGGCCATCACGCCTTCGGTACGACCCACGATCAGCGTTGCGCCGAGCGTTGCGATCATGCCGACACTGACGAGGCCGGCCAGCAGGGCAAACGGCATCAGCAGCTGGAAGAAGTTGCCGGTGTAGAAGATGCGCATCGAGTTGTCGAAGTGGAACGGCGCACCCAGCAGCACATTGCCCACGGCGACGCCCATGATCAGCGAGGGCACAATGCCGCCGACGAACAGGGCCCAGTCCCAGGTCTGGCGCCAGCGTGGATCATTGACCTTGCCGCGGAACTTGAAGCCCACGGGCCGCAGGATCAGCGCCAGGAGAATGACCATCATGGCGAGGTAGAAGCCGGAGAAGCTGACGGCATAAAGCGGTGGGAAGGCGGCAAAGATGGCGCCGCCGCCAAGGATCAACCAGACCTGGTTTCCTTCCCAGGTCGGGCCGACAAGGTTGAGCAGCACGCGCCGTTCGTCGTCAGTGCGGGCGACGAAAGGCAGAAGCGTTCCCACGCCGAGGTCGCGACCACCCATGATGGCGAAGCCGATCAGCAGGACGCCGAGCAGAAGCCACCAGATCAGCCGGAGCGTTTCATAGTCGAGGGGAATGGTGCTCACGATCCGAGCTCCTGGGTAGCAGGCGTTGCAGGAAGGGTGGCAATGACGAAGTCTTCGTCATCATCCCTGGAGGCAATCACAGTGTCCTTAGGACCGGCCTTGATCACCCGAACCATGAGGATGACCATGATGACGAACAGGACCGTGTAGAGGAGCACGAAGAAGCTCAGCGACAGGATCAGTTCGAGAACCGACAGGCTCGATGCCGCAAGGAAGGTCGGCAGCACGCCTTCCACCGCCCAGGGCTGTCGCCCGAACTCAGCGATGAACCAACCGGCTTCGATGGCGATCCATGGCGTCGGCAGGAGGAAGAAGGTGAACCACAGCAGCGGCTTGTTGGTGTCGATCCAGCCGCGCGAGGCGCGATAGAACCACAGGGCGAAGAAGGCGATATAGAAGAAGCCCAGACCCATCATGATGCGGAAGGTCCAGAACAGCGGCCAGACACCAGGGACAGTGTCGAGCGCCGCCTGGGCGATTTCCGCGTCAGTGGCGTTCTGCACGTCTTCGCGATAGCGCTTCAGGAGCAGGCCATAGCCAAGATCCTGCCAGACCTCATCGAACACGGCCCGCGCTTCGGCATTGCTGCCATCGGCACGGATCTGCTCGAGGGCCTCGTAGGCCACCATGCCGACGCGGATGCGATCTTCAGCACGCGCGACCAGCTCATTGATGCCCGGCAGCTCCTTGTCGAAAGAGCGCGTGGTGATCAGGCCACCAACCCACGGCACCGAGATGTTGAAGCCAGGCTCGCCGTTCTCGCCGGGGAAAGCCACGATGCTCCAGGGCGCCGGGGCCGCCTCGGTGTGATACATGGCCTCGAGGGCCGCGATCTTCATCTTCTGGTGTTCGGTCGCGACATAGCCGCTCTCGTCACCGAGCACGACAACCGACAGGGCCGATGCCAGACCGAAGCTGGCCGCAACCACGGCCGAGCGCTTGGCCAGCTCGATGTGCTTGCCCTTGGCGAGAAAGAACGCCGAAATCGCAAGGATGAATACAGCGCCGCAGAGGTAGCCGGCGCTCACCGTATGCACGAACTTTGCCTGTGCAACCGGGTTGAAGATCACCGCCATGAAGTCGGTGATTTCCATGCGCATCGTGTCGGGGTTGAACTTGGCGCCGACCGGGTTCTGCATCCAGCCATTGGCGACGAGGATCCAGAGCGCCGAGAAGTTTGCGCCCAGCGCCGTCAGCCAGGTCACCACCAGGTGGCCGACCTTGCTCAGCCTGTCCCAACCAAAGAAGAACAGACCGATGAAAGTCGCCTCGAGGAAGAACGCCATCAGGCCTTCGATGGCCAGGGGCGCGCCAAAAATGTCGCCGACATAGTGGCTATAGTAGCTCCAGTTCATGCCGAACTGGAATTCCATGACGATGCCGGTCGCAACGCCCATGGCGAAGTTGATGCCGAACAGCGTGCCCCAGAACAGGGTCGCTTTGCGCCAGATCTGGCGCCCGGTCATGACATAAACGCTTTCCATGATGGCCATCATGAAACTGAGGCCAAGCGTCAATGGCACGAAGATGAAATGGTACATCGCGGTGGCGGCAAATTGCCATCGCGATAGCTCGACGACAGTCATGTCGATCATGGTGCTCTTTGGCCCCTATGCTTTACCGATGGCCCCAGGCCACCCTTACTTGCCTATGCCACCTTGGGGCGGATTTGGCCTTGATCCAGATCAAGGACCCTTGCGTTCAAGCCGCATAAGGTGCCAATCGAGGCTGCCAACATTCTACGACCTTATATCCAGCAGATCATCACCCGTGACACCTGAAGAAAAAGCAGCCGGCAAAGCCCTCTCTCGCCTACAAAAGCACGGGGCGCAAACACTCTGGCTGGCGATCGCGGCCCCGCTTCTGGGCGGATTTCTCCTTGTGTGGCAGGCCTGGGAACTGGCCAGCGTGCTCGGCCGCGCCATTGAGGGCGGCGAAGCGCCGCAGGCTTTGCTCCCAGGAATCGGACTGGTACTGGCACTTTTGATCACGCGCGCGGGCCTGTCGGCTCTCGGCGACTGGCTCGGCTCGCTCGGCGCCGAAGCGATCAAGCTCAAACTGCGCGAACTTCTGTTCACCGGCCTCCTCTCGCGCTCGCCGCGGCAGGGCGATGCTGCCTCCTCTGGCGCCGCCACCGCCGCCATTGTCGATCAGGTCGAGGCGATTGACGCCTATTATGCGCGCTACCTGCCCGCCTCCGCGCAGGCCGCGCTGCTGCCGCTCGTCTTCGGCGCCATCATTCTCCCGCTCGATTGGGTCGCTGGCGTTCTCTTCATCGTCACCGCACCGCTGATTCCGCTGTTCATGGCACTCGTCGGCTGGGGCGCGCAAAAGGCCAGCGATCATCAGGCGCAGGCGCTGACCCGCCTCTCCGGCCGCTTCGGAGACCGCCTCCGGGGTCTTGTGACCCTAAAACTCTTCGGCCGCGCCGAGGCGGAGACCGAAGCCATCGTTGCCGCCAGCGACGCCCTGCGCCAGCGCACACTCAAAGTGCTGCGCATCGCCTTCCTCTCTTCGGCCGTGCTCGAATTCTTCGCCGCGCTTGGCGTCGCCGGCGTGGCGCTCTACCTCGGCCTCACCTTCATCGAATTCCTCAATCTCCGCTCCAGCCCGCTGAACCTGCACATCGCGGTGTTCCTGCTGCTGATGGCGCCCGAGGTCTATAATCCGCTGCGCCTCCTCGCCTCCCACTATCATGACCGTGCAGCCGCCAAGGCGGCCCACGTGGAGATCGAGCGCCAGCTCGGCGAACTGCCCGAAGCAGCGGCAAAGCTGTCGGATGTGGCGCCCCGCTCCGGCCCGACCATAGCCATCGCCTTTGAAAATCTCACCCTGCGCACGCCGGACCGGCAGAAAATCGTGCTGCATGATGTCGGCCTCGACATTGCCGCCGGCGCGCATGTGGCGCTGCTCGGCCCGAGCGGGGAGGGCAAGACGACGCTGCTCGAAGCCATCGCGGCTCTGCGCACCCATGACGGGCAGATCCGCCTTGAGGGCAAGCTGCTGGCCGACTGGCCTGAAGCGGATCTGCGCGCCCGCACCTTCCTGCTTACGCAGAAGCCGCGCCTTATCCACGCCAGCATTGCCGACAACATCGCGCTGGCCCGCCCCGGCGCCAGCCGCAGCGAAATCGAGCAGGCCGCTGAATTGGCGTTCGTCACGCCCTTTGCCGATGCCCTGGCTGACGGGCTCGATACAATGATCAGCGAAGACGGCCTCGGTCTCTCCGGCGGCCAGGCCCAGCGCGTGGCGCTCGCCCGCGTGTTCCTCCGCGATGCCGGGCTCATCCTGCTCGACGAGCCGACCGCCCATCTCGACCCGGCGCTCGAAGGCGAGATCATCGACAATATCATCGCCTATGCGCGCGGCCGGACCCTTGTGGTCTCCACCCATTCCGCCGCCGTCGCTGCCCGCCTCGACAAGGCATGGCGCATTGCCGGGGAAAGCCTCCTCCCCGTCGCCATTCCCGCCAAGAAGAAAGGCGCAGCATGAACGCGCTCGAAAAACTGGCCCCGCTCTTCCGCCGCCGCACCGGGGCCATGGCACTCGCGCTGATCCTGGCGCTGATCACCCTCGCCTCGGGCGTTGCCCTCCTTGGCACCTCCGGCTGGTTCATTACCGCCACCGCGCTCACCAGCGCCGGTCTCGCCTTCAATCTCTTCGTGCCGTCTTCGTTGGTGCGCGCCTTCTCCTTCATCCGCATTCTCTCGCGCTATGGCGAGCGCCTCGTCGGCCACAATGCGACGCTGAAGCTGCTGTCCGATCTGCGCGGCTGGCTGTTCGCGGCGCTGTTCCCGCGCCTTCCCCTCAGCGATCGCTCGATCCGCCACGGCGATCTCGTCAGCCGCCTCACCGCTGACGTCGACGCGCTGGACACGGCCTTCCTCGTCGCCATCGGCCCGCTGCTCGGCGCCATCTTTGTCGGCATCGGCGTCACCGGTGTTCTCGCCTGGCTGCTGCCCGGCGCGGCAATCGTCTATGGTCTCGCCGTGCTGGGCGCCGTCCTTGTCGTCCCGGCATTGCTCGTCATTGCCGCCCGTTCCACCGGCCGCCAGGTCGTCGCCGCCTCGGCCGAAGCCCGGATCAGCGTCTATGACGCCGTCGCCGGCCACACCGATCTCACCCTCCTTGGCGCCCTCGGCACCACCGTCGAGCGCTTTTCCAGCGCCATGTCGGATCTGCGCAAGCTCCGGCTCAATATGGTCGCGCTCACTGCCTGCGCCGGGTTCGCGGTGCAAGTCCTCGCCGCCATTGCGCTGATCGGCACGCTCTGGGCCGGTGTCACCGCCCATGCCGCCGGCACGCTCGATCCCGCGGTCATGGTGGCGCTGCTGCTCGCGGTTCTCGGCAGCTTTGAAGCCACCTCCGCCATCGTCCGCAGCGTCGGCAAGGCCGTCAGCGCCCTCGCCGCAGCCGAGCGCCTCAATGCCCTCGCCAGCCTGCCCGTGGCCGATGTCGAGCCTTCAGAACCCAAGGCGCTGACCTCGGACAATGCCATCGCCTTCAACAACGTCACCTTCGGCTATGTGCCCGAAGCGCCCGTCGTCTCCGGCGTATCGCTCTCTGTTGCCGCCGGAGAACGCGTCGCCGTCTCCGGCCCGAGCGGCGGTGGCAAGTCCACGCTGCTGCGGCTGCTGCTGCGCCTCCACCGCCCGCAATCGGGCGAGATCACCATCGGTGGCGTCTCCATCGCCGACATCGACAGCGCCCAGTTGCATGGGCGCATCTCCCTCCTCAGCCAGGACAGCCCCGTGTTCATCGACAGCGTGCGCAGCAATCTGCTCATCGCCCGGATCGACGCCACCGAGGATGAACTCTGGCAGGCTCTCGACGCCGCATGGCTGGGTGAATTCGTGCGCGCCCTGCCCAAGGGTCTCGATACGCCCGTCGGCGAAGCGGGCCGCACCCTCTCGGCCGGTCAGATGCGCCGGCTGTGCCTCGCGCGCACCCTGCTCTCAAACGCCCCGATCATTCTCCTGGACGAGCCGACCAACGCGCTCGATCGCGCCACCGAGATCGCGTTCTTCGAAACCCTGGCCGAAGCCACCAAGGGCAAGACCGTGCTGATGGTCACGCATGCCGCGATCCCCGAAGGGACCATGGACCGCATCGTTACCCTGCGCGACGGCCGGCTGGGCTAAGCCCTAGCCGCAGCGCAGGCGCAGCACCGTCAGATCGGGCACGGTGATGTTGCGATAGTTGACGATCTCGATGATCTTGTCGGCCTTGAGCTTGCTCATCTGCCGGCTCACCGTCTCGATGGTCAGCCCGAGGAAATCGGCGATATCAGCGCGGCTGAGGGGCAGGTCGAACGTCGTCGATCCCTCGTCTTCCTCGGGGTCGATATGGGTGGCGATGAGATAGAGGAAGCTCGCCACTTTTTCGGCGGCAGTCTTGCGGCCCAGCGTCACCATCCAGTCGCGCGCCTCATCGAGTTCCCTGAGCGCCTGCAGCATGATCCGATGCTCGAGCGGTCCGCTTTCCTGCACAAGGCTTTCCAGCGCCCCCTTGGGGATCATGCAGAGATCGACATCCGAGGCGCTTTCCGCGCTCACCCGGCTCTCACCCGCAAAGGGGCGACCGAGAAGATCGGGCGCAAACTGCAGGCCAACGACCTGCTGGCGACCGTCTTCGAGCACTTTGGTCAGCTTGATGACGCCGCGCAGCACATTGGCGTAAGCCGCAATCGGCATGGCATCGGCCAGCAATTCATGCCCGGCCTCATGATGAACGCGCCGGGTATGCTTGGAGAGTTTCACCAATTGCTCGGGGTTGAGTGCGCCGCACACGCCCCGGTGCCGTGCTTCGCAACTCTGGCAAAGTACTGGCATCTCAGAATTATGGATGTCCTTGCGCACAACCTGCATGGCAAAACTCCTTACTGGAGCAATCTAGGCAGGCGCGCGGCAAAAAGTGCAAGCCGCAATGTCGCTGTGCCAACTCGCCGCACGCAATCTCCCTGCTTGCCCCGGCCTTGACCTTACCATGATGGGAAGGTTTATATGAGGACGGAAGAGGATAAATCCATGATCAAACATGTCCACGCTTCCACCGCCCAACCGCTTGTTCTCGATATCGAGGGGATGAGCTGCGCCTCCTGCGTGGGGCGCGTCGAAAAGGCCCTGCTCAAGGTCCCGGGCGTCGAGACAGCCTCGGTCAATCTGGCGACGGAGCGCGCTACCATCGGCGCGAGCACGGCAACCCTCGCCGAGCTTATCCAGGCGGTGGAGAAAGTCGGATATTCTGCCGCCGCGCGTCCGGCCGAAGGCGCGGCGCATGATCATGCCCATCACCACGATGAAGACGCAGCCGAGCTCAAGCGCGATCTCGCAATCGCCGCTGTGCTCACCCTGCCGCTTTTCGTTCTTGAGATGGGTGGTCATCTCTATACGCCCTTCCATCACTGGCTGATGGGCGTCGTGCCGATGCAGTGGCTCTATATCGCCTACTTCGTGCTCGCCACTGCCGTCCTCTTCTGGCCCGGCCGCCGTTTCTTCAAAGTCGGCGTGCCGGCCCTGCTGCGCGGCGCACCCGAAATGAATGCGCTTGTCGCCCTGGGCGCCGGCGCCGCCTGGCTCTATTCCAGCGTGGTCACTTTCGCACCCCAGCTGGTCCCCAGCGAAACGCGCTTCGTCTATTTCGAAGCCGCCGCGGTCATCGTCACGCTGATCCTCGCCGGTCGTTGGCTCGAAGCCCTCGCCAAGGGCCGTACCGGTGAAGCCATCCAGCGCCTGGTGCGCGAACAGGCCAGAACCGCTTTCGTCGAGCGCGACGGACGGACAATGGAACTGGCGGTCGAGCAGGTCGCCGTCGGCGACGTCGTCGTCGTGCGCCCCGGAGAGAAGATCGCCGTCGACGGCGAGGTCATCGACGGGTCGAGCCATGTCGATGAAGCCATGATCTCGGGCGAGCCCCTGCCCGTCTCGAAATCGGCCGGCGATAGCGTCATCGGCGGCACGCTCAACACGTCCGGCAGTTTCCGCTTCCGCGCCACCAAGGTGGGCAGCGACACCATGCTCGCCCACATCATCCGCATGGTAGAAGAAGCCCAGGCCGGCAAGCTGCCGATCCAGGCCGTCGTCGACCGCATTACCCTGTGGTTCGTGCCCGCCGTCATGGCTCTGGCCGCCGTCACCTTCATCGTCTGGACCATCTGGGGCCCCGAGCCGTCCTTCACCTATGGCCTCGTCAACGCCGTCGCGGTGCTCATCATCGCCTGCCCCTGTGCCATGGGGCTGGCCACGCCGACCTCGATCATGGTCGGCACCGGCCGGGCAGCCGAGCTCGGCGTGCTGTTCCGCAAGGGTGAGGCGCTACAGCGCCTGCGGGACGCCGACGTCGTGGCCTTCGACAAGACCGGTACGCTCACACAAGGAAAGCCGGTCCTTTCCGATCTCATCGTGGCGGATGGATTTGACCGCAGCACAGTTCTCTCCCTCGTCGCTGCCGCCGAGAGCCGCTCCGAGCACCCGATCGCGCTGGCCATCGTTGCGGCCGCCGAAGCGGAAGGCCTCTCCATCCCACTAATCGACGATTTTGCCTCCGATCCCGGTCACGGCGTTACCGCCACGATTGCGGGCCAGAAGGTGGAAGTCGGTTCCGCACGCATGTTTGCCGGGCTCGATCTCTCGGCCTTCGTCACCACGCTCGAAGCGCTCGCCGATGATGGCAAGACGCCGGTTCTTGCTGCGATCGACGGGAAGATCGCCGCCGCCATCGTCGTCGCCGACGTGGTCCGCCCAACCAGCCAGGCGGTCATCGCCCAGCTCCATGCCATGGGTCTCAAGACCGCGATGATCTCCGGCGACAACCAGCGGACCGCCGCGGCCATTGCCCGCCAGCTCGGCATTGATGAAGTCCAGGCCGAGGTGCTCCCCGCCGACAAGGTCGCCGCCATCAAGGCGCTGCGCGCCGGTGGACGCGTCGTCGCCTATGTCGGCGATGGCATCAATGATGCACCGGCCCTCGCCGAAGCCGATATCGGCATTGCCGTCGGGACCGGCACCGATGCCGCAATCGAAAGCGCCGACGTTGTCCTGCTCGGCGGCGATCTCAAGGGCGTGCTCAATGCCCTTAAACTCAGCCGCGCCACCATCCGCAACATCTGGGAAAATCTCTTCTGGGCTTTTGGCTACAACGCGCTGCTCATTCCGGTTGCCGCCGGTGTGCTCTACCCGAGTTTCGGCCTCCTGCTCTCCCCCATGCTCGGTGCCGGCGCCATGGCGCTGTCCTCGGTCTTTGTGGTCAGCAATGCACAACGGTTGCGCGCAGTAAGAGGAGTGTCGCTATGAACATCGGACAGGCCTCGCAGGCTTCCGGCGTCTCGCCGAAAATGATCCGCTATTACGAGCAGATCGGGCTGATCCGCCCGGCCGACCGCACCGACAGCAATTACAGGGTCTACGGTGCCGACGAGGTCCATACGCTCCGCTTCATCCGCCGCGCCCGCACGCTGGGCTTTTCCACCGAGGAGACCAGCGCATTGCTTGCTCTCTGGCAGGACAAGTCCCGCGCCAGCGCCGAAGTGCAGACCATCGCCCAGACCCATATCGCCGCGCTCGAAACCAAGATCGCCGAACTGCAGTCCATGGTCGGCACACTCAAACACCTGGCCCATTGCTGCCACGGCGATGACCGCCCCGACTGCCCCATTCTCGATGACCTCGCCGGCATCGAAACTCCAAGCAAAGGACACTGAGAAATGACCGAAAAGACCAGCTTCACCGTCAACGACATGACCTGCGGCCATTGCGTCGGAACAGTCCGCAAGGCGCTGGCGAAGCGGCCTGAATTGGCCGCTTGACCTTGCCACGTGGGAAGGCCGCACATTCACTCGATCCCAAAAGGAGATCGATATGAAAGCCCCAATTGCTGCCTTCACCCTCGTCCTTCTCGCCAGTCCGGTGCTGGCCCAGGATCACTCCGGCCACACCCACGGTGCAGCCGGGAACAATGCCGCAAACTCCGCCTATCAGGATGCGAATGCGCGCATGCACGCCAATATGGCGGTCGAGCTTACGGGCGACGCCGAATTTGACTTCATCCAGGGCATGATTCCCCACCACCAGGGGGCGGTGGACATGGCCCGGATTGTTCTTGAACATGGCATGGACCCGGAAGTCCGGGCGCTGGCCGAGGCGGTCATTGCCGCTCAGGAGGAAGAGATCGCGTGGATGAAGGCCTGGCTCGCCAGGCGCGGCCGGTAAAGTGGTGCGCAGCTAGTTGTTGCCCGGTCGGCTCACCGAATTGCGCACGATGAGTTCGGCGCGCAGCAGCATTTCTCGCGATTTGGGCTCCTCGCCGGCCAGCATGGTCAGCAGCATTTCCATGGCAGCCTCGCCGATCCGGTGGCGAGGCTGTTTCATTGTCGTCAGCGATGGGCTGACGAAGCTGGCAAAGGAAATGTCGTCAAACCCCATCACCGAGAACTGGCGCGGCAAATCGTATTTCCGCGCATTGAGGGCGATGATGACACCGAGCGCTGTCGCGTCATTGACGCAGAAGAACGCCGTCGGCAGCGCGTCGCGCACGAACATCAGCTCGGCCGCCGCGCGACCACTCTCGGTCGTGCCATCGCCATCGATGATCAGGCGCGGATCGATCTCGATCCCCGCCCCTTCGAGTGCAGCCCGATAACCCGCCTCGCGCAGCCTGTTGATCTCGCGGCTGGCGGAGCGGCCGATGAAGCCCACTTTGCGATGCCCCTGCGAGATCAGATGCTCCGCCGCGATCCGCGCACCCTCGAAATTGTCGACGCCAACGAAGGGGATTTCCTGGCCAATCACAGGCTCGTTGACTGCCACCACCGGCGGCAGCCGCGTTTCGTCGCGATCCTGCCCGAAGCCGAAGGGCAGATGCCCGGTAAAGAGTATCAGCCCGTCGGCCTGGTTTGAGCTGATGAAGCGCAAATAGTCGGTTTCGCGGCTCGGATCGTTCTGCGTATTGCCGATCAGCACGCCATAGCCGCGCTTGCTGGCCTCGGTCTCGAGACCGACGAGAATGTTGGAGAAGTTCGGATCGCCGACATCGGGCGCGAGGATGAGGATCATATTGCTGCGGCGCATGCGCAGCGAACGGGCCATGGCATTGGTCGTATAGCCGGTGCGCGCGATGGCCTCGGTTACCCGTCGGCGCGTGGCATCGGCGACCTTGGTGGGTTCATTGATGGCGCGGCTGACCGTGGCGATCGACACCCCGGCCATCGCCGCAACGTCCTCGATTGTCGCCAGCTTTTGCTGCTGCACCTAGCCCGCTCCGCCCCTGTCGCGCAGCCAAAAGCCAAGCGCGCCTCTGCCTTTAGCAGATGCCATGGATTGCGCCATGGCCCTCCCCTGCCATCACCGGATATTCCGCACTGTAAACCTTTACACGATTGATGAAAACCTTTACATGAATGGTATTGGCAATGAACGAGTGTTCAAATTCGTCGTGCCTCCAGGGAGGACTGCACCATGTCTGAGGGGACGGGTGATACCGTGTCGCCGATCCTTTCGGCGCATCGGATTTCAAAATCGTTCGGTGAAATACCGGTGCTGTTCAGCATCGATTTCGACGTGCGCCCCGGTGAGGTCCACGCCATCATCGGCGAAAACGGCGCCGGCAAGTCTACCCTCATCAAGATTCTCTCCGGCCTTGAGCAGCCGACATCCGGCACCATCCATTATCGCGGCGAACAGGTCGTCCTGCCCCCCAATGGCGAGGCGGCGGCAATGGGCATCGTCGTCATCCATCAGGAACTGCTGCTCGCCGAGCATCTGACGGTCGCCGACTCCATCTTCCTCGGCCGGGAGCTACATTCGAACGGCTTCCTCAAGCTCAAGGAAATGCGTGACTGCGCCAGCGCCATCCTCGATACGCTGCACGTCCGCATCGATCCCGATGCCCGCATCCATACGCTGTCGGTCGCTGACAAGCAGATGGTCGAGATCGCCAAGGCGATCAGCCAGGATGCCCGCGTCATCATCATGGACGAGCCCACCGCCGTGCTCTCGGTGGCCGAAACCAGCACGCTGTTCGAGCAGATCAAGCGGCTGACCGCCCAGGGCGTTGCCATCATCTTCATTTCGCACAAGCTTGACGAGATCATGGAGCTGGCGGCACGGGTCACCGTATTGCGCGACGGCCAGCTGATCGCCACGCTTGGCACCGAGAACCTCACCCCCGATTCCATCGCGCAGATGATGGTCGGCCGCGAGCTCTCCAATCTCTATCCGCCCAAGCACGAGCCCGATGTCGACGCCGAGATCATGCTCTCGGTGCGAGACCTCGCCTCCCCCGGCATTTCGGGCATTTCCTTTGACCTACGCCGCGGCGAAATCCTCGGCTTTGCCGGCCTCATCGGTTCGGGCCGTACCGCCGTGGCCGAAACCATTGTCGGTCTCGTCAAGAAAACCGGCGGCGCTGTGACCCTGCGCGGCCAGGCCGTCGATTTCACCGACGTGTCGCAATCGGTCAATGCCGGCCTCGCCTATATGACCAAGGACCGAAAGGGCCGCGGGCTGCTGCTCAATGTCGGCCTCCAGCCGAACCTCACCCTGCTCACGCTCAAAAAGCACTTGAAGCGCGGCTTCCTCGACAATGGCAGCGAGCAGCAGGCGCTCGAGCGCGCCGTGCGCCGCTTCGACATCCGCGCCCGCGACGCCTCTGTTCCGGTGGGTAAACTCTCCGGCGGCAATCAGCAGAAGCTCATGCTCGGCAAGACCATGGAAAGCGAGCCGGACATCATCATCATGGATGAGCCGACGCGCGGCATCGATGTCGGCACCAAGCAGCAGATTTATCACATCATCGCGGCGCTGGCCGCCGAGGGGAAGGCGATCATCGTCATCTCCTCGGAAATGCAGGAAGTCATCGGCCTCAGCCACAAGGTCATGGTGATGCGCAATGGGCGCCTCGCCGGCCAGCTCGAGGGCGCAGAAATTACCGAGGCAGAAATCATGCGGTACGCCGCGGGCATCAAACAGGATGGGGACGATGAGCGTATCAGCGCATGAGGCAGAAAAGCCGGCCAAGGGGTTCCGGCTCGACCTCAAGACGGCGGGGCCGCTGCTGGCCCTCATCCTGCTGGTCATCCTGGGCTACAGCCTCAATCCGGCCTTCCTCAACGAAGGCAATATCACCAATATCCTGACGCGCTCTGCCTTCATCGGCATCATCGCGGTGGGGGCCACTTTCGTCATCACAGCGGGCGGCATCGATCTCTCGGTGGGCTCCATGGCCGCCTTCATTGCCGGCGTCATGATCATCATCATGAACTGGGCCGTGGGCGCTATGGGCGCGTCGATCTGGACGGTGGTGCTGGGCGTCGGCTGTTCGCTGATCCTGGGCATTGGCGCCGGCTTCATCAACGGCTTCCTCACCACCAAGGCCAAGATCGAAGCCTTCATCGTCACCCTGGGCACCATGGGCATCTACCGCTCGCTGGTCACCTATTTCGCCGATGGCGGCACGCTCTCGCTCAACAATGGCGCGCGCGAAATCTATCGCCCGGTCTATTACGACAGCTTCCTGCGCATTCCCTATCCGGTCTGGGTGTTCATCGCCGTCGCCATCATCGGCTGGGTGCTCATGAACCGCACCGCCTTCGGTCGCTATTGCATGGCCATCGGCTCCAACGAGCAGGTGGCGCGCTATTCGGCCATCAAGGTCGACCGCGTGCGCACCGCCACCTACATCCTGCAGGGTCTCTGCGTGTCGCTGGCCACCATCATCTATGTGCCACGCCTCGGCTCAGCCTCTTCAGCCACGGGCGTCCTGTGGGAGCTTGAAGCCATCGCTGCGGTGATCATCGGCGGTACCATGCTCAAGGGCGGCTTCGGGCGCATCGGCGGCACCGTCATCGGCGCGCTGATCCTCACGTCCATCGGCAATATTCTCAACCTCACCGAGATCATCTCCAACTACCTCAATGGGGCAGTCCAGGGCGTGATCATCGTGGCGGCGGTCTATCTGCAGCGCGGCTCCTTCCGGGCCCGCCGCAAGAAGGCTGACTAGTTTTTATCGAATTCCACGCCCCCAACGGGCGGGATCACCGGTGCCGAAGCGGTGCCAATTTTGGGAGGAAATCTGACATGTCGTTGAAGGCAATCGCACTTGGCCTGATGGCCACCAGCGCCCTGCTCGGCTCTGCCGTGGCGCAGGAAAAGATCAAGATCGGGGTGTCCATCCCGGCGGCAACGCACGGTTTCATGGGCGGCCTCAACTGGCACGCCGCCGAAGCCGAAAAGCGCCTCGAGGCCGCCAACCCCAATATCGACCTGATCATCGTCACTGCTGACGGTCCGGCTGACCAGGCCAGCGATCTCGAAGATCTCGTGTCCGTCCACCAGATCGATGCGCTCGTCGTCCTGCCGTTCGAATCCGAGCCGCTGACCGAGCCTGTCCGTGCCGTCAAGGATTCCGGGGCGTTCATCACCGTGGTTGACCGCGGCCTGACCGACCCGTCCATCCAGGACGTCTATGTCTCGGGCAACAACACCGAAATGGGCCAGGTTTCGGCCGAATACATGATGAGCCGTCTCGGCGAGGGCGACAACATCGTCATCCTGCGCGGCATCCCCACGGTTCTCGACACCGAACGTTTCGACGCCTTCATGGCGACCATCGAAGGCTCGGGCATCAATGTCCTCGACAACAAGTTCGCCAACTGGAACCGCGATGACGGCTTTGAAGTGATGCAGGACTTCCTGTCGCGCTTCCCCGACATCGATGGCGTCTGGGCTCAGGACGACGACATCACCCTCGGCGTGGTCGAAGCCGTCAAGGCCGCTGGCCGCGAGAGCGAAATGTTTGTCGTCGGTGGCGCTGGCATGAAGGAAATCGTCAAGGGCGTGATGGATGGTGATCCGCTCGTGCCGGTCGACGTACTCTATCCGCCGGCCCAGATCGCCACGGCAATGGACGTCACCGTCAATCACTTCGTCTCCAATGGCCCTGTCACCGGCACCTATATCCTGGGCTCGCCGCTGATCACCCAGGAGAACGCCGAGCAGTTCTACTTCCCCGACAGCCCGTTCTAAGGCTTCGAGCCGGCCCGCACCTCTCGTGGCGAGGCCACCAAATACCCGAAGGGCGCCGCAAGGCGCCCTTTGACCTTTCGGGGCGGCCCATGGCATTGGGATGGCCATGAAGACAATTCTCGTCATCGGCATAGGCACCGGCAGCCCGGAACACATCACCGTCGCAGGGATGAATGCCCTCAATCGCGCCGATGTGCTCTTCATCCCCGACAAGGGGGCTGCAAAGGCCGACCTGGCCGATATCCGCCGCGAAATCCTTGCCCGCTATGTCACCCGCCCAGATAGCCGCAGTGTCAGCTATGCTATCCCCGTGCGGGACGCAGCCAAGCCCGACTACAATGCCGGCGTCGACGAATGGCATGACAGGCTCGGCGATATCTTTGCCGATCTCATCGCTGTAATTCCCGAAGGCGGCGCGGGCGGTTTTCTCGTCTGGGGCGATCCCAGCCTTTACGATTCCACCCTGCGCATTCTCGATCGCGTGCGCCCAACGGTCGACTTCTCGGTCGAGGTCATTCCCGGCATCACCGCCATCCAGGCGCTCACCGCCGCCCACGCCATCCCGCTCAACCGCATCGGCACCCCAGTCACTATTACGACCGGTCGGCAACTCGGCCCGGTGACAACCGATACGGTGGTGATGCTTGATGGGCGTCTGGCCTTCCGCGATTGTGACCCGGGCCTCACCATTTATTGGGGCGCCTATCTCGGCACGCCGGACCAGTTGCTGGTCAGCGGCAAACTGGGCGATGTGGCCGAGACCATCGTCGAGACGCGCGCCGCCGCGCGGGCGCGTCATGGCTGGATCATGGATATTTACTTGCTGCGCCCGCAGGACTAGCGCCATAAGCTGTGGCGCAGTTGTTCAGGGGGGAAACGGCGCGAGCGTCCCACCTGTTCTTCCGAGGATTTTGGCCTTGTCTGCAGCACCAGCAGAAAACTGGAAACGAGGAGCCTGCCCCACACTGGCCGCGCCTATGGCGACGGGCGACGGGCTGCTCGCCCGGCTGCGCCTGCCCTCGGGACTCATCACGCCAGACGACCTCGCTTACCTCGCCAATCTGGCGCGACGCCACGGCAATGGGCTTATCGAGATCACCGCGCGCGGCAATCTCCAGGTGCGCGGCCTCTCCGCGCTTTCGAGCACCGTTTTTGCCGACGCTGTCGAACGCCATATCGCCATTGAGGACGGGCTTGTCGTCGACACCTCCCCCATTGCCGGTGACGATCCCAGCGAACGCGCCGATCCGCTGCCCCTGGTCAACGCCATTCGCGAGGGCTCGCGCCCACTCTGGCCGCTCCTTGCCCCAAAGCTCAGCGTCGTTATCGACGGCAATGGTCAGTTCCCGCTCAGCGCCCTCAAGGCCGACATCCGTCTTCTCGCACTGGGCGCTGAACTCTGGCAGGTTCAGATCGGCAATGGCACGCCGCGCGAATTTTTAGCCGACGAAGCCATCACCACTACACTTGATACGCTACAGCGCCTTGCAGCCCTGGGCCCCCAGGCGCGAGCCGCCGACCTCGCATCCGCACCCGCCGCGTCATCTGCACGCACCATGGAAAATACCCGCCCCATTGGCCGCTTCCAGCGCCGGGCTGGCACTTCGACTGGCATCGCCCTCCCCTTTGCCGCCAGCGACGCCGAATCCCTCGGTGACCTCGCGCGCCGCGCATCCAGCGCTGGCGTAAAAACACTCCGCCTCGCGCCGGGCCATGCCCTCCTCATCGACGATGCCCCCGCGGAGCTTGTGACCGCCGCCAAAGGGCTCGGCTTTATTACCCATGCCGACGACCCGCGCCTCCGCGTCAGCGCATGTGCGGGCAGCGATGGCTGCCGGTCCGGGCGCATAGCCTCGCGGCGTCTCGCCGCACAACTGGCCCCACGGGTGGACCCTGGCGCGCATCTGCATGTATCGGGATGCCCCAAGGGATGCGCCCACCCTGCCCCGGCGCCCCTGACCATCGTTGGCCTCGACGACGGGGTTGGACTTGTCATTGACGGGCGGGCGGGCGATACGCCTCAAACAAGAGTGGGTCTGGACGGAATCGAAGCCGTTCTCGAGTGCACCCACCGGCAGGAAGGCCGATGACCTCATACGATTACATCCGGGATGGCGACGCGATCTATCGCCAGTCCTTCGCGATCATTCGCGCCGAAGCCGATCTCTCGGCATTTTCGACCGACGAGGCGGAACTGGCCGTGCGCATGATCCATGCTGCCGGCTCGGTCGATGCTGCACAGCACTTCGTCTTTGGCCCGGGCTTTGTCGAAGCCGGCCGCGCAGCCCTGCAGAGTGGCGCCCCAATCCTCTGCGACGCCGAGATGGTGGCGCGCGGCATCACCGCTGCCCGCCTCCCCGCCGGCAATGAGGTGATCTGCACCCTCCGCGATCCGCAGACGCCGGAGATCGCCGCCCGCATCGGCAATACACGCTCTGCCGCCGCCCTCGATCTCTGGGGCGACCGTCTCGAAGGCGCAGTCGTCGCCATCGGCAATGCCCCGACCGCCCTCTTCCACCTTCTCGAACTTCTTCGCGACGGCGCCCCGCGCCCAGCCGCCATCATTGGCATGCCCGTGGGCTTCGTCGGCGCGATGGAATCGAAGGATGCGCTCGCTGAGCACAGCTATGGCGTGCCCTTCGCCATCGTTCGCGGACGCCTCGGCGGCAGCGCCATGACCTCGGCCTGTCTCAACGCTTTGGCGAGGCCCGGCCTTTGACCGGTATTCTTTACGGAGTTGGCACCGGCCCGGGTGATCCGGAACTGCTGACGCTGAAGGCAGTAAAGGCCATCAGCGGCGCCGATGTGGTTGCCTATTTCGCCAAGCGCGGCAACCCCAGCAATGCCCGCGCCATCGTGGCCGATCACATCCGCGCCGATCAGATCGAAGAACGGCTCGACTACCCGGTCACCACCGAGAGCCATCGGCACAGCGAAGATTACCGTACGCAGATTTCCGCATTCTACGAGGAAGCCGCGTCCCGGCTGGCATCCCATCTCGATGCCGGTCGCAATGTTGCGGTTCTCAGCGAGGGTGACCCTCTGCTCTACGGCAGCTACATGCACCTGCACCAAAGGTTAACAGTCTGCTACCCAATTCACGTCATTGCGGGCATTACGGCAATGTCTGGTGGCTGGTCTGCAGCAGGTCTTCCGCTGGTCCAGGGCGATGACATTTTGACCGTGGTGCCGGGCACGCTCGACATCGAAGAGCTTGAGCGCCGCCTCCGCGACAGCGAGGGCGTGGTCATCATGAAGCTGGGTAGAAACCTGCCCAAGGTGCGCCAAGCCCTTATAAATACTGGACGTTTAAACGGCGCAGTTTACGTCGAACGCGGCACGATGGCGGCTGAAAAAATCTGTCCACTCGCCGACAAGCCCGACGACACCGCACCCTATTTTTCCCTGATCCTCGTTCCAGGCTGGAGCACACGCCCATGACCGGACGCCTCTTCGTCATCGGCACCGGCCCCGGCAATCCGGCCCAAACGACACCGCAAGCCCTTGATTTCATTGCACAGGGCGAGCAGTTCTTCGGCTACGGCCCCTATCTCGACCGGCTTGATCTCCGGCCCGACCAGCATTGCATCGCCTCGGATAATCGCGAAGAACTCCACCGCGCCAAGGCCGCGCTCGACGCCGCCACCAAAGGCCACGCAGTCTGCGTCGTCTCGGGCGGAGACCCCGGCGTTTTTGCAATGGCAGCAGCCATTTGCGAGGCGGTCGAACACGGCCCACCAGCCTGGCGCAATCTCGATATCCAGATCATCCCAGGCGTTACCGCCATGCTGGCCGTGGCCGCCCGCGCCGGCGCGCCGCTGGGTCACGACTTCTGCGCTATCTCCTTGTCGGACAACCTGAAACCTTGGCCGGTCATCGAGCAGCGCCTCCGCGCGGTCTCCACCGCCGGCCTCGTCATCGCCCTCTACAATCCCATTTCCAAGGCTCGCCCCTGGCAGCTCCCCGCCGCCTTTGCCATCCTGCGTGAGACCCTGCCCTGGACCACGCCGGTCATTTTCGGCCGCGCGGTCGGCCGGCCGGACGAAAACTTCTCCGTCGTCCCGCTTTCGGAAGCCGATCAGCAGCCGGCTGATATGTCGACCTGCGTGATCATCGGCACGCCGGAAACCCGCATTATCGAACGTCCCGGGCGCGATCCGCTGGTTTACTCGCCGCGCAGCATCGGAGCGTAACCCCATGCAGTGGCTCACAATTGTCGGCATTGGTGAAGACGGACTGGCCGGGCTCGGCAGTGCGGCCCGCGCTGCCATCAGTGACGCCGAGCTGGTTTTTGGCGGCGCCCGCCACCTCGAACTGGCGGCAGATGCCATAACCGGCGAGGCCCACACGTGGCTCTCTCCCTTCTCCCGTTCCGTCGAGGCCGTCGTCGCCGCAAAGGGCCGAAAAGTCTGCGTCCTGGCCTCCGGCGACCCGTTCAATCACGGGGTCGGCGTAACGCTGGCGCGGCATGTCGATGCGGCGCAAATGCAGGTATTTCCTCACCTTTCTGCCTTCAGCCTGGCTGCCGCCCGTCTCGGCTGGCCGCTGCAAGACATCGTCAGCCTCTCTGCGCACGGCCGCCCGGTTGAACTGATCATCCCCCACCTTCACCCCGCGGCGCGCATTCTGGCGCTGACGTCAGATGAAAACGGCTCTGCAGAGCTGGCCAAGCTCCTGACGGAAAAGGGCTTTGGCCTCTCCATTGTCACCGTGCTCGAAGCACTCGGTGGCCCCGATGAACGGGTTCGGTCCCAGATGGCCATGCAGTTCGAACTCGCAGACATCGATCCGCTCAATGTCTGCGCGATCACCGTGGTGCCACTGCCCCAAGCCCAGATCGTGCCGCTAACCCCCGGGCTGCCCGACGATTTTTTCGATCACGACGGCCAGATCACCAAGCGGGAGGTCCGCGCGCTCACCCTCTCCGCGCTCGCCCCACGGCGTGGCGAATTGCTCTGGGACATTGGCGCCGGATCAGGCTCGGTCGGCATCGAATGGATGCTGGCCGACCCAAGCCTTCGCGCTATCGCCATCGAAGCCAATTCTGATCGCGCCGCACGCATCCGCAAGAATGCAACATCCCTCGGGGTCCCCGGCCTGCGGATCGTTGAAGGCGCCGCCCCCGAGGCCCTCTCCGGCCTCGAAGCTCCGCATGCCATTTTCATCGGCGGCGGCGGCAGCGATCCCGGCGTTCTCGACACAGCGCTTGAGGCCCTGCGTCCCGGCGGGCGGATTGTTGCCAATGCCGTGACGCTGGAGTTCGAAGCCCTGCTGCTGGCGCGGTTCTCAACCCTCGGCGGATCGCTCAATCGCCTTTCTGTCGCCCGTGCCGATGCGGTGGGCAGCATGACCGCCTGGCGCCCAGCCATGCCGATCACCCAGTGGAGCTGGACCAAGCCATGACCGTTCATTTCATTGGCGCCGGGCCGGGCGCGGCCGATCTCATTACCGTACGGGGCCGAGATCTGCTCGAGCGCTGCCCGGTCTGCCTTTACGCCGGCTCCATCGTTCCCAAGGAAATGCTGGACTGGTGTGCCCCTGGCACCCGGCTCATCGACACTGCACCGATGTCGCTCGATGAGATCGAGGCCGAATATGTCAAGGCGCGTGACGCCGGCGAGGATGTCGCCCGGCTGCACTCGGGTGACCTATCGGTCTGGAGCGCAGTCGCCGAACAAATGCGCCGTCTCGACCGGCTTGGCATCCCCTACACACTGACCCCCGGCGTGCCGTCTTTTGCGGCGGCGGCAGCAGCCCTTGGCCGGGAGCTGACGATACCCGGCGAGGCCCAAAGCCTTGTCCTGACCCGCCTTTCGGGCCGCGCTTCGCCAATGCCGGAGGGGGAAACTCTGGCCGCCTTTGGCGCCACCGGGGCAACGCTCGCCATCCACCTCGCCATTCACTCGCTGGATCGCGTTGTGGCCGAACTGACCCTGCTCTACGGCGCGGATTGCCCGGTGGCCATCGTGGCCCACGCCAGCTGGCCCAATCAGAAAATCCTGCGCGGAACGCTTGCCGATATCGCGGTGCGTTTCGGGGAAGATCCGGTCGAACGCACGGCGATTATCTTTGTCGGCCGGGGTCTTGGCGCCTCCGAATTCCGGGAGAGCGCCCTTTACGATCCCGATTACCAGCGTCGTTTCCGGGGCCGCGACGGGCTTTAAGCCCGCATCGGCTCCAGCGTATCGTCCCAATCGATGCGTCCCGGGCGGCCGAGGAGGAAGCCCTGCGCTTCCATGCAGCCCTCAAAGCGCAGCACTTCAAGCTGCTCGGCAGTCTCCACGCCCTCGGCGAGCACCGGCACGGAGAGGCTGCGTCCCAGCGCAAGGATGGCGCGCACGATAGCCTTGGCCTGCTCGCTTTCCTGTACTTCGCCCATGAAGGAGCGATCCAGCTTGATCTTGTCGAACGGGAAGCTGCGCAGCGTATCGAGCGATGAATAGCCGGTGCCAAAATCGTCGATGGCAATCGACACGCCAAGCGCCTTGATCTGCTTGAGCACCGTCATCGCGCGCTTCTTGTCGGCGATGATGGCAGTCTCGGTGACTTCGAGTTCGAGACGCTCTGGCGCCAAACCGGTCTGGAACAGAACCATTTTCACCAGGTCGACCAGCTCGATCTGGCCGAGCTGAACGCCCGAAACATTGACGGCGATCTTGTAGGGCTCGGGCCAGAGGACTGCTTCCTCGCAAGCTTTCCGCAGCACCCAGTTTCCGATGGCGATGATCGCGCCGCACTCTTCGGCGACGGGGATGAACTCAGCTGGCGAAACCGGCCCATGACCCGGACGATCCCAACGAAGAAGCACTTCGTAGCCGGTGACGCTATCACTCAGGACAGATTTCTGGACCTGATAGACAAGGGTAAAGCCTTCTTCTTCGACCGCTTTCCAGAGATCGCGCGCCATGGCCCGACGCTCGCGCGCCTGCTCATCCATCTCGCTCTCGTAGTAGCAGATGCGTTGATCCAGTTCGCCCTTGGCCCGGTAAAGCGCCAGATCGGCGTTGCTCAGAAGCTTGGATCGATCCGTGCCGTCGCCGGGGTAAATCGCCACGCCCATGCTGCCCGAGGTTTCGACGACATTGTCCGAATAGGTCACCTTGCCCGAGAGGCCACGGTTCAGACGCGACAGGAACTCGCGCAGATTTTCCATTGAAGAGAAGGGCTTGAGGGCTGCGAACTCATCGCCGCCAATGCGCGCCACGATTTCTCCGGGGCGGATGGCTTCCTTGAACTTCTCCGCCAGCGCGGCCAGTACCCGATCGCCCGCAGCATGGCCGTAGCTGTCGTTGATGTCCTTGAAGCGGTCGAGGTCGATGGCGATGACCGCGAGCCTTTCTCCCTTTTCATCGGACTGGTCGATGGCCGCGGCAAACAATTCCTCAAACCGGGTGCGATTCGGCAGTCCGGTCAGCGGGTCATGCTTGGCCAGGTGGGAGATGGCCGCCTCGCTGCGCTTGCTGTCGGATATGTCCTCGATCATGGTTACCCAACCGCCGTCGCCGGTCGGCGTGTGCTGGACGCGAAGGAAAATCTCGCTGCCAAGGCCATGCACGACCTCGCCCCCTGCCCGCGCGAGCCCGCGATGGCGCTGGTGCATCTGCTCTATGGCATCGGCGTTTGGCGCGCCTTCGGCCCCGGTCGCGGTCATGACGCGCGCGCAGATATCACGCAGGGTCCGCCCAACCAGATCAAAATCCGGCGGCAGGCCGAGCAGCTCCAGAATTCGCTGGTTGTGCAGCAGCACGTCCCCATTGGCGCCGAACAGCGCCAGCCCCTGGGCCATGTGGGCCAGGGCCAGCTCCAGACGAAGACGCATCTGCTCGATCTGCTCGGCATCGGCCAGTTCGCGTTCCCGCTCCCGCTGTGTCCGTCGGCGGTCCGCTTCATCGAGCACGATGCTGCCGAAAGCGGCGGCAAGGATGAACAGCGAAATCAGGGCGACGATGATCGCCATCATGCCGCTGTTGATGCTGCCTTCCGTCACCAACGGGAAGCAGCGACTGAAATCGGCTGCCCCCATGGCGGTGAAGTGCATTGTGCAGATCGCAAGGGTCAGCAGGCCAGCCGCGCCGAAGAGGCTCTTCCTGCCCGTTCTTCCGGCCAGCATGATGGCAACGCCGGACAACACCGTGCCCGAGATGATCGAAAGCGCCACCAATTGAGCATCCCAATCGATCGTTCCGCCGATCATGAGGCCGAAAATGCCGACATAGTGCATGGAGGAAATGCCGATCCCGACCACGGCGCCGCCGAGGAACCGATCAACGGCCAGGTCGGATCGGATGGCGAAGGCGAGGCCCGCACCGCAGACGGCGATTGCAATCAGCAGCGACAGTGCGGTCAGCGGCAGTTCGTAGGCCAGGGTGAAACCGGGACGGAATGCCAGCATGGCGACAAAGTGGGTCGCCCAGATGCCAAAGCCCACGGCCAGTGCAGAGATGATGTTCCAGATCTTTGCTGCGCGCCCGGAACTCCGGCGCGCATGGCGGAGCAGGCTCACACAGGCATAGCTTGAGGTGAGGCAAATGGCGGCGGCCAACACGACGTAGCGGACGTCATGGATGCTGACGAAAAAATCAAAAAACGGGTACACTGGACACAATCCCGGCGAGAATATCGCTGGTTATCGGCTTTCCCCTTACCGACCCGTTACTTAGACCATGCGTCTAACGCCTGTTGGTTACCAACTTCTCGCTGGATCAACGCGCGAAAATCACGGGGTCTTCGCGCTGCGGGAGTAGAACGACGAATGGCCCATGAATGCACCGGCTCATCCGCGATCACCTGCCCTCCCTGTCTCATAAAGGGCTAGCCGGCGCTCACTCCGAAGATCATGCCCACCCCGGCGGTGACGGCCATCGCCAGCGCGCCCCAGAAGGTTACGCGAATGGCCCCTTTGGTCATTGATGCGCCGCCGGCAGATGCCCCCATTGCACCCAGGATCATGAGGGCCACGATGGCGCTGGCTGCTACGCTTATGGTGATCTGCGTCGCCGGGGCCAACCACGCCACGATCAGCGGGATTATGGCGCCCACAGCGAAGGTGAGTGCGGACACGACCGCGGCCTGGACGGGATGGGCGGTAACGGTTTCCGAAATACCCAGTTCGTCGCGCGCATGAGCCGCCAAGGCATCCTTTTCCGTCAGCTGGATGGCGACCTTGCGGGCCAGATCCTCATCGAGCCCCCGACTGACATAGATCTGGGTCAGCTCTTCCAGCTCGCTTTCCGGCATGGTCTCAAGCTCCACCCTTTCGCGGGCGAGATCGGCCAGTTCGGCGTCGGTCTGCGAACTCACGGAAACATATTCGCCCGCCGCCATCGACATGGCGCCTGCGGCGAGGCCCGCTAGACCTGCGATCAGGATTTCAGGTCGACCGGACCCGGCTGCGGCGACACCGACCACGAGACTGGCGGTGGATACCAGTCCGTCATTTGCCCCAAGGACAGCGGCGCGCAGCCAGCCGATCCGGTGCACCATGTGAACTTCGGAATGCGAGAGACGGCTCACGATCATGCTCCTTTTGGAATGATCACCAGGTTGCTGCGACAATACTCCACGCCGAAGCAGCTAAACAGCTCGCCGGAGAGCGATTTTAGGCATCGCTACCCCCTCACCTGGTCTTAATCACCGTGCGGCGTTGCGGGCCCAATTGAGAATATCGGTGCTCGACATGGCGCCGGAGACGCGGGCGACTTCCTTGCCGGAGCGGAAGAGGATCATGGTGGGAATGCCGCGAATGCCGAGGCGCCCCGCCAGATCCTGGTTCTCATCCGAATTGAGTTTGACGAAGCGCATGGCCGGCTCAGCCTCGCGCGCTGCCCCCTCGAATTGCGGGCCCATGACGCGGCATGGGCCGCACCAAGGCGCCCAGACGTCAACGAGGACGGGAATGTCGGATTTGGCGATCTGCTTTTCGAGCATGGGCGCCGCCAGATCGGCGGGATGTCCGTCAAAGAGCGCAGCACCACACTTGCCGCATTTTCCCTGGTTTGCTGCCTGACCCTCGGCGATGCGGTTGGTCGCGTTGCATTTGGTGCAGACTACATGGGCCATCGTTGCTGTCTCCTATTGTCGTGTCGTCGCTTCCAGCACCCGATCCTGACCGTCACCACTCCCTGAGGGGACGGGGTCTTGCTGCGCCAGGATCGAACGGATGGCGCCGTGTTGGCTGAGATGCACTTGTCCGGAGAGATGTTCAAGGAACTCCGTTCCGGCCAGTTTGTCCATCACCGGTCCCTTGACCTCTGACAGGTGCAGGCGGATGCCAAGGTCCTTGAGACGGTGCTCCACGGCTTCGAGGCTTTCGAGTGCCGACATGTCGATGAAATTGACGGCCGAGCACATCAGCACGACGTCCTTGAGACCGGGATTTTCCGTTGCGAGGCCGGTCACAAGATCTTCGAGATAACGCGCATTCGCAAAGTAAAGGCTTTCATCGATGCGGATGGACAGGATGTCGGGGACGATCTCCACCTTGTGGCGCTTGATATTGCGAAAATGCTCGGTGCCGGGCACCTGACCCACCACGGCCGCATGGGGCTTGGAGGACCGATAGAGGAAAATCAGGATCGAGGCGGCCACGCCAAGCGCAATCCCGACCTCGACACCGAAGAGCAATGTGCCGACCAGCGTGATGGCCACGGCGGCAAAATCCGCCTTGGAATAGGCCCAGGCGCGCTTGAGAACCGAGAAATCGACAAGGGTCAGAACGGCGAGCACGATAGTCGCGGCCAGCGTCGCCTTGGGCAGGACGGCGAGGAAGGGCGTCAGCAACAGCGTCGCGCCGGCAATGCCGATGGCGGTGAAGGCGCCTGCCGCGGGGGTTGCTGCGCCGGCGTCGAAATTGACCACGGAGCGGGCAAAACCGCCGGTGACCGGATAGCCGCCGCCAATACCGGCCGCGATATTGGACATGCCGAGGCCGATCAGTTCCTGATTGGGCTCGATGCGCTCGCGGCGCTTGGCAGCCAGGGTCTGTGCCACCGAAATGGATTCGACAAACCCCACGATCGAGATGATCAGCGCTGGCACGAGCAATTGCTGGACGGTGTCGAAATTGAAGCTCGGCAGCGACAGCATGGGCAGGCCCTGCGGCACGTCACCGACCAGAGCGACACCCTTGCTGCCGAGATCGAAGACCACCGAGAGCGCCATGGTGAGGAAGACGACCAGAACCGGGCCGGCGCGCACGATGATCGTGGCGACGCTCTTAGGCACGTCAAAGCGGGCGAGCCAGTTCTTGAGGTCGAGGCGGATCCACACCAGGAGGCCCAGCGCCAGCCCGCCGATCATGAGCGTATAGAGGTTGATCGAGCCCAAATTTGCCCAGATGGAGGCCAACAGGCCCGGCAGAGCATGGCCTTCAGTGCTGATGCCCAGGAGGCCGCCCAGCTGGCTGGTGGCGATGATAAGGCCGGAGGCGGTGATGAAGCCGGAAATGACCGGGTGAGACAGGAAATTGGCGAGAAAGCCGAGCCGCAACAGGCCCATAAGCGTCAGCATGGCGCCTGAGATGAGGGCCAGGATGATGGCGGCGCTGGCATAGTCGGCGGTGCCTTCCATGGCCAGTTTGCCGACGGCGCTGGCCGTCATCAGCGAGATGACGGCGACCGGCCCGACCGCCAGCGCGGACGAGGTGCCGAAAATGGCATAGGCGACGAGCGGCAGGATCGAGGCGTACAGACCCACTTCCGGAGGCAGCCCCGCCAGCAGGGCGTAAGCCAGCGACTGCGGGATCAGCATGATGGTCACGATCACCGCGGCCACGAGGTCACTGGTCAAGGTCTGGCGGTTGTAGCGGCTGCCCCAATCGAGGATGGGCAGATAGGACCCGAGGCGCACGGCAAATCTCCGGAAGAGGTGGGAGCCGGCCCTAAGGCCGGCGAAGATCAGGCTGGATCAGGCGTTCAGTGTGGCAAACAGGCTGCCAGCGCGACCGCCGGAGCGGCAGTAGCCGAGCATGGGCTTGGGGCTGTCTTCCCAGGCCTGATGAAAGCGAATGATCTGGCCCTCGCCGAGCATGCCGGAGACCGGGATATGGGTGATCGAGAGCCCCGCCGCCTTTGCAGCAGCTTCGATTTCAGCAAAGGCGGGCTGGCCGGCATCCTCGTTGTCTGGACGCGCGCAGACGATGGACTTGAAGCCCATTGCAGCGAGCTCCTTGACCTGTTCGGGCGTGATCTGGCCGGTGGCGGAGAATTCGGGGCTAAGCTGGTGGATATTCATTTGTTATTGTCCTGACGCATGAGGAAAGGGGGGCTCCTCCGCCGAAGCGGAGGAGGAAACGGACTGCGAAGGGGCATCACAGGCCGTTGATGGGAACCTTGAGGAAGGTCTTGCCGTCCTCGTCCTTGGGCGGAAGCTGGCCGGCGCGCATGTTGACCTGCAGCGACGGGATGATCAGCTTGGGCATGGCGAGGGTAGCGTCCCGCGCCTCGCGCATAGCGACGAAACTGTCTTCGTCCGTGCCCTTGCCGACATGAATATTGTGGTCGATCTCGTCGCCGACAGTGGTCTCCCACTGGATGTCGCGGCCATTGGGACCATAGTCGTGGCACATGAAGAGGCGCATTTCGCGCGGCAGCGCCAGAACGCGCTGGATCGAGCGATAAAGCGTGCGCGCATCGCCGCCCGGGAAGTCGGCGCGGGCCGAGCCACCATCCGGCATGAAGAGGGTATCACCCACGAAGGAGGCGTCGCCGATCGTGTGCGTCATGCAGGCCGGGGTATGGCCGGGTGTGTGCATCACACGGGCCGTCATGCCGCCGATCTGGTAGCTGTCGCCGTCCTTGAACAGGCGGTCGAACTGGCTGCCATCGCGTTGGAACTCGGTGCCTTCATTGAAGATCTTGCCGAAGGTTTCCTGCACCGTCACGATGTTCTCGCCGATGCCCAGCTTGCCGCCCAGCTTGGACTGGATATAAGGCGCGGCCGAGAGATGATCGGCGTGGACATGGGTCTCGATCAGCCATTCGAGCTTGAGACCCTGCTCCGTGATGAAGGCGATGATCTTGTCGGCGCCATCATAGGTAATGCGGCCGGCGGCGTAGTCGATGTCCATGACCGAGTCGATGACGGCGCAGGATAGGGACTTCAGATCCTTGACGACGTAGGAGATCGTGTTGGTCGGCGCGTCGAAGAACGCGGTCACTTCCGGGCGCAGGGTCATGTCGGGGGTGAAGGGAATGGTGGTCATTTCTAGAACTCCTCGGTGAGGGTCAGGCTGATTGGATAACGCGCCGCTGAGCGAATTGGCGCAGGCCACGAGCGGTCAGGATTCCCGCGATCATGGCTGCCACGAAGGCGAAGGCCGAGACATCACCCAGGCCAAGAGCCGGAATGGCGCCGCCGGGGCAGAAGCCGGCAATGCCCCAGCCGATACCGAACACGGCCGAGCCCCCGATCAGCGGAACGTCCGGCTTGCGCTTGGTCGGCAGGTGGAATTGCTGGTCGAGTACGGGCTTTTCTCGGCGCAGCACGAAGCGGAACCCAATGGCGGTGACGGTCAGGGCCGAGCCCATGACCAGAATCAGGGACGGATCCCAGTTCCCGGCAATGTCGAAAAAATTCAGCACCTTGGCTGGATTGATCATGCCGGAAATGGCGATACCGGCGCCGAAGATGAGACCAAACAGACCGGCAAGAACAATACGCTGCATCAGAAGCCCCCGAGAACATGGCGAATGACAAAGACGGTGGCGACGGCGGCAACCATGAAGGTGATCGTGGCGGCGATCGAGCGCCCGGAGAGACGGGCAATGCCGCACACGCCATGACCAGAGGTGCAGCCGGCGGCAAAGAACACGCCGACGCCGGCGAGCAGGCCACCAATCATCACCCACATCACCGGCACGGGCGAAGCGAAGGACACCTCATAGCCGGACACGAGCGGGATCAGGATCGGCGCAACAATGGCGCCCAGCAGGAAGGCGGCGCGCCAGCCCCAGTCTTTTGCGACAGGCGGCAGAACGCCGGTCAGGATACCGGTCATGCCAGCGATGCGGCCGTGGAAGGCCATGAGCAGGACAGCAGCGAGGCCGATCAGGCTGCCGCCGATCAATGCCGGGATAGGAGTAAATTCAGTCATAGAGACAACTTTGCTGGTAAGCGCACAGGGCCGAATTGATCAAAGCGCGGAGTCACCGTCCGTTGCAGGGGGCTTGAAAAGCCGGCTGAAACAAGCGATAACGCCTTAGTCGCATATTCGTATATACGGACTTTCTAATATGATCAAGATGGATTTGGCAAGAATGGAGGAGAACGCTGAACGGGCGTCCCAACTCCTGACCGCCATGGCGAACCCGAAGCGTTTGCTGATCCTGTGTAATTTGCTTGATCGCGAGATGAGCGTGAACGAGCTCTCCGATCACGTCGACCTGGGCCAGTCGCCCCTTTCGCAGCACCTCTCAAAGCTCCGCGCTTGGGGGTTCGTCAAAACGCGCCGCGACGGCCAGCAGATTTATTACACCTTGGCCTCAAGGGAGGTCCGAGAGGTCCTTGCTACACTCTACGGCATCTACTGCGCGCCGGACGCCGGAGAGCGGAACTAAGCCCGGGCGATATACGCGTCGTCAGATAAACGTTGTCACACTTTGCCGACAACGACCTTCACTGGCTCGATCTGCTTGGCCGAGGCCATTTTAATCGAGCTCCCTTAAGGCAGTGGGAAAACGAGGATCGACGTTCGCCGCAAAGGAGGAGGGCTGAGCGCGTTGAGTCGGACTAGCGTATCAAATTCGCCTCTCGGCAATCGTCCAGCGTAATGTCTGCAAGATCAACGTCAGGCGCGTCTTCGGCTCCAAGGGTCACCCCTGCCCCGCCGTCATTTCCGCCATCAAAGCTGAGCGTACTGCTCCCCGCAGGGTCGCCTGCGACTTCCCCCCCTTGAGGGCCAGTCGAGCCTCCCGATGCGGAAAAGCCCGGTGCAATCCCGGCGCCTGAACTTTCTATGGTCTCGTCCAACAGATTGCTGCAGTGAATCTGCACGACGACCATGTCCTCGACATCGACCGACTGGCTGCCTACCTGGACACCCTCGCCATTGGCAGCAGATGCCCCCAGCGAAGTACCAACAACCACAATAAGTGCTCGAATAGTGTAGCGCATCTGCATGTGCATTTCGGCCTGCCTGGAAATATGTTCGGGGCAAGCTCAACGCGCGTCGGTTTCACCCAGATCCATTTTCACCTGGATTAGGACATGCGGCAGGCCTGCCGCCGCACGCCCCTCGCCCCCTACTTCGGCAGGCGGCCCAAGCCATTTTCCCTGGCCAGCCTGGAGCGCGTTGTTGAGTAGTTCGGCGCTACCATCGGATAGTCAGCCGGGAGCCCCCATTCACACGGTACTGCTCGGGCGACAGCTCGTGATGGGTGCGCAGATGGCGTTTGAGCGATTTGAACTTCTTGCCGTCCTCAAGACAGGTAATAAAATCCGGACCGACAGATTTACGGGCAGGCACGGCGGGCTCTAGAGCAGGCGCTGACTGCTCCACGGGTACGCCCAGATTGTTCAGGGTCGAATATACCGAGCCAATAAGCCCCGGAAGATCCGCGATTGAAATAGCGTTATTGCTAACATATGCACTGACGATTTCAGTGGCACGAAGCGTCTTATTGTCGTTACTCATGGCATCTCGCGCAATTACCGGCTTCTTGAGCTGAAGGGGCATATTGCGCCCAAGAAATATCCGAACGAAGCCTTTGGCTTCTAAAGAAAATCAGCGTCCACAGGCCCAACTCATGCCGCTCAAAAATGTCGAAATGGTGGGCACGACGCTGCGCAATTGCCCGAAACGAAACTGCGTGCGTTCAAGACCAGAATCGAGGACCTGAACGACCCGAATAACGGCCATCTAAACGTGTTCAGTTTCCAGGGATCACCAAGGCCGGATCCGCTCAGAGGAAGACGGGCAGCAACCGAACCGCCGGAAGCAAAGCCCCGGCCCCGGGCCACCAAAGGCGGAGCAAGTGACGCAAAAGCGTCAATCTGGTCGGGCAGGATTGTGTGTGGAGTTGGCTGGGGTGCCAGGATTCGAACCTGGGAATGTCGGTACCAAAAACCGATGCCTTACCACTTGGCGACACCCCAACTGGCGCGGTTCCTACACGGTTTGCAAAAGCGGTGCAACAACCGTTCGACTATGCACGAAAAGGTTGTGGGAACCGCTTGAATACCGCGAAAGGCGCAGCTATAAGGCCGTCATATCGCACGTCATCGCAACCCAATGATGCCACCAAAACCGCGATTTGCCGGAGTATAGCGCAGCCTGGTAGCGCACCTGCTTCGGGAGCAGGGGGTCGAGTGTTCGAATCACTCTACTCCGACCAACAAAACCCGGCTTCTTCGGAAGTCGGGTTTTCTTTTCCCGACACCTTTCCCGACACAGTTTAGTCAAGTGCATCTGCGCAGGTGGCTTTACCCCATCGGTCGGCACCGACGTCACTTGTTGTCTGTCCTCGCCCTACCGTGAGATGAGCACCCTTTACACTGCGGCCTCATTCTCAAAACCGTCACGGGCAAGATGCTGAAAACGTATGGGCATAGGAAACGATCGACAATTTATAGTCAGGATTTCTTCAGAATTAACTCGCCGTTAAAAGGGCCGCTGCAATTGTAGCGATGTCTCTAGGATTGAGACGCGTAATACTCTCCAGAATGGAAAGCACCACACATGGGTTCCGATATCTCTCTCTCGAAGGCCGTTCGCGCGAACCTTCTGAGCCTCCAGAACACCGCCCAGATGATGGACAAGACCCAGTCCCGTCTTGCCACTGGCAACAAGGTGAACTCTGCTCTGGACAATCCGTCCAGCTTCTTCACTGCCTCGGCCCTCAACAGCCGCGCCGCCGATATGGGCAACCTCCTTGACTCGATGGCTTCTGGTATCAAGGTCATCGAAGCTGCTTCAAACGGCATCTCTGCCATCACCAAGAACGTCGAATCGATGCAGTCGACCCTGCGTCAGGCGCGACAGGACAAGTCATTCAAAACTGACAACTTTGAAGTCACCGCCGATAGCGTCATCAAAGTTAAGGGTGGTCAGTTCGGCGATGAGTCTGAGATCAAGCTGGGCGTAAAGACTCCTGGTGTTGCTGCAGCAGTTGGCAGCGCTGCTGCTTATAATGGCCTGACGCTCGACACCAACGGGAAAGCGGGCGTTGGTGCTCGGACCATCGTAGATTTCGGCGGCACGAACACTGCTGCTAACGACGTCATCACTGTAGCTGGCAAAGACGTTACCCTGACAGGCACTGATGTTGCTACCGCAGTGACCAACATCAATGCTGCACTCGATGGTGACCTTGCCCTGAAGGGCAAGTACAAGGCCAGTGTTGGTACTGGCACCGAAAACGCTGGCAAGCTGGTGATTGAGAGCCTTGATCCGAAGGCTGACGCAGCAAGCGTCACTTTCGGCACAGGGATAACCGCCGCTACCCAGAGCAAGCAGACCATCCAGTTCAACCCGAACCTTGGTGGCATTACCGCGAATTCCAAGCCGATCCCGACTGGCGCAACTTTCGAAGAATTCGTCGCGGCCTTTGAGTCTCAGGCCAAAGATGGCGGTTATTCTGTTACCTCCGACGCTGACGCCAAGACCGTCACTCTTACAAATGTGGCCTATGGTACAACTCCGGTTGCTATCACCAATGTCCCACCTGCTGTAACTGGTGTGCAGAGCGTAAGCACTCTGGCAATCACCACAGCTGCACAGACTGCTAACGCAACTGTCACCATTGGCGGCAAGACGCTTCAATTGAGCGCTGCTGCCCAAGGTTCGACTGCCAACACAGCTACCGAAATTCGGACGCTGATGGAAGCAGACGACGACCTGCGTGGGAAGTTCAGCGTCACTCAATCGGGCTCGACGTTGACCATCACGTCCCAGGCTCTCGATGGCTCTAACCTCGCAACTGTAACTTATGGCGGTGTCGGCAACGGTATTGTTGCCACTCAGGCCAACCCAACATCTGGCGTAGCACCAGTCTTGGGTGCACTCACTGCAGAACCGGGTACTGCTGGTCTTTCCAAGGAAAGTGTTGCCGCAGATGTAGACGAAGTGACGATCACCTACGGCAATGACAAGGCTGACATCAAGATTTCGGGTTTGGTGAAGGCCGGCTCGCTTGCGACAGCGGAAGAAACGGCAAAGTTTCGTAGCGACACTGTCAAGAACATCAACGACCAATTGAAAGCTGCGGGCTTGAAGGGTGTCGAAGCTAGCTTTGACGCGTCGGGCAAACTCGAGCTCAAGGCTACCAGTGCAGAAGCCAAGACCCTAGCGGTTTCTGGCGCAGCATCGAACGCCATCTTTGGCGGCGAAAGCGTCAGCACCGGCACCGCCAGCATTGACGGCTACAACTCAACGAACACAGTTGATAAGTTCGTTGAAGAAATTAACCGTAGCCACGCAGGCAAACTGCGCGCTTCAAATGACAACGGAAAGCTCCGCATCGAAAATCTTTCGACTCAGGAACTTGACGTCTCATTTGACAAGGACGGTGCAGGTGCAGGCTCCCCGACGTCCTCGAAGATCGACGGCAACGTTGTCCGAGCGAACCTGTCGAAGCAGTTTAACGAGCTTCGCGATCAGCTGGACAAGCTGTCTGACGACTCGTCGTTCAACGGCATCAACCTGCTGCGGGGAGACAAGCTGAAGATCACGTTCAACGAGAGCGGCTCTTCGGCGATCGATATCCAGGCGAAAGATCAGGACGGCAACGTTCGCGGCATCAATGCTTCAAATCTTTCTATCGCATCGCTGACCGAGGAAGACCTCGACACGGATGCGAAGATTGACGCGTTCCTTGCTACTTTGTCCAACGCCCTGACGGAACTCCGTTCGCAGGCTTCGACCTTTGGTTCGAACCTGTCTTCGGTCGAAAACCGTCAGTCGTTCACCAAGAACATGATCAACACGCTCGAAACCGGCGCGGCGAACCTGACCTTGGCTGACACCAATGCTGAAGCGGCTAACCTTCTGGCTCTTCAGACCCGTCAGCAGCTGTCGTCTTCGGCACTGTCGATGGCCAGCCAGCAGGACCAGGCTGTTCTGCAGCTCCTCCGTTAATCGTCAACATACTCTACGCTTTTGGAAGGCGGGCCCATGGCCCGCCTTCTTTCTTGACAATGCCTAGATGCCGAACGACTTTCCCGCGCCTCAACATGGGTGGACTAGATGACCCTCAGAATTACGCTCAAGCCGCGCGAGCAGATCTACATTGGAAGCGCCCGCGTCTCGGTGGATTCCGAAAGCCAGACCCGGATCAACATCGACGGCGAATTGCCAGTCGTGCGGGAAAAGGACTATCTCGCCGCCGACAAGGCCATCACAACGGCGCGGAAACTGTATCTGGTCCTGCAACGGGCCTATTTGAACAACGATTTCGACAGTCTCAGCGACGAGTATTTCAGGCTCGTCGGAATGATGATCTCCACTCAGCCTGCCGCCCACACTTACATCACAGCGATAAATGGCAAGCTGGCCGAACAGAAACTGTATGCGGCACTCAGAGAAGCGCGAACACTTGTGCAATTTGACGAGGGGCTTGTGTCATCCGGGGAGGAAGCACCTCAGTGGGAAGGCTTCTGACCTGAAGTTTGTATAGATTTGCATAGCTAGGCGTGCGGTCGCCGCGGCAAAGCATGTCCATACACTACACCCTCCGCACCCAATTTGCCGATCTATAGCCCCTCCAAACCGAGTGAGCGAATGTTGACCCACTATACTATTATCGACTGCCGTTCCGCCTCTCTCACAAAGCCGCTGTCGGTCCCCGGGCGAACGCCAGAAGAAGCCGCAAAACAGGCTTTGTCCATGGAGCTGAAAAGGGGGGGCCATCCAAAAGACCTTGTCTGCCGCGTGTATTGGCAAGATGGCGAAACCAAAACCATGGTCAGATTATACCGTTAGTCTGAGATCCTTTCGACAGACCGGGACGAAAGCGGCACTATTGATATCGTGCCGAAGATCCCATCCAAGGAAACCAAACATGGGCAGTCACGAACTCATTGGGTGGAACATGCGCCGCTTGCGCACCGGCAAGGGCATTTCGCAGACCCAGTTGGCCGACCTTGCCGGGATCGACCGCAGCTACATCAGCCGGCTCGAACGCATGATCGAAAATCCATCCGTCGCCATTCTTGACAAAATTTCGCTGGCTCTGGACGTGACGACTGCCGAGCTCTTCGTGCCGCCAGGCGAAGAGGCCACCAACCCCTCTCCTTTGAGAGCGGGCCGCCCGCGAACACGATCAGCAGGTTCTGCCAAAGTAAAAGGCGTGTAAAGGCTAGGAGTTGCTAGATAAGCACCCGTGCCGCCGATCCTCGGAGAGCATGTCTATCCGCGCTGGTCATCCCGTAAACAGCAGGACAGCGGCGGACATGCGCTCCTCATCGATGCCCCGATAAAGATCCTGTCGCCAAGAAAAATTAGTAGCTGGAAGTATATTAGGCCGATATTAGTAGGCGATTCCAGCCGTCCCGGGCCGGAAACATTCAGCGACAATCAGCAGGGATCGAAAATGGATCGGACTAGGTCCTGTTGACAAACTGGATTCCCAAATCGGGTTTGCCGTGATTCAAGACTGCTTTTTAGGAGGCGGTTTTGGCGCGTGGGGATTTGTCGGACGCAGAGTGGCGGCTCATTGGGGAGCTCTTGCCGGCTGAGCGAGGGCGCAAGTCCCGACCAGCGCAAGATAACCGTCGATATCTGAACGGCATGCTCCATGTTCTGCGAGTTGGCTGCCCCTGGCGCGACATGCATGAGCGCTATGGCAAGTGGAACTCAGTCTATGTGCGCTTCCGTCGCTGGGCCGAGCAAGGGGTGTGGGATGCCTTGCTTGAGACCCTGGTCGAACTCGGGCTCACCGATACTGGCAGCACATGATCGACAGCACCACGGTGCGCGGCCACTCTCAGGCAGCGGGCGCTAAAGGGGGACTTATAAGGAGGCTTTTGGTCGATCACGCGGCGGCTTTACGTGCAAAATCCACGCCCGCACAGACGGTCAAGGACGCCCTCTTGGCTTTGTCCTCACAGGCGGAGAAACATCCGACTATGCAGCCGTTCCTGCCTTGATGGCCATGCCGGTTGGCAAGCCGCGATTGCTCCTGGCCGACAAGGGCTATGATGGTGACGCCGTGCGCCAGGATCTACTCCTGAGCGGCATCGTTCCGGTGATCCCACCAAAAACCAACCGCAAGAACCCGCCACCATGCGACTTCAAGGCCTACAAAGACCGCAACCGCATCGAGCGCATGTTCAACAGGCTCAAGCAGTTCAGGCGCATCGCCACACGCTTCGACAAAACAGCAACGTCCTTCGCGGCCTTCCTCGCCCTAGCCGCCGCAAGGATATGGATGCCACACTGCTGCGCGTCAAACAGGGTGAGACTCCGTATTGCCTCATTTGGTGATGCTCCCGAATGGTGTTGCCGTTGCCTCATCAGAATATTCCCGGCAAAGGAGCTGCGGGCACTTCATTGTTCGGCGTGCCGGCGGGCTGCGCAGCGGAGCCTACAGGGTCAGTTGAGCGAAGCAGTGGCTGTGCCGAAGAGCCGAAGATCATTCCGTGGGCCTGCTCGGAACGCCAGGTCTTCAGCCGACGCTGCACGGTTCGCAGCAACGCATTCGGATACTCTCCCGGGCGTTCGGACTGCAGCCGGTCGAGCAATTCACGCCCTGTACGCCACGGCTCCTGCTCGAACCATTCCCGAAGATCCTCGGTCACGGTAATGAGCGGATCGGGCCGCCGGCGCTCTCGTTTCTGTTTTGGTTTCGGCGCCGATGTTGGGCGCACGTCACCCTGCTTCCAGATGATCTTGAGGCTTTCCAGGAAGCCGTCGAGATCCGGCCGGATCTTTTCCTCGGTCGCAGCTGCAGTCATGCCATCGGTCAGCGACACCAAACGTGACTGCGCCTCCCGCATATCTCGCAGCAGCCGAACAGGGTCGAGACTGGCATAGGTTTCCTGCAACCCAAGCTTCGTCTCTTCGGATATCCTCGGGTCGTCCAGCAGACGCTGGTAGGGTGTCGCCGGCGGGTGATAGCGCTTGTGGACCTTTGCTCCGTCGCGATGCTTCTCCGCCAGCTTGAACGAGGGCTGGAAGAAGTTCACGAACAGTCTTGACGAAGCGTAGAGCTCCGCCAGCACTCTCGCTGCCTCGATCCCCTCGAACCTTCTATATCCGACCAGCCGACGAACCACGGCCCCGTTCTTCTGTTCCACGAACGCTTGGTCGTTCTTGCGATAGGGGCGGCAGCGCGTGAACGTAATCTGCGACGTCGCGCAGTAATCACGCACGGTTTCGTTGATGAACACACTGTCATTATCGGTATCAAAGCCGAGGAGAGGAAAAGGCAGACGGACGCGTAATTCGCTCAGCACCGCCGTCAAAAGCGTCTGCTCCCGCACCAGCAAGGGTGCACATTCGGTCCAGCCGGTCGCGATGTCGGTCAGCACGAAAGTCCAGGCAAAGCTGCCCCTTGCAACAGGTCCGCTGTGCGACACAAGGTCGGCTTCGACATGTCCAGGCGCTGGATCACCCCAGTCCGAGAAGGTTCGGATCGGAATGCTTCGCCGCAAGGCAGTTGATGCCGTTCCGCGGCGATACGGGCTGCGTGTTCCCGCCTTCGCTTCCCTCAATGCCCGATCGATGGTTGCCGCGCTCATCGTGATCAAGCCGGCTCGGACTTCTGGAACCAGATCAAGGTGCCCATGCCGTTCCATCGCTTCGAGCAGGAGCGGAATGAGAGGACGAAGGCGCTTGCCGCAAACCCGATCGGAGGCTTCCCAAAGCACGATCAAGGCCGCTCGGACCCCCTCACCATAAATCCGGTGCCGGTTTGAGGGCTGGGCCTTCAAAGGAGCAGCCGAACGCAGTAGCCGAGCCGCATGTTTGCGGTGATAGCCGCTGACGGCAACGAACTCATCCAAAATGCGCTGCTTCTCATCCCGCTCACTTCGCCGATACCGCTCCACCAACACCGTCAAAAGCTCGTTGCGTGTCACCATACTTACGTTCCTCATTCCCTGCTCCCGCCAGCCCGTGCCGGGAGCATTTTAAATGAGGCAACACCAAATCTACCGGGTACATTTCAGGCGAGGCAATGCGGACTCATCCAGATTGCCGCGCTATATGCCACACTTTGTCAACAGAGCCTAAAACGGCGTTCGTAGTCACCGTATGGCTGGCTACGATATTTCCCATGCTGTTTTTTGTTATGTTTTGGAGCTACGACAGCTTTGCCCCTGCCCTCGGGATCAAGGAAGTATTGGTGTTTTTGGGCGCCGCTCATGTCCCAGCAACTTTGTTGTTCTATCGCGACCCGCAATTCCGGTCGGGACTGGCTGACAACAAGGCGATATTTTACATTATCCCCGCCCTCCCTTCCAGGCTCGCACGAACGCTGCGACCCGCTCATAGGAACCTTCATAGCCCAGCACCACCAGATCGGCATGCATCTGCTTGGCCGTGCGCCGCTGCTTGCGCGATTTACCCGCTTCCACCCGCAGCCAGTCGGAGAGCTTCTGCGCAAAAGCGTCCAGCTTGCTGGGCCGTGCAGGAACCCTGAACTTGGGCTCCACCGTGTCGGATCGCAGATACTTGCGGATGGTGTTGCGCGACAAGCCCGTGCGTCGCTCAATCTCGCGGATCGGTATCCCCTCACGGAAATGCCAGCGCCGGATTACGCTCAATAACGCCATGTCGATCACTCCAATGCCCCCCGACCAGCAGCCGGGGGGCGATCAAAACATGGGTCAAATCTCAGTAAAAACTTACGCCCTCAAAGGGTCAGATCTCGGTGGCAATCAACAACCGAGCCCCACCCCTGGTTGCCATGGAGTGGGGCTCTTCGTTTATGTCTGAACTAAATTCAAAATATTTCTGCCTTATGCTCGCCCCTTTAGCGGGACACATTGTCGGGATGCACGACAGCTCGACAACACAACTTAGGCAGGCAGTACGGGACGAGTTGGAGCAGGCCCTCTATAGCCTGCCCCGCGTCAGCGCTGAAGATGAGCGAGTTGCCCTGCTCATCGAAAAGGCGGTTGAGATAGCCACGAAAATGGAGCTATCGCCGCCCGCTTCTGGGGACCGAGTGCCGTCTAGCGAAAAGCCACTTCGATCGTAATTACCTTAGGATCGACCTTCACGCGCTGAGCGCACAACGGCATTAATTGTACCGACCAAAGGGGCGTTTCAGAAAACGGCAATAATTTGCGCTATCGCCTCAAAATTTGCATTGACCGGCTTTGTCGCCGCTTGGTGCAGATGCTATTGCGCTGCCTTATGCGTTATCTTGCTCGTTTCTTACCGAACCTCGTACCAGTCAGCCCGCGCGAGAGGCTGCGAGCCTCCTTAGGCGCCTTCATTGGCTTGCTGGCAACCGCTACACTGACGGCGTTCGCGCTGGGCCACGGACCAGACTTGCCGCTGCTTATGGCGCCCATTGGGGCCTCAGCAGTGCTGCTATTTGCGGCGCCCGCCAGCCCCCTCGCGCAACCCTGGTCGATCTTGGGCGGCAACTGCCTTGCTGCAGCCATCGGCGTAGCTTGTGCTCAGTTGTTCGGTGACGTTCCGCTGGCCGCCGCACTCGCGGTTGCGACTAGCATCGGACTGATGCTGACCTTCAGATGTCTCCACCCGCCCAGTGGCGCCGTTGCCCTTACTGCCGTCATTGGGGGCCCAGCTATTACCGAGCTCGGCTTTTACTTCGTCGCTTGGCCTGTCGCAGTCAACTCGGTGGTCCTGTTGTGTATCGCCATCGCTTTCAACAGCCTAACTGGCAAGGATTATCCCCATCGCCCCCCTGCAACAGCTGCGACGCATCCGATTGCCCCACCCCCTCGGGTCAGCCTCGGCGTCACAGTAGGCGACCTGGAGAAGGCAATCGCACAGCGTGACGAAGTGATCAGTGTGGATCCCGTAGACCTTGGCGACATGCTGCAACGGGCTGAAATCATCGCCTTTACCCGCCGGTCGGGAGACCTTACGGCCGCCTCGATCATGACGCGCGCAGTCACGACCATCGGCCCCGGCACATCTCTGCGGGTAGCCCTGCGCTTGCTTCGTCAGAAGTCGATCAAGGCCCTTCCAGTGGTGGACGATACGAAGCGTGTGGTAGGCATTCTCACTCAGACGGATCTTCTGGATAAAGCTGATTGGGGTCCTAGCACTAAGGCACAAGGCCTATCCGTTTTATCCAGGACGGACCGCCCGCTGCGTGGAAGGGCGCGCGATGTTATGACACCGGTCGTTTCGACCATCCACCCCTCAATGCCGATCGCCATGCTCATTCAACTCATGCTCCAAAGCGGACACCACCATATGCCCGTTGTCGCTGACGACGGAACTTTGGTTGGCGTTGTGACCCAGACCGACGTGGTTTCGGCCCTCTTCCACGCAAATGTCGTGGATATCGCTCAAGCAAGCTAGGTGACCGACTCATAACTTCGCAACCAGATACGGATTGAAGCGAGTTGGACTGATGCCAGGAAATTGTCGTCTCGCTTGTCGTATCGGGTTGCGATTGCCCTGAAGTGTTTGAGTTTGTTGAAGTAACGTTCGACAGCGTTGCGCTGGCGATAGACCCAGTGGCTGAATGGGAAGGTTTGCACGCGGTTGGGCATGGCGCGGATATTGGCCCATGCACCGCGCTCGGCCATGGTGCTGCGCAGGGCATCACTGTCGTAGGCTCGGTCTGCGAGCAGGATATTTCCAGCGGACAGGGTGGCAAACATGTCCGCTGCTGATCGCCCATCATGGGCCTGGCCTTCGGTCAGTTTGAGCTGGATCGGCCGCCCCTGGGCATCGACCAGCGCATGGATCTTGGTGGTCAGGCCGCCGCGCGAACGACCCATGCAACGGGATCGCTCGTCTTTTTTTGACCGTTGGCGGCGTGCTGGTGAACCCGGATCGAGGACGAGTCGATCATCTGCACGTCGCCATTGTAAGCGGCTGATACAGCGTCAAGAATGCGCGCCCAGTGGCCGGCCCTGCGCCACCGGTTGAAGCGGTTCACGCAGGTCGTGTGCGGGCCATACCGCGTCGGGATGTCGGCCCAGGGCGCGCCCGTGCGAAGCCGCCAGAAGATGCCGTTCAGAACACGCCGGTCATCGGCGCGCGGAACGCCGCGCACCTTCGTCGGAAGCAGCGGCTGGATCACAGACCACTCAAAATCCGTAAGATCAAAACGCGCCATCATCACCTCCTGTCCACCAAAGGGAAGGAATCACAACAGCAGCACTTTGGGAATCCCGTTAATGGGTATGTGACCTAGAGCGGTAGCGGCGCTAAAGTCAGCCCGATCCTTGCCTTGAGCTCGCCGCTTTGGCTGTGCATTTTGTTTCAGGTACACAGCCCTTCGACAGGTCGATATGCGAGCGCGGTACGGGGCGAATTGGAGCAAGCTCTCTTCAGCTTGCCGCGCATCGGTCCCGGAGACGAGCGAATTGCCCTGCTCTCGAATAGGCACTCGAAAAAGCGAAGGAAATGGAGCTGTCGAGGCCGGTGTTCGGGCGCCGGACGCCGCTTGACCCGCCCACACTTCGACAGTAGTCAGTCAGCGCCTTGAGGGGATGTAGGGGATAGACCTCTTGGCGCATGCCCTGACCGTTTGCCCGGTCAGGGCTTTTTTATTCTGCACTAATGCAGCAAGGCTCCGTGAGGCAGAAGTCGCTCGCCTGGATAACCATTTTGAAATTGACACTTCCCGAATTTTCTGAACGCCTTTTGCCACTCACCGCTAAATTTACCCGACACCTTCCGACACAGTTGGCGGAACAAAAAGGCATTTTGCCGAATATGGGAAGATAAAGGCCCCCAATTTCAAGGGCTCGCGCTGGCAGATACTGCTTCGGGAGCAGGGGGTCGAGTGTTCGAATCACTCTACTCCGACCAACACAACCGGGCGTCTCCGAGTTTTCGGCGGCGCCCGGTTTCTTTTTGGGCGGATGCCCGGCCTTACAAGCGGCGCTATTGATGCCTATATGAGATGGGCGCGTTTCATGCGCCTTTGGCCTCCGGCACTAGCCCCCGTTTTCCATAGAGCTGTGAAAGTCGTGTCATCACCTGCCGGTTTGCCGGCCTTAGGAGGACAGTCGACCATGACAGATTACAACGCCCCCGCAGAGCTTTACCCAGGCCGGAGCGGCAAGTTCAAAAGAGTGGGTGGCTATCAGCGCTTCCCGTCCCTGGCAGAAGCCGTCCGCTACACAATGGAAGAGCTCTCGAGCACGGTCCAGTCCGGCTCGCTCGTGGAAGCTGATGAGGTGCGATATGATGGCAAGGCCATTCGCGGCCTCTATTTTTCCGAGGACTATCCGCTCAGCCGGGTGTTTGTCGGCGAGTCTGCGGCGTCGGCCTGACCCGATAAATCTCTGACAGGCATAAAAAAAGGTCGCCGTAGGCGACCTTTAGATTTGCAGGAGCGCTGAAGCGCTTACTTCTGCAGAACGAGGTTGATTGCAGACTCGCGACCGTCGCGGCCGGTCTCAACTTCGTACGAAAGCTTGTCGTTTTCGTAGAGGCCGTCAACGCCAGAGTTCTGAACAGCGGAGATATGGACGAAGTGGTCCTTGCCGCCGTTGTCAGGGGTGATGAAACCAAAACCCTTGGTGGAGTTGAAGAACTTAACGGTACCGGTGATCGATGCCATGATGATATTCCTTAAAGCTCGAAGCCGAAGCAGAACGAGCGTTTCCCTTTCGCAACATGCGAGAGGGCCTACAAACGTTCGCAAAGTGGATCAGTGAGCCAAAGGACCGGAATGACCGGCAGAAGGCAGCCGACTTGGGCTGAAAACGTATAACCACTGTCTATCAGGTATTAGTGGTCATAACAAGGCACTCTCGCGAGATGCCAATTCGTTACCAGACTGTTAGCATTTCGAGCGGCGAAATGCGGAAATGACAAAGGCCAGCCGGTGGGCTGGCCTTATGCATTCAAACGCGGTGTCGCGCGATCAGCGGCGTGACGGCAACACGGCCCAGAGACCGGTGACGGTAAGGGCTGCGAGCGCCATTTTGAGAACGTCCCAGATAAGGAAGGGCTGGATCGCTCCGGCGAAGGCCGAGACCACGACATTGGTCTGGTCGACCCACTGGGCATGACCGGCCATCATCACCAGCCAGGCAAAGCCCAGCGCGAGAAGAACGGCCTCAGCAGCGATCATGGCGCCGAAAAGGGTCAGCGGACGGGCCGAGGCGCCGCGATCGGTGGCTGTGCCAATCATCCAGGCCATGACGAGGAAGCCGAGCAGGAAGCCACTGGTCGGGCCGACGAGATAGGCAAGGCCACCGCCGGTGGCGAAGACTGGCAGGCCCATGGCGCCTTCGATGAGATAGAGCGCAACAGTGGCAACCCCGATGCGGGCACCAAAGGCTGCGGCGAGACCGGCAATGGCGAAGCTCTGCATGGTGACCGGCACGGGCCAGACCGGCACATTTACCTTTGCAGCAAGCGCGATCAGGAGCGAACCAAGGACGACAGTCACCATATTGATGACGAGTTTAGCGGCCTCGCCCTTAGGCTGGAATGCGCCCAAAAGCGTATTGGGCGTGGTCAAAGTCACAGCCATTTTATAGGTTCCCTCCGTCATCGAACCGGCAGCCCCATCCCTGCGGCCAGTTTCAGTGGCAAAGTTCTAGCTGCTCGATGGTCTCCATGCAATGGCAAGTATAGCCCCGGCTCCGGCCTATAATACTGCGTTCGACGCCGAGGTCGGCACGCCTGTCCAAATGGCGAGAGACGTCGTCCGGATCACTGCACCAAACGGCTCGCCCTATACTTTTACCGGCACGAACAGTTTTCTGATTGGCAATGAAAGTGTCGCCATCATTGATCCCGGCCCGGTCGATCCAGTTCACGAGGCGGCGCTGCTCGCAGCGGTGGGGCAAAGGCCCGTAACGGCCATTATCCTAACCCACACGCATCGTGACCACAGCGCGGCAGCAGCGGGTCTTGCCAAGGCATTTGGCGCCCCACTCTGGTTCGGCGGCCGCCACCGCCTGTCGCGGCCGCTGCGGCGGTTCGAGCGCAATCTGATCCGTGGTTCGTCCGACTGGGATCTCGTGCCGGATCGGGTGCTGACCGATGGCGAAACGATCTTGGCGGGGGACCGGGAACTCGTGGTGCACACGACGCCCGGCCACTGCGCCAATCACCTCGCCTTCGGCGTGGCGGGAACCGACATTTTGCTCTCGGGCGACCATGTGATGGGGTGGAACTCGACCCTGGTATCGACGCCGGATGGCTCGATGGCCGATTATTTTGCTTCGCTCGACAAGGTCATCGCCCTGCCCTATCGGCGCTATTTTCCGGCTCATGGCGGGCCGATTGCCGATGGGCCCGTCTATGCGACGGCACTGCGGGCCCATCGGCAGATGCGCAATAGGCAGATTATCGAGGCGGTGAAAGCCGGCGCGAAGACGCCGCTTGCCGTGGTGGGGACGATTTATCCCAAGCAACCACCGAAGGTTCGAATGGCGGCGCTGATGACAATCACCGCGCATATCGAGTTTCTGGAGGCGCGGGGGGAGATTGTGGTGCGGCGGGGATTTTTGGGGACGCGGCTGGCGGTGTGAGGGGGCGAGATCCAAGCCCCCCACCCTCACTCCCTCCCCACAGGGGGGAGGGAAGCCTGGCCGGTGAGCGCTTTGGCCATTGCGCTCTTCAGAACACCGCAGCTTCAGTCGTCTCCCTCCCCCTTGTGAGGAGGGATCCAGGGTGGGGGTTGGCCAACCTGCAAAAAAATTGCCGGGACGAGCCCGGCAATGACGGTGGAACTGGAAGAGGTCGGAAAAACCTAGTTCCGGTCAAATCCCACTGCGCCTTCGCGGCCGGTTTGGCCGCGGTGGCGAAGCATGTGGTCGGCGAGGACGAGGGCCATCATGGCTTCGCCGACGGGGACAGCGCGGATGCCGACGCAGGGGTCGTGGCGGCCCTTAGTGATGATGTCGGTGTCTTCGTTCTGCGTGGTGACAGTCTGGCGCGGGGTCAGGATGGACGAGGTCGGCTTGACCGCGAAGCGGCAGACGATGGGGTCGCCATTGGAGATGCCGCCCAGAATGCCGCCGGCGTGGTTGGAGAGGAAGTAAGGTTTTGCCTCCCCTGCCCGCATCTGGTCGGCGTTTTCGACGCCGGTGAGGCTGGCGGCCTCAAAACCGGCACCGATTTCCACCGCCTTGACGGCATTGATGCTCATCATGGCGGAGGCGAGATCGGCGCTGAGCTTGCCGTAGATGGGCGCGCCCCAGCCGGCCGGAACGCCTTCGGCGACGACTTCAATGACAGCGCCAACCGAATTGCCATCCTTGCGGAGCCCGTCGAGATAGCCGGCCCAGAGTTCGGCGGCCTTGGGATCGGCGCAGAAGAAGGGGTTTTCATCGACCTGGGCCCAATCGAAATTGGCGTAGTCGATCTTGTGGGGGCCCATCTGCACGAGGCTCGCGCGGATGGTGACGCCCTGCAGGATCTGGCGGGCGACGGCACCAGCGGCAACGCGAGCAGCGGTTTCGCGGGCCGAGGTGCGGCCGCCACCGCGATAATCGCGAATGCCGTATTTCTGGTCGTAGGTGTAGTCGGCGTGACCCGGACGATATTTGTCGCGGATCTCGGAATAGTCCTTCGAGCGATGGTCGGTGTTCTCGATCATCAGCGAGATGGGCGTGCCGGTGGTGCGGGGGCCATCGGTGCGCTCGTCCTCGAAGACGCCGGAGAGGATTTTGACCTCATCAGGCTCGCGGCGCTGGGTGGTATACTTGGACTGGCCCGGCTTGCGGCGATCGAGATCGCGCTGGATCATTTCGGGGGTCAGCACGACACCCGGCGGGCAGCCATCGACAACGACACCAAGGGCGGGCCCATGGCTTTCGCCCCAGGTGGTGAAACGGAAAAGATGCCCGAAACTATTGAAAGACATGACGCGATCCCTTGCTCGCGTGCTTTCTAGGCACGCGGTGCCATGAGGTCAATCGGCGGGACGGCTTCAGTCCAGCTCGACGTCCCAGGTGTTTTCGGCCGAATAGATGGCGAGGCCTCCGCCGGAGAAGTGCGCGACGGCCCCCTGCGGTGCTGCCCAGTTGAGGACTTCGGCCCGTGGCGCCCCTTCGACGAGATGGCGCAGGACGCGGAAGACGCCGCCATGAGCCACTACCACGGCATGCCGGGTCAGTTCGCGGGCGAAATCGACGAGACGCACGGCCACGTCGTCATAATTTTCGCCGCCCTCGGGGCGAAACTGCCAATAGGTCTCGTCGCGCTGACCGGGCGCGATGGCCTGTTCGCGGGCGATTTCGGAATGGAGACGCCCTTCGAGATTGCCGAAGGAAATCTCGATGAGGCGGGGATCGTGAATGACGGGCGGCAGCTCGACATCAAAGGCCGCGCGCATGCGGTCCATGGTTTCGCTGGCGCGGCTGAGCGGGGAGGCAAACCATTTGAGCGAACGCGGATCGACGCCATCGCGCTCCAGCAACTGCCGGAGCAATGGCCCGTTCGCGTCGGCCTGCAATTGGCCGACGCGATTGAGCGGAATGTCTCGGGAGCCCTGATACCGTTGTTCGCGGTTCCAGTCGGTTTCACCATGCCGGGCGAAATAAAAGTCCGGCCACTCGAGAACAGTCATTCACACATAGCGCGCCTCAAGACGCGTCCTTGGTTATTCGCCGGATTCTGGCGTGTCGTTGTCGAGCAGCTTCATGCCCACAACGTTGAACCCAGCGTCGACATAATGGATTTCACCGGTCACGCCATTGGCGAGATCGGAAAGGAGATAGGTGGCTGCGCCGCCGACATCGTCGATGGAGACGTTCTTGCGGAGCGCCGAATTGGCTTCCTGCCAGTGCAGCATGTCGCGCAGGCCCGAAATGCCCGATGCTGCGAGGGTCTTGATGGCGCCGGCCGAGATGGCGTTGACGCGAATGCCCTTCTTGCCGAGATCGACGGCGAGATAGCGCACGGAGGCTTCGAGAGCCGCCTTGGCAACGCCCATGACGTTGTAGTTCGGGACGTATTTGACGGCGCCGTAATAGGTCAGCGTCAGCATGGAGCCGCCCGGGTTCATCAGCGGCTCGGCGCGCTTGGCGACGGCGGTGAAGGAATAGACCGAGATGTCCATGGTCAGCGCGAAGTTATCGCGGCTGGTGTCGAGGTAGCGACCTTCGAGCTCGTCCTTGTTGGAGAAGCCGATGGCGTGCACGACGAAATCGAGGCTGCCCCACTTTTCCTTGATCTGGCGGAAGGTCTCATCCATCGCGGCTTCGTCGGAGACGTCGCACTCGACGAGGAAATCGGAACCGACTTCGGCGGCCAGCGGCTGGACGCGGCGCTTGAGGGCTTCACCCTGATAGGAGAAGGCCATTTCCGCGCCCTGGGCGTGCAATTGCTTGGCAATGCCCCAGGCAATCGAACGGTTGTTGGCGAGGCCCATGATCAGCCCGCGCTTGCCTGCCATCAATCCAGTGGCCATTGATCGGTTTCCCTTATCTGGAGTCGTTTGTCCGGTTGTGGCACACGGGAAGCTATTGCGGCAAGTTCGACGCCATTTCCTGCCCTTGTGGAGCCCGGTTTTACCCATGTCCCTTGATGCCAATGCAATCACGAGCGCTCTTTCCGACATTTTGGGGGCGGACAACGTCATTAGCCAGGCCGAGCGGATGGACGGCTATCTCAAGGAGCCGCGGAAGCGCTTTCACATGGGCGCGAGCGCGGTGGTGCTGCCGCCAAGTGTCGAGGCGGTGCAGGCGGTGGCGCGCTGGGCCAATGAAAATCGGGTGGGGCTGATCCCGCAGGGGGGCAATACGGGGCTGGTGGGCGCGCAGGTGCCGCTTTTCGGCAATGAAGTCATTGTCAGCCTTGCCAGGCTCGACAAGGTGCGGGCGATCGATACGGCCGGTGGGGTGATGACGGCGGAGGCCGGGGTGATCCTCGAAAATGCGCACAAGGCGGCTGAGGCCGCTGGCGCGATGTTTCCGCTGTGGCTGGCCTCGCAGGGCTCGGCGCGGATCGGGGGCGTGCTGTCGTCCAATGCCGGGGGTGTCAATGTGCTCGCCTATGGCAATGCGCGGGAATTGACGCTGGGAGTGGAGGCCGTTCTGGCCGATGGGCGGCTCTACAATGGGCTCAATTCGCTCAAGAAGGACAATACCGGCTACGATCTCAAGGACGTGCTGGTGGGGGCCGAGGGCACGCTGGGGATCATCACGGCGGCGACGCTGAAACTTTATCCGCTGCCGGAGGATTATGAGACGGCGCTGGTCAATATCGCCTCGCCCAAGGAGGCGCTGAGGCTTTTTGAATTGCTGCGGCAGCGCGCGGGCGGGCGGCTCAATGCGTTTGAGATCATTCCGCAGATCGGGCTCGATATTCAGTTGCGGCACGGGATGCTCGACAAGGATCCGACTGCCAGCCCCTCCCCCTGGTATGCGCTGCTCGAAATTGCGCGGCCCGCAGGCGCCGAGCCAGGGACGCTGCAATCGGCGCTGGAGGCGGCATTCGAGCAGGGGCTGATTTCGGATGCGGTGATGGCTGAAGCGCTGAGCGACCGGACGCGCATGTGGGCATTTCGCGAGCAGATGAGCGAATGCCAGAGCAAGGAAGGCGCTTCAATCAAGCATGACGTGTCGGTGCCGGTGACCGCGATTCCGCAGCTGATCGAGGAAGGTACGGCGGCGGTGGAAAGGCTTGCGCCGGGCATTCGGCCGGTGCCCTTCGGGCATATGGGAGACGGCAATATCCACTTCAATTTCAGCCAGCCCGCAGGCGCCGACGGCAAGGCCTTCATGGCCCAATATGACGAGGCGGCGCATGAGGCGATCTATGAGATCGTGCTTCGGCTGGGCGGTTCGGTGTCGGCCGAGCATGGCATCGGCCAGCTCAAGAGCGATCTCCTCAAGCGCGTAAAAGACCCGGTGGCGCTCGAAATGATGCGGGCGATCAAGACCGCACTCGACCCAAATGGCATTCTCAATCCGGGCAAGATGCTGGGGTGAGCTGGCATGTGACCAGGTTCCCCCGATGTGCTTACTTGAACGCGGGGGAGGCTCGGGCCATTTGATGGGTATGCAACTCAAAGACATTCAGTTTCTCGACGACGCCACGCGTCCCCCGGTCCCTGTCATTGACGGCGTGACGGAAGAGCAGCGCGAGGCCGGCAATCACCTTCGGGACATTCACGACTATCTGCGCGCCAATCTGGCGACGCTGGGCACGCTGATCGAGCGGGCTTCAGCCGGCGAGGTCACCCCGCAGGCGGTGCGCAACGAGGTGGAAGGGCTGGCGCTGGTCGCCAATTACCGCCGCTTCGGCAATGTGTGCGGGCAATATTGCCAGCTGATCCACAAGCACCACACGATCGAGGATCGGGCGCTGTTCCCTGCCCTCGCCAAACGCAGCCCGGCCCTCAAGGCCGTGGTCGAACGGCTCGAGGCCGAGCACGAGCATGTCCATCAGCTGGTGGAAATGCTGGTGGGCGCGATCATCGCGCTCAATGACAGTCCGGACCGCAGCCAGTTTGATGAGACAGTCGCCATCTTCCGGGCGCTTGAAAAGCTGCTGCTGTCGCACTTCCGCTATGAGGAAGAGAGCATCATCGACGCGCTGGGCTTTTACGGCATTCTCTAGGGCGGATCAGAAAAGATCCATCTGCCCACCACCGCCGGCGGCGTTTTTGGGGCGAGCCGGTGGGGGCTCGGGCAGTTCGTGGATGACGGGTTCGATGAGGCCGGGGTCATCATCCCTAGCGGAATTGACCCGGGTGGAGACGGGGTGGAATTTGAGCACCCCATCTTCGAGTGGCAGGGCCATCTGGGCGGCTTCGGGGGCGCGGACGTCGCGGACATTGAGCCAGGCGTCGATCTCGGCATCGCTCATCATAATGGCCGGCATGCGATCGTGGATTTCGGCCAATTGCCGATTGGCGGCGACAGTGATGGTGGCGGCGCTGTCGATCTCCTCGCCCTCCGGGCCGCTCCAGGTGGCGTAGAGCCCGGCAAGAGCCATGGGCTGGCCGTCGGCGCGGGTGATGTAATAGGGGCGCTTTTTCTTGTCGGGGCCAGTGTGCCATTCGTAATAGCCGCTGGCGGGGATGATGCAGCGGCCATGCTTGAGCGCATCCCGGAAGGCGGGCTTGTCGGCCATGGTTTCGGCGCGGGCATTGATCAGCAGCGGAAATTCGCGCGGATCCTTCACCCAGCGCGGTACAAGGCCCCAGCGAGCGAAATGGCCTTCGCGGCGACCGCCCTCCTCCCAGATCGCGGCAATCGGCTGGGTCGGCGCGATATTGTAGCGCGGCACCATGTCGATGCTGTTCAGGAGCTTGAACAGCTCGGCCATCATTTCGGGCGGCAGGGTCGCCGCATAGCGTCCACACATGGGCACGAGCCTTTGATCAGGGGCTTTTGGTTGAGGAAAGAGGTAGTGTCTAAAGGACCGAATCGCAAATGTGCAGGCCATGATTGACCAACCCAACGCCGCGAGTGTGGCGCTCATCCGTGAGCGCAAGGTTCTGCTGATCAAGCGGGCCTATGCGCCCTATCAGCATCTCTGGACCCTGCCGGGTGGCCGGATGGAGGACGGCGAGACCATTGAGCAATGCGCCGCCCGGGAACTGGTGGAGGAGCTGGGTGTCACCATCCGCAATCCACGCCATGTGCTGACCCAGGCGCTGGGCCGGGACGAGAGCTTTCGCCTGGCCGTGTTCGTGACCACCGATTTTTCCGGCAAGATCACCCCGTCGGACGAAGTGGCCGATCACAAATGGGTTGATCCGGCCGCGCTGATCGCCATGCGGACGACCTCGCGCCTCGACCTTGTCATCGAGCAGGCTTTCGCAGTTTTGGCAGAGCGGTGATATAGAGTTGGCGCAAAGCCGCTCCGGGATATCGAGTTGAGACGAATCTTCCACACCAGCCTTGTTCTCCTGGCGCTAAGCGCAACGCCGGCGCTGGCGATTGATCCGCCCTATCAGCGGCAGATGGAGCGGCTGGCCGAGGTGATGGGCAGCCTTTATTACCTGCAGCCCCTCTGCAAGGCAGGCAGCGAGGATTGGCGCGCCCAGATGGCCGAGCTGATCGAACTCGACGAGCCCGAAGAGGACCGCCGGCAGCGTCTCGCCGGGGCTTTCAACAGCGGCTACACGGCATTCTCCCGCTTTCACAAGCAGTGCACGCCGGCCTCACGAGAGGCGCTGGGGCGGCTTTTGCTGGAGGCGCAGCGCCTCGCCCGCGACATCCACACGCGGTTCGCGGAGTAGGATCGGGAAAATTACCTACCTTGCGTTAACCTTCGGGTTACTTCTGACGCGCCAGCGAAAAAACGACGTGCTAATCGGACACAATGCCCAGCACCAAGTCACTTTTTTCGCCCGCATCCGGTAACGGCCCCTCCGAACAAGGACAGGTCGAGCGCCAGATCGCCCTCGAATATCTCGCCGAGGCCTGGAACAATGCCGAAGAAGACGGGCTGGAAAGCGCGGCCCTCGCCCATGCGTCGCTGTTTGCCGCGCTGGCGACTTTCGTGCGCATGCATGGCGACGACGCCACCGCCGAGATGATCGCGCAATTGCCCGACCGTATCCGCTCAGGCGAATACAATCTCGAGCGCGTGCTGCAATAATTCTTCCGGCCACCCCGGTACTTTAGACGCTGAAATAGGCCGATCTGTCCCAATATGCGACAGATTGGCCGATCATATTTCTGCCCTTTGAGGACCATAGGGCCGCCCCTTTGGGCATTTAACGCGCTGCTAACCTTAATAAGCGATCATCTGAATTGTCGGCATTTTAGCGTCACTTTTGCCGAGCTAGTTCGTGTTGCGTAGTGTTGAGTAGCGTTTTATGGCCCATTCCCCCCGGCCGGCTGTGCAGTCGCACGCCGCCAGAGCGGTTCGCCGAGGATTCCCGATCGCCAGGACGATGGCGATGGGTTTCGTTGCATCCCTCGCCTATCTCGCCTGCGCCAATGGCGCATTCGGCCCGGCATCCGATATGCCGAGCGAAGTGGCGAGCGCACCCAAGATCGAAGTGGCCAAGGCCAGCCTGAGCTATTCAGGCGCTGATCCGGTGATTACCGGTTCAGTCGATCATCTGTTCCAAACCGCCAGCTTCATGGGCCCCAACCGCGGCACGAAATCCGACCGGTTCCGGCCAGAAGTCGACGTGCTTGCCGTCTCGCGCAGCTTTGAAGAAGTGCGCGTGCGCCTTGCAGCGCTGCGCGCGGCGCCATCCGATCCCACCGATCTCGGGCAGACTCGGCTCGCCGACATGGACATGCCAGAAGCGGCCGAGACCGACAGCGGCCCGCGCATGTCTGTCGCCGCCATCAATCCATCGGCAATCCACCCCTCGGGGATCAATCCGGCCACCGCCGCCGCGCTTGACGCCATCGCCGGTATCGCGCCGCAGACGGCGTCGCTGGTGGTAGAGTCCAATCCCCTGCCCGCGATCGCCTCCGAACAGCTGGCCTATGCTCGCGCCAACGCGCCGGTTACCGGCAGCTATGCGACGGGCGAATCCGTGGCCGTGTCTGAGCGCGAACTCTGGTGCCTTGCCACCGCGATCTATTTTGAAGCACGCGGCGAAAGCTATCGCGGCCAGGTCGCCGTGGCGCAGGTGGTGATGAACCGCACCAAAGACCACCGCTATCCCGACACGATCTGCGGCGTGGTGTTCCAGAACCAGCACCGCAAGAATTCCTGCCAGTTCTCCTTTGCCTGCGACGGCATTCCGGAGGTCATCACCGAACGCCAGTCCTGGGCGCAGGCGGAGGACATTGCCAGCCAGTTCACCAAGGGCCAGCTCTATCTGACCGAAGTGGGCGATTCTACGCACTACCACGCCACCTATGTGCGCCCGGCCTGGGCACCGCGCATGGAAAAGGTCACCCAGATCGGCCTGCACGTGTTTTATAAATTCAAGCGCGGTTGGATGTTTGGGTAAGGGCAGCCGGGTCTGAGTTTGGGGGGAATAGTGGGACTGTGGCTCTCGCCCCCCCACCCTCATTCCCTCCCACGTTGGGGGAGGGAAGCTTGATCTGTGATCTCTCTAGCTTTGTGCGCACAAGGCGCTCAGTCGTCTCCCTCCCCCCTTGTGGGGAGGGATCAAGGGTGGGTTGATGGTCCCCGCCTCAGACCCCGAAAAACTCAAAAACCCTAGCAATACCAAAAACTTGCTGAGGCGAAGCAGCTGGTGGTGCGGGTTGTGCCGTCGCGGTTCTTGAAGGTGGAGACCGAGACGAAGGAGTTGCCGCTTTTCACGCGGAGCCTGGTCCAGCGGCCGTTGGACCATTGGGCGAAGCTGACGGACCGCGGTTCGGCCGGGCGCACGGTGATGCCCGGATATTGGACGTGGCGCGAGGTCAGCACATCGGTGGAATAGGTGCCGGTGCTGGTGCGGGTGATAGCCACTTCGCTCACCCTGCCCGCCTCGATCTTTTTGACGCGCGTGGTGGAAATCGGATCGGTCGAAATCCAGTCGGCGTAATCGACGATGTATTCGCGCTCGCCAAATTTGACGAGGCCATCAGCGTCGATGCCATCGCCCAGCGAGGGCGAGGCGAACGCCATGGCAATGCTCAGGCCCACAGCGAGGGCGCGTGGAAGCAAGAGTTTCATCGCGATTGTCCCATTCTGATCCAAAACGACAGACATGTCTTAACGGATCAGTAACCATGACTGGACGGGCGCCACGATGCAATCTTGCAAACATGGTTAATTTTGCGTTGATTTCAGGCGTGAGGGATCAGCGCCACAAGCTCTTCAAAGGCCGCAGTAAAGCGGTCGTGCGCCTCGCGCGTCGGCCAGGGGCGGATCAGGCGATCAAACGCATCGACGTCGAAGGCGGGAAAGCTCGGTTCGCCGAAAAGGCGCCGCGCTTCAGCGGCTTCAAAGCCGGCCAGATTGGTGGCTTCGAAATAGGCGGCCTCGCGGTCGGCCTTTTTGATCAGCTTTGCGATGGCCGCCGGCTGAGTGGCCGGCAGCGAAAAGCGCAGGTAGATGGCGGACAGCAGCCGGTTCTCGACATCCTTGTAATTGCCGCCCATGGCCGCCTTGAAGGGCGAGATGATGTCGCCCATGACATATTCGGGCGCGTCGTGGAGCAGCGTCTGGAGTTGGGCGTGGACGCTGGCATCCGGATTGGCGGCGCGGAAGACTTCCAGCACGAGGACGGAATGCTGGGCCACTGAGAACGGATAATCGCCGATGGTCTGGCCGTTCCAGCGGGCAACGCGCGCGAGGCCGTGGGCGATGTCGGAAAGTTCGACATCGACGGGCGAGGGATCGAGAATATCTAGGCGGCGGCCGGACAGCATACGCTGCCAGGCGCGGGAGGCGGTTCGGGACATCAGGGCGGAGTTCGCTCACTTCGGGGTTCGCCCGAGAGTAGCAGATGGCGGCGATTCGAGAATGTGGGGTGTAGTTGCCGAATTTCGTGGCTCTCGGCCCCCACCCTCACTCCCTCCCCACGTCGGGGGAGGGAAGCCTGGCCGGTGCGGGCTGTAAATTTGTGCCCACAAACTTATCAGTCGTCTCCCTCCCCCCTGTTGGGAGGGATCAAGGGTGGGGGTATTCTCTCCCAAACCCTGCCCTACTCCTCGGCGGCGACGTCGCCGAATTGGTAGGTGGCCCAGGCGGGCAGTGACAGCGTGACAGGTTTGCCGTCGGCGGTGACCGCGAAGAGGTCGGTGATGCGGTCGAGGCGGAGGATGGCGACGGCCTTGCCGTTGACCACCTGACCGACGCTGCCGGCCTCGCGGGTGCCGGCGACGATTGCCGTGCCGGTGGGCGCTTCGAGGTTAGAGACGATCACCGGGCGGCGGCGGGCGGTGCCGCGGTGCTTCATGCGCGAGACGACTTCCTGGCCGACATAGCAGCCCTTGGCGAAGTCGATGCCGTCGACGATGTCCAAGCCAAGATCATGGGCGAAGGCGTCGTTGGCAGGGAAATCATTGCCCTGATGGAGGATGCCGGCGGCGATGCGGGCCTCATGATAGGCGGTGTCGTCGGTGAGCCAATCGCTGGTGGCTTCGACGGGCGCGATGATCCGCCAACCCAGCTGCACCGGGCCGAGGCGATCGGGCTGGGCGCCTGGGATATCGCTGGCCGAAAAGCCGACGCGGTGGGTTTCGCGAAGATCGTCTATCTCGGCCTTGGCGCGCAGCTTGTACATGCGCATGCGCTTGAAGAAATCGTCGGCGACGGATTGGTGCACGTCGAGCCAGAGCGTGTCGTCAAAAAAGCCGGCGAGGCCTTCGGCGAGGATCTTGCCCTGCGGCGAGAGCAGCGCCCAGGCGGCGGCGGGGCCGGGTTCGGTAGGGATGTGCCCCGTAAGAACGTCATTGAGCAGGCGATGGGCATCGGGACCGGAGAAACGGTAGATCGCGCGATCGGCACGCAGGATGATGGCCATCAGGCACTCCATGAGAAACAGGCGTCCGCTTTGGCGGATATGACCCGGAGGTGGGATGGACAGGGGCGCCCGCAAGCCACTAGAACCGGGGCAATTCCAACCGAGCCGGGACCGCAGACATGGCGCAGTATGACACGATTTTCAAGAACGCCACCGTCGTCAACCACGATGGCGAGGGGCTTGCCGATATCGCGGTCAAGAACGGGCGCATCGTGGCGCTGGGCAATGTCACGGGCGACGCGGCGGAAGTGATCGACTGCACGGGGCTGCATATCCTGCCCGGCGTGATCGACAGCCAGGTGCATTTTCGCGAGCCGGGGCTGACGCATAAGGAAGATCTCGAGAGCGGATCGCTGGCGGCAGTGATGGGTGGCGTCACGGGCGTTTTCGAAATGCCGAACACCAATCCTCTGACCACAACGCGCGAAACCTTTGAGGCCAAGATCGCGGCGGGCACCAACCGCATGCACTGCGATTTCGCCTTCTATATTGGCGGCACGCACGACAATGTCGGCGAGTTGGCCGAGCTCGAAAAACTGCCGGGCTGCGCGGGCATCAAGGTGTTCATGGGCTCGTCCACCGGCTCGCTGCTGGTGCAGGACGACGCCGGGGTGGAGGCCATTCTGCGCGCCATTTCGCGCCGCGCCGCCTTCCATTCGGAAGACGAATATATGCTCGAGGAGCGCAAGCATCTGCGCGTGCCGGGCGATCCGTCGAGCCATCCTGTGTGGCGCTCGCCGGAAGTGGCGATGAGCTGCACAACGCGGCTGGTGAACCTCGCCCGCAAGACCGGCAAGCGCATCCATGTGCTGCATATCTCGACCAAGGAAGAGATCGTCTATCTCGCCGACCACAAGGATGTAGCCTCGGTGGAAGTGACGCCGCACCATCTGACGCTCGACGAAACCGCCTACGACAGGCTCGGCACTTATGTGCAGATGAACCCGCCGATCCGCGATGCGGTCCATCGCGAGGGCATCTGGAAGGGTGTGTCCAACGGCGTGGCCGACGTGCTGGGCTCGGACCATGCGCCGCATACGCGCGAGGAAAAGGATCACCCCTATCCGGAAAGCCATTCGGGGATGACGGGCGTGCAGACGCTGGTGCCGACAATGCTGGACCACGTCAACGCCGGCAAGTTGAGCCTGCAGCGCTTTGTCGACATGTCGAGCCATGGCCCGAACCGGATTTTTGGCATCGCCAACAAGGGCCGCATCGCGGTGGGCTATGACGCCGACCTGACCGTCGTGGACATGAAGCGCCGCGAAACCATCACCAATGAGTGGATCAAATCCCGCGCCGGCTGGACGCCCTATGATGGCGTAACCGTCACCGGCTGGCCGGTGGGTACGGTAGTGCGCGGCAATCGCGTGATGTGGGATGGTGAACTGGTAGCCCCGCATGTGGGGCAGCCGATGCGGTTTATCGAGGCGCTGTAAGTTTTTGGGGGGCGGGAGAACCCCCACCTTGCCTCCCCCTGATAGGGGCGGGACGCGCCAGTGTCGGCTGGCAGATCGAGAGCCCCAATGAGCCCTCCCCCTATCAGGGGGAGGTGGGGTGGGGGTATTCCCCCCATACTAAAGCGTTTGAGGTCCTACCCGATGGGCCTTCATCCCTCACGCTTCACCCCTCACCCCAACCCGCCATTCGAGCGTAGCTCTCATGGCCTTCTTGCCTAAAATTGCTCCTCAGGAGCAATTTTGCCTGCGGCCGGCGCGAAGCCCCTGAGAGGCGAGGGGGCAGAACCGGGGCTTCTGCTCAACGGCGAAAGCTCCTAGGGCAACCGCCAATCAACACGCAGCGCGGACCGGGGTGGCGGCTTCAAGGATTTTGGGAGCGTTGAAACGCACCGAGAGCGAGCGGGAGTTGACCGGGGTGACCCGGGCCGTGAGATTGCTCGTGCCGGGCAGCGTGTCGAGGAAGGCCGCGGCTTCGCCAGAGCCGGCAATGACCAGGGCGGTATTGTCGGCATTGACCGGCAGGGTGCGGCTGCGGGCCTGCTGCAGATCATTTTGAAGAGTGAGGCCGGCATCGCGGCCGAGCGCGGACATGGTGTTGCCAGCAAAGGCGAAGGCGACCGTGAGATTACCCGCCTCGCAGGAGACTGTCACCGTTGCCGGGGCGCGGCCGCTGGGACGGGCCGGAATGAGCTGTTCGCTTTCGACGGTGACGGAGAGCGCTTCGGTGGAAGCGGTGGCGCTGCGGAAAACACCATCATAGCAGGCCAGCCGCGCGGCATCCCCGGCAATGGCTGCGCATTGGGCGCCGGACTGGGCCATGGCAGAAGTGGGCAGAGCCAGAAGAGCGAATGCGAGCAGAGCCCTAAACTTTGTCACGAGCGGTTTTTTCCTTCCCTTTTTGGGCAGTGTGCCACGGCTTCATATGGGATGGAACTGACGGGTTTGTAATGGGGAAATTTCAGCCCGACGCCTGTGCAAGCGTGAGGCGGGCGACCGGAACGCGGTAGGGAGAGCAGCTGACGTAGTCGATGCCGAGCCCCGAGAAGAATTTCAGCGAAGTGGGATCGCCAGCGTGTTCGCCGCAAATTCCGATCTTGAGATCGGGATTGGCCGCCCTGCCCCGTTCGATGGCGATGGCAATCAATTCGCCGACGCCCTTCTCGTCGATGGTGACGAAGGGATCGCGCTCGTAGATGCCCTTGCGCTGATAGGCTGCCAGGAAGGTCGGCGCATCGTCGCGCGAGATGCCGAAGGTGGTCTGGGTCAGATCGTTCGTCCCGAAGGACAAAAAATCCACCATGCCGGCAATTTCCCCGGCGCGCAGACAGGCGCGCGGAAGCTCGATCATGGTGCCAAAGGAGAATTTGACCCGATCCGACCGCGCCAGGCCCGAGTTCTCGATGATGGTTGTCGCGTGGTCGCGCACCCAGGCGACTTCGCTGGCGGTCGAGACGAAGGGCACCATGATCTCGACCGGCACCGGGGCCAGCTGGCGCTCGCTGGCGGCGCGGGCCCCGGCGAGAATGGCCTGGATCTGCATCTGCAGAATTTCGGGATAGGTGATGGCAAGGCGCACGCCGCGATGGCCGAGCATGGGATTGGTCTCGGCAATGCGCTCGAGCCGAAGGCGCAGGGCCCGGACGGCAACGCCGAGCGACGCTGCCGTGTCCTCAATCTCTTCATCAGTGCGTGGCAGAAATTCGTGCAGCGGCGGATCAAAGAGGCGCACGTTGACCGGCAGGCCGTTCATGGCGCCGAACAGGGCGGAATAGTCCCCGGTCTGGAAATCGACGAGGCCATGGATGGCGCGGCGGCGGGCTTCCTCGTCTTCCGAGAGGATCATGCGGCGCAGGGCCACCATGCGCTCTGGCGAAAAGAACATGTGCTCGGAGCGCGCGAGGCCGACGCCCTCGGCGCCGAAGGACAGGGCCGTCGCGGCGGCTTCCAGCGATTCGGCATTGGTGCGCACGGCGATAGTGCGGCTCGCGTCGGACCAGCCGAGCAGTGTGCCGATGGCGCCACCGATATGGGGCTGGGCCAGGGGCAGCGTGCCGAGATAGACAGTGCCGTCGCTGCCATCGATGGTGAGCCGGTCGCCGGGGCGGAATTCGCGATCCCCAATGCGGCAGACATTTTCCGTTGTATCGACAGAAAGGGTGCGCACGCCGGCAACACAAGGCTTTCCGGTGATGCGGGCGATGACGCCGGCATGGCTGGTCATGCCACCGCGAGCGGTGAGAATGCCGGTGGCAGCCTTCATGCCTTCGATATCGGCCGGGCCGGTTTCGTTGACGACAAGAATGCAGTGCTTGCCGCGGGCGCGCAGACGCGCCGCGTCCTCGGCATTGAAGGTAATGATGCCGCTCGCAGCACCCGGCGAGACACCGAGGCCAGTGGCGATTGGGGTCGCATCCTCCGCCGACTTGAGGCGCGGATGGAGCAGCTGGGTCAGGCGATTGGGATCGACGCGGCTGACGGCGTTGTGCGGGCTCCACACCTTGCGGTTGACGCGGTCGACGGCGGCCTCGAGCTCTCCGGCGGCGGTGGCCTGGACCGGGCGGGCGGAGAGGAATTTCACCTGACCCCGGTGGATGGCGACAAGGCAGGCCATGTGGCGGCCGGCCTTGGCATCGAGCAGGCTGATCAGCGCATCGACACTGTCGGGTAGGCGCGGCACAGCGCCGCCATTGAGCGGGGCCGGGCCCAGCACGCCGGTGATGGAATTGCGGGTGAGGAATTGCTCGACCTCGCCCTCGGCCACGGCCTGGACGAGGACGATCTGGCGGGCGCGATCGTCGTCCGACCGCGAATTGCCCCAGGCGGCATCGGGAAAGCCATAGCTTTCAAACGCCTGCTTGATGGCGCGGGCCAAGGGCCGGCCGGGATCAACCGCGTCTCCAGGTGCGGCCGGAGCCGGAATGCCGACCCGGGCGGGCTGGAGACCACCATTGTGGATCGCAGCGGAAGTGCGCACGACCAGAAGCGGCGGCTTGCCGTCCTTGCCGACCAGCTTGAAGAGGCACGCCACCCAATGGGTGCGCAGGCGCGTATCGCGCCGTGCGCGTTCGGACTGCAGCGCATCCCAGGCGGCGCGGGTGATGGCAATTGTGGGAACAGTGGGAAAGCCGGCCTCGCCGACGCGGAAAATCCACCGCGCCTTGCCAGCCAACATTTTTAGTTGGGAAGCGCTCAGGTTTGCCTTCCCCAGAGCCGGGGCGACCGCAAACATTTCCTGCGCCAAACTCACTGAACACCGTCCTTGCCGTCACAACGGAACCATACTGCCCCACGCCCCTGCCCTGCTGCAACAGGACTTGACTTGGCGGGGTGCGGAAAGCATCTGATCTCTTATGGAAAAAAGGCCACAACTCGACATCATGCTCTGTGCCCCGCGCGGTTTTTGCGCTGGCGTGGACCGCGCCATCCAGATCGTGGAGCTGGCGCTGCAGAAATATGGCGCGCCGGTTTATGTGCGCCACGCCATCGTGCACAACAAATATGTGGTCGAGGGCCTCAAGGATAAGGGCGCGATTTTCGTCGAGGAACTCGACGAAATCCCCGAAACCGAGGCTCCCGTGGTGTTTTCGGCCCATGGCGTGCCGAAAAGCGTGCCGGCGGACGCCAAGAGCCGGAACATGTTTTTCCTCGATGCGACCTGCCCGCTGGTGAGCAAGGTGCATGTGGAAGCGCAGCGCCATTTTGCCGAAGGCCACGAAATCGTGCTCATTGGGCATGAGGGGCATCCCGAGGTTATCGGCACGATGGGCCAATTGCCGCAGGGGGCCGTCGCCCTCATCGAAACGGTGGCTGACGCCAATAATTTCACCCCGCGCGACCCTCAGAACCTGGCTTTCGTCACCCAGACGACGCTGAGCGTGGATGACACGCGCGAGATCGTGGCGGCGCTGCAGGCTCGATTCCCGGCGATCAACGGGCCGCACAAGGAAGACATCTGCTACGCCACCACCAATCGGCAGGAGGCCATCAAGGCCGTGGCGCCGATGGTGGAAGCGATGATCGTGGTGGGGTCGCCCCATTCGTCCAATTCGCAGCGCCTCGTCGAGGTGGCCCTGCGTTCAGGCTGCAGGATTGCGACGCTGGTGGACCGGGCGAGCGATATCGACTGGTCGCTTTACGGGGACATCAGGACGCTGGGCGTGAGCGCCGGCGCTTCGGCTCCGGAGAGCCTTGTCGAAGAAGTGATCGACGCCTTTGCGGCGCGCTACGAGATCAAGGTCGAGACCAAAACCACGGCAATCGAGAACATTGCCTTCAATATCCCGCGCGTGCTGCGCGATCTGGAAACGGCTGGACGATGAGCGACCTCGATCTTTTCGAGACCGAGCGGCTGGTGCTGTCCGGCTGGCGCATGGATCAGGTCGATGACCTTGTGCGCCTGCACGGCACCGAGCGGGCAACGCGCTATCTGACGACGCTGGGCGTGCCCTATACCCGCGAGCAGTGCGAAGAAGCGGTGGCGCACTGGATCGATCTCTTCGAGACGCACCAGTTCGGCAAGCTGCGTGTGCGGCGGAAGTCAGACGGGCAAATGGTCGGTCGTGCCGGGTTCGGCGTCTATCCGCCGACCGGGGAGCCTGAGATCGGCTACACGCTGTTCGAGGAATTTTTCGGCAATGGCTACGCCACCGAGGCGGCGGCGGGCCTGCGCGACTGGTTCTTTGCCAATGACAAGGGCAGCCATTTCATCGGTATGGCCCATGTCGAGAATGCGCCGTCTCTCGCCATCCTGACCAATATCGGCATGGAAAAGACCCATGTCGCGACCGACCACTACGGGCTGCCCTGCCAGTTCCATATCCTGAGGCGCCCTGCGGCATGAGCGAAACAGTCATCATCCATACCGACGGCGCCTGTTCGGGAAATCCGGGGCCCGGCGGATGGGGCGCTATTCTGCAGTTCGGTCAGCACCGCAAGGAGCTCAAGGGCGGCGAGCAGCTGACCACGAACAACAAGATGGAGCTGACCGCAGCCATCGAGGCGCTCAATGCCCTCACGCGCCCCTGTACGGTCGATCTCCACACCGACAGTCAGTACGTCAAGAACGGCGTGCAGAGCTGGATGCACGGCTGGAAGCGCAACGGCTGGAAGACCGCCGACAAGAAGCCGGTGAAGAATGTGGAGCTTTGGCAGGCGCTGGATGAAGCCACAAAGCGGCACCAGATTTCCTGGCACTGGGTGAAGGGCCACGCCGGCGACGAACTCAACGAACGCGCCGATGAACTGGCCCGCGAGGGCATGGCCCCGTTCAAGGGGAGAAAGACCGGGGGCTTTACGCCGCCGGTTTGAGGGGGCTTCTCACTGAGAGGCATTCACCCCTCACCCCGGACGGACGCCTATTGAGCTCGGACGACGGCCCTGTCGCCTCCCTCCCCCTCCGTGGGGAGGGATTGAGGGTGGGGGGCCTTCGTTTGCTCGCCGTCGAGCCAACACCCCCACCCCAGCGCCGCTAGGCCTGCGGCCAAGCTCTGCTACCCTCCCCACAAGGGGGAGGGAGCGAAAGAGGCGATAGACTGGCCAATCCTTAAGCCACGGCGCGCTTGGGGAGCACCGCTTTCACGGCGCGCCAGAGCGGCGTGATGGCATACTGCACGATCGGGATCATCAGCGCACCAAGGGCAAGGCCGATGAAGAAGTCCACCACGGCGGTGGCGAGCCAGCCCGCGACGCCGGGGAAGGCCGAGAAGGTCGTTGCCGCCCAGTGCGACGCGGCCTCGATGACATGTTCCGGCCCGGTGATGCCGAATTCATAAAGACCATGGGCGATGATGGAGCCGCCGACCCAGGTCATGGCCGCGGTGCCGACGATGCTGAGCACATGCATGAAAGTGGGCATGGCGACGACGATGGCCCGGCCGATGGCACGGCCGGTGTGCGTACGGCCGCTCTTGGCCAGCAACAGACCGAAGTCGTCGGCCTTCACGATGATTGCCACAGTGCCGTAAATCGCCACGGTGATGCCGATGGCCGCCACGGCGAGGATCGCTGCGCGGGTCCAGAAATCGGGCACGTCGATGGCCGAGAGGATGATGGTCATGATCTCGGCAGAGAGGATGAAGTCGGTCTTGATGGCGCCGGAGACGCGCTGCTCCTCGAGATCGACCGGCTCGATAGCAGTGTGCTCGATCTGCGCCTCATGCTTGTCCGCCGCGTGCGGCGCGAACAGGTGGAAGACCTTTTCGGCTCCCTCGTAACAGAGATAGGCACCGCCCAGCATCAACAGGGGTGTGATCATCCACGGCAGGAAATAGGACAGAAGCAGCGCTGCCGGGAGCAGGAACAGCATCTTGTTCTTGATCGAGCCCAGGGCAATCCGGCCAATAATGGGCAGCTCGCGCTTGGCTTCAAAGCCTTTGACATAGCTGGGGGTGACTGCCGCATCGTCAATGACGGCGCCAGCGGCCTTGACGCTGGCCTTGACGGCTTGGGTGGCCACATCGTCGAGCGATGCGGCGGCGACCTTCGCCAGTGCTGCGATGTCATCGAGCAGAGCAAGCAGGCCAACACTCATCGGGAAAACTCCAAAAATATATCGCAGGATAATGCGCGGCGACGCAGCTGGTGCCAAGAGCCTGAAAATAAGTCGGCACTATGGAGAAAAAGAAACGCCCGGCCTTTTGGACCGGGCGCACTGATGTTCAGCGGCGAAAAGGATCAGCCGGCGACTTTGCCGAAATCGGCGACCAGATGCATGGTGTCGCGCAGGCGTGCCAGAAGATTAAGGCGGTTGGCGCGGACGGCCGGATCGGCGTCGTTAACGAGCACTTCGGTGAAGAAGGCGTCGACGGGCGCGCGGAGGGTCGCCAGATCCGCCATGGCGGCCTTGTAGTCGTCCTTGCCGACATGGCCGGCCACGGTCGCATTGACGCTTTCGACGGCAGACGCCAGCGCGATTTCTTCCGGCAGTTTCAGTGCGGCCTGATCGACGGCACCGGCATAAGCCTTGCCGTCCTTCTTTTCTTCGGCGGCGAGAATGTTGGCAGCGCGCTTGTAGCCGGCGAGCAGGTTTGCACCATCATCGCTGGAGAGCAGCGCGGAGAGAGCCTCGGCACGCTGGGTGATCTGGAGCATGTCATTGCTGTCGGCCGAGATAACGGCATCGACGAGGTCGTGACGGGCGCCGGATTCGCGCAGGGTGACCTTCAGGCGATCATGGAAGAAGGCGAGGAGATCGACATCGACCTGAAGCGGGAATTTGAGCCCGTTCTCGGTGATGATGCGGATGACGCCCAGAGCGGCGCGGCGCAGCGCAAAGGGGTCGCGCGAGCCGGTGGGCTTTTCGTCGATCGACCAGAAACCGGTGAGGAGGTCGAGCTTGTCGGCCAGGGCCACGGCGATGGAGATCGGCTCGGTGGGGACCTGATCGGTCGGGCCGAGCGGCTTGTAGTGCATTTCCATGGCTGTCGCGATATCGGCGGGCTCGCCCTGCGCAGTGGCGTAATAGCGGCCCATCAGGCCCTGCAGCTCAGGGAATTCACCGACCATCTGGGTGGTGAGATCGGCCTTGGCGAGCATGGCGGCGCGCTTGGCGCGTTCGGGATCAGCACCGATCTGCGGGGCGATTTCGCCCGCGAGTTTGACCAGACGTTCGATGCGGGCGAACTGGCTGCCGAGCTTGGCGTGGAAGACGGTCTCTTCGAGCTTGGGCAGACCATGCTCGAGCGGCAGCGCCAGATCGGAATTGTAGAAGAACATCGCGTCCGAGAGGCGCGCGCGAATGACGCGCTCATTGCCGGATACGATCGTCGCGCCACCATCAGTGGGGACGGTGTTGGAAATGATGATGAAGTTCGGCGCCAGCTTGCCGGAGGCATCGCGCAGGCAGAAACATTTCTGATTGGCGCGGATGGTGGCGATGATGACTTCTTCAGGCAGGGTGAGGAAGTCCGGATCGAACGCACCCATCATGACATTGGGCCATTCCACCAGCCCGGCGACTTCCTCGAGGAGGCCCTCGTCGGCAATGACGGTCAGGCCCTGTGCAAAGGCCAGCTGGTCGGCGTCGGCGCGGATGATATCCTTGCGGCGGTCGATATCGAGCACAACCTTGGCGCGCTCCAGAGCGGTGACGTAATCGTCGAAACGCTTGATGCGGATGGCCTCGGGCGCGAGGAAGCGGTGACCAAACGTGGTCTGGCCCGATTCAATGCCGGCAGCCGCGAAGGGAACGACGATCGGCTCGTCGTTCTCCGTACCGAAGGTGGCGGTGATGGCGCGCAGCGGGCGCACCCAGTTGAAGCTGCCCGAGCCCCAACGCATGGATTTTGCCCAGGGGAAGTCGGTGAGAATCTTTGGCAGGATAGCCGAGAGCAGCTCGACCGCATCGGCACCCGGCTTTTCGATCAGCGCGATGTAAAAATCGCCCTTCTTCGGGTCGCTCTGGATTTTCGCGTCGTCAATCGACGAGAGGCCTGCGGCGCGCAGAAAGCCGTCGATGGCGGGCTGGGGAGCGCCGACCTTAGGGCCCTTCTTTTCTTCGCGCGTATCGGGCGAGCGCGGCGGCAGGCCAGACACGGTCAGCGCCAGGCGGCGCGGCGTGGCGAAGGCTTTTGCGCCCTCATAGACCAGACCTGCATCGACCAGAGCATTGGTGACAGCTTTCTTGAGGTCTTCGGCGGCGCGACGCTGGAAGCGGGCCGGGATTTCCTCGGAGAAGAGTTCGAGCAGCAGTTCTGGCATGATGGCTTACCGATTAGAATGGGCGCGGTTTGCCTAGCAAGCGCGTCGCCAGATGTCCACACGCCTTGCCATCTCAGGTCGTGCGGGAGGCGAGATGAGCAACGCGCATGTCGTTGACGATCTCCATGATCTCGCGCGGCACGACGGCATAGCGCCCCTCGCGAAAACACTGCAGCGCGCCATAGCGCATGGAGAGGAAGACCAGAACCCTGAGGGTAAAGGGATCATCCGAGCAATCGGACATGAGCAGCGCCCTCCCCGGCTCGTCGAAGTAGTGGCGGGCGCGCAGGGTCACGCCGCCCTCTTCGAAGGTGTAGTCGATGTAATTGTACCAGAAGCCGAAATCGTCCGGCCGGTCGGGTGAGACGTCGCCATATTCGACGAGGTGCTGCACCGCCACCGGGGCGATAATGTCCTGGGCATAGGGCGGTGCGGGCTCGGTCATTGCTGGCTACCATCCTCCCCCGCCACCACCGCCACCGCCGCCGCCGGAGAAGCCTCCGCCTCCGCCCGAAGACCCGGACGAACTGGCCTGGACGGGCTGGGCCGCGATCATGGCCGCAGCCATGCCTGAAGAGGCGGTGCTGATGGCATTGGAGAGATTGCCCGAGGAGAAGCTCCGCGAGCCGCCATACCAGTGCGGGTCATAGGACCCCTGGCTGGCGTCGGACACCGCATTGCGCGCCAGTTCAGCCTCGAAATGCTCGGACCACGGCTTTTCGACGCCAAGGGCGATGGCATAGGGCAAGATGCGCTCGAAACGCTCGATGGTCATGGGCGGCTCCTTGTCGATATTGAGCCGGTTCTTTTCGGCGGTTTCGAGGTAGAGCTTAAAACCTTCGATCTCGTCCATGACCTTGCGGCCCTGCACGGTGGGTGCGCGCATCAGCACGGCGAAAATGGCGCTGATGGCCACCAGCGAAGCCGCAGCCACAGCGGCCGTATTGATGGTGATATCGGTAAAGCTCTCGGCCAGCCCGCCGAGGAAGTTAAAGCCGAAGAAGCCGAGAAAGATGATGATGATAAAGCGTTGCCAGCCGCCCTGTCGCAGCACGCTGAAAAAGATCGAGCCAATGACGGTGACGAAGACGCCGCCGACAAAGGCGCCGAAGAGCCAGACCGGCTCAAGGATGTCGAGCGCGACCATGCCGACCATCATCAGGGCCGCAAAAACGAAGCTGAGAATGGCGAAGCCTGCATTGTGGTTGAACCAGACGGCACGGTTCTCACGGGTGATGGCGCTGGTGAATTTTTCACGCTGGCTGCCGAGCTCTTCGCCATGGGCCTTGTCGAGGGTGACGCTCTGCTGGGCTTCAAAATAGCGGAAGAGGATTTCCTCGCCCACCGGGAGCTTTTCATCCAGCGCCTTGCCAGTCCGCGTGACCGAGAGGGTGTCATTTTCATTGCGGATGGTGATGAGCCCGCGCACGCCCAGATTGAAGATGGCGGCGGTGAGTGCCGTCCAGCCGGAATTCTTGAAACCCCAATTGTGCACGTAGTGGGTCAGGGCCGGCGAGAAATCCTTGGGCGGGTAAAACAGCGGAATGACCGTGCCCTTGGGCGGATCGCGCCCGACGCGGGACCAGGCAGTGAAATTGTAAGCGAGAAGAATAAGCACGCAGAGGACAGGTAGCCAGACCTCACGCAGGTCTGAGGCCGACTGCACCAGCGCATCGAGCCCTTCCGGGAACTGGATGAGCCCCTTCTCGAAGGAGACGGAAAAGGTCATGCCCTCGCCCGGCCCCAGCACGCGCTGGGTGCGGAAGACGACGATATTGTCGGCTTCGCGGGTGACGCGCACGGCCTGTTCGGCCGAGCCGACATCGCCGGTATAGGCGACCGCATCGGAAATGACGGCGCCGTCCGGCAGGGTGACGCGCGCCACCGATTTCAGCACCGGGAAATCCCAGTAATTGCCGGTCGCATTCCAATAGAGCTCGTCATGGTCCGCAAAGGGGCGGGCCATGCGGTCCATGACATAGGAGATGGTGTAGCGGTGCTGGCCACGATTGAGCAGTCGTTCTGAACTGCCGATCCAGATGCGCTGGAAATTGCCCATGCGCTCGACGTTGTAGTCTTCCGGGGCCCCGGCGCGGGTGACGCCTTCGACCGTGAGGCTGACGCGGATCTTGTTGCCCGATTCGCCGAGCAGCACCGTCGGGATATCCCGATAGATGCCGCGACGGATATTGATGCCTTCGGCCCGGACGTCGATGGTCTCGACGACGCGGACCGATCCGTCTGTGCGCAGCGTGACGTCGCTGGCAAAAGCCAGGATTTCCTCGCGCGCTGCCGCAGGCAGGGCAAGGGCGAGGACCAGCGCGAAGGCAGTCAGGAGGCGGGCAAGCATCGCGTCAGTCGTCCCGTCAGAATTTTACCGTGGGCGCCTGGCGCTCGGCTTCGTTGTCGAGCTCGAAATACTGCGCCTTGGTGAAGCGGAAGGCGTTGGCGACAATATTGGACGGGAACGAATCAACCTGGATGTTCATGTCCCGGACCGCGCCATTGTAGTAGCGGCGGGCCATCTGGATCTCGTCCTCGGTGGTGCGCAGGGTCTGCTGGAATTCGAGGAAGGTGGTGTTGGCCTTGAGGTCCGGATAGGCCTCGGCCACTGCCAGCAGGCGACCCAGCGCACTCGAGAGTTCGCCTTCGGCCTTGGCGCGGGCTTCGGGGCCAGAGGCAGCGGCGCTGGTGGCAGCGGCGCGCGCCTGAACCACGGCTTCGAGCGTCTCGCGCTCATGGCCCATATAGCCCTTAACCGTCTCCATCATATTGGGAATGAGGTCGGTGCGGCGCTTGAGCTGCACATCGATGCCGCTCCAGCCCTCCTGGACCATCTGCCGGTTTTTCACCAGGCTGTTGTAGATGACGATGGCGTAGCCGATGACGGCGACGGCAAGTACGAGAATGACCCATTCCATGACGCTGGCTCCCTTGGGATAGTGGGTTATGTCGGGCCGGACAGTGGCAGTTTCCCTCAATCGGCGCAATTGCTTGGCGGACGCCGGGACGGGGCAGGCTTGACTTTTCCCGTGGCGGCACTAGCTTTCAAGGCATGAACACGAGCCTTTCGCATCACCGCATCTTCCTGGTCGCAGGACTGAAGCCCTAGGCTTGCTCGCGCTGGAGCCTGCTTAGGGCAGGCCTTCGTTACACCTTTTCCCAGCGCCCCCGTTCATCCCGATTTTCCAAACGACACGCCCGTCTGGTGATGCGCATTTTCGCGCGCCGCGGGCCGAGAGGACATGTTGCCATGACGCAGCCCACCAGAGATTTGTCGCCCCGCATCGTGCTGGGTTCGACCGACCACGAGACGCTGGGACGCCTGGCCCGCGCCGGGCTGGACCGCATGCCCGAGCTGGCCGAGACGCTGCTCGACGAGCTCGACCGCGCCCGTGTCGTGGAAGATGCCAAGCTGCCCGAGGATGTGGTGCGCATGGGTGCGCGCGTCGTCTACCGCACCAATGGCGGGGCCGAGCAGGACGTGACGCTGGTCTATCCGGCCGAGGCCGATATTGCTGCGGGCAAGATTTCGGTGATGACGCCGATCGGCACGGCGCTGATCGGGCTCAAGGCCGGCCAGTCCATCACCTGGCGCGACCGCGCCGACAAGCGGCAGATGCTGACCGTGGTGGAAGTGAGGGCTGCGGCTGAAGCTTGATTTGATTGGGGTGCACTGAGTACCCCCACCCGGCCTCCCCCTGATAGGGGGAGGAGCCCATTGGGGCTCTCGCGGGCTCGTGCCCGACAACTCGCTTGAAGAACCCAATGGTTCCGACCTCACCGGCCGGTCCCCTCCCCCTACCAGGGGGAGGTTAGGTGGGGGTCGACGAACCCCCGACAAAACCTTATTCCGCGCCGCCGCCGGCAGTCTGCAGCCAGGCTTCGCCGCAGGATTTTGCCAGTTCGCGGATGCGCAGGATGTAGCTCTGGCGCTCGGTGACCGAGATGACGCCGCGGGCGTCGAGCATGTTGAAATTGTGCGAGGCCTTCACAACCTGCTCATAGGCGGGGATGGCCATGGTCTGGCGATTGCCTTCGGCACCCTTGGCGAGGATAGCGCGGCATTCCTTTTCCGCATCATCGAAGTGACGGAACAGCATTTCGGTATCGGCCGCCTCGAAATTGTACTTCGAGGATTCCTGTTCGTTCTGCAGGAAGACCTCACCATAGGTGACCTTCTCGTCGCCTTCGCGGCCGTTGAAGTTGAGGTCGTAGACGTTTTCCACGCCCTGCACATACATGGCGAGGCGCTCGAGACCGTAGGTGATTTCGCCCGGAACCGGGGAGCATTCAAAGCCGGCGACCTGCTGGAAGTAGGTGAACTGAGAGACTTCCATGCCGTCGCACCAGCATTCCCAGCCCAGACCCCAGGCGCCGAGCGTCGGGCTCTCCCAGTCGTCCTCGACGAAACGGATGTCGTGCACCGAGGCGTCGAGGCCGATGGCGGCCAGCGAGTCGAGATAGAGCTGCTGGATGTTTTCCGGCGATGGCTTGAGGATCACCTGGAACTGATAATAGTGCTGCAGGCGATTGGGATTTTCGCCGTAGCGACCATCCTTGGGACGGCGCGAGGGCTGCACATAGGCGGCCTTCCACGGCTTTGGGCCCAGGGCGCGCAGCGTCGTAGCGGTGTGGAATGTGCCGGCGCCCATCTGCATGTCATAGGGCTGCAGAACAACGCAACCCTGCTCAGCCCAGAATTGCTGGAGCGTGAGGATCAGACCCTGGAAGGAGTTCTTCGGGTCCATATGGGCGGGGCGAGAGGTCATCGACAAATATCCTGCATATATGCGGGACAAACCTCTAGTTTGGACGCTCCCGGTGGTCAATGGCGCTTGTCGTTGCCATCCTTGTCGCCGGGTCGATAGGTGCCGTCCTTGTCGCGCTTGAGGTCGATGACGTCATGGGTCTGGCGATCCGCCATATCGCGCTGGCGGCGCAGCAGCTTTGCCCCTTCGGCATCAGCATTGAATTTCCCCGACCAGTCGCGCCAGATGCGGCGGACACCGAAATAGATGAGAATGGCGAGGGCCGCGAACAGCAGGATGCGCAAGAGCATGGCCGGAAACTTCTAAAGGCCGAGCCGGGCCCAATGGGCACGGTCTTCGAGGGTTGAGACGGCATCATCTAGCACGCCAGAAGCGGAAATGCTCAAGCGCGGTAAGGCGAAGAATGGTTTTTTGGGCGCAATGACCTTGAGCTCGATATCCGGCCCGAAGCGCTGGCGGAGGGTCGAATGGAGATCACCGATGGCGTCGACGAGGCCGAGCTCGACCCCGCGCAGGCCGGTCCACCATTGACCGGTAAAGAGCGTATCGTCGTCCGCCTTCAGGCGCCCTGCCCTATGGGCTTTGACGTGGTCGATGAAGACCTGATGGATATCGAGTTCGAACTGCTTGATGCGTTCCACGTCCTCTTCCTTCTCGGGGAGGAAGGGATCTAGCGTCGATTTATTGCGCCCAGCGGTATGGACGCGACGCTCGATACCAAGCTTGTCGATTGCTTCGACAAAGCCGAAGCCGGCCATGATGACGCCGATGGAGCCGACAATGGAGGACGGATCGACAAAGATTTCGTCGCCGGCCACCGCGATGAAATAACCGCCCGAGGCGGCGGCATCTTCGACAAAGACCAGCACCGGCTTGTTGTGCTGGTCGGCAAGTTCGCGGATCCGCTTGGAAATGAGCCGGCTCTGGACCGGCGAGCCGCCCGGAGAATTGATGACGATGGCGACGGCTGGCGCGGCTTTCATCGCAAAAGCACGGGTCAGCAGGGGTTCAACCCCGGCAATGTTGAGGCGGCCGGGGCGCTGTTCAGCGGCAATGACCCCCTGAAGGCGCACGACGGGAATGACCGGGGCGCGACGGAGGACGCGGCGAAGCCAATTGGGTTTAGCACTGGTCAGTTCGGCCATGTCCTCTCCTTCGTCCCGGCTGATTTAGGCATGGCGACAGGGGATTACCAGTCGAGCACGCCGGCACCACGGAAAATTGCGTCGAAGGCGGGGGCGAAGGCGCGGTCCTCAGCGCCATGCAGCGGACGGCTGGCCAGAAGCGTCAGCGGCGCGCGCGACCCCTTTATCCCGCGCACGAGAATACGGCTCGCCGGCTGGTTTGGTCGCGGCGTCAGCGGCAGGATGGTGATGGCGCCGAAGCGCGGCGTGAAGGCGGCCAGCAAGGCCGCCAGCCCGGCTGCCGGATAGATGAAGATGATCTCGCCCCCGGCCTTGGCGGCTCCCGCGGCACAGCGCAGCCAGGTCTCGAGCTTATCGGCAGGCATGTGGCGCGCATCGGCGCGGCTGTCGTTCGGGGCCAGCGTGCCCTGACCCGCGCCGAAGAACGGCGGGTTGGCGATGATGGCGTCGTAGTAATTGTCGAGCAGCCCGGCCTCTCGCCGCAGCGCCGGCTTTTCGAGGATATCGACCCCCAGAACATTGGCGCGGCAGGCTAGACCGTTCTCGTCAATGTTGCGACGCGCCAGGTGCGCGGTGTCGTCGTGGCGCTCGACCATAGTGGCAGTGCCGGTGAGGCCGAGAGAGAGCGAGACAAGCGAAGCCGTGCCCACGCCGGCGCCCAGATCGAGCAAATTCCTCGTGTCCCGGCCGATGGCAGCGCCGAGCAGCACCGAGTCGAGCCCGGCCCGAAAGCCGTGGCTGGGCTGCGACACAATGAGCCTGCCGCCTAAAAAGGCGTCGCGCGTTATGGTTTGGTGTTTTACAAACGGATTGGGCTGGTCTAGGGACATCGCACCCGGATGGCTGGTTCCGCGCGACCATATATGCGCGGGCGTGGCAGGCTCAACCCGTTTTGCCGCTGCGCCCAAAAAGAGGACGGTAATGGCGGTCTCTGTTCTGACCCAGACGAAGCAGGCTGAAACGACCAATGCGGTCGATCGGCTTTTGGCGGCAACGGCCGAGGATATGGCGCAGGTCAACGCGCTGATCCTGAGCCGTGCGGAATCGCATGTCGATATGGTGCCCGAACTGGCCCGCTATCTCATCGAGAGCGGCGGCAAGCGGTTGCGCCCGATGCTGACCGTCGCCGCGTCCATCCTCTTCGGTCGTGGCAAGGGCAGCGCCATCAATTTCGCCGCCGCCGTCGAGTTCATGCACAATGCGACGCTCCTTCATGACGATGTCGTGGACGAGAGCGACATGCGCCGCGGCAAGCCTGCGGCCCGCATGGTATGGGGCAACAAGGCGTCCATTCTCGTGGGGGATTTCCTCCTCGGCCAGGCTTTCATGATGATGGTGGAAACCGGCGACATCGATGCGCTGGGCGTGCTGTCGGCCGCGTCGGCGATGATGGCCGAGGGCGAGGTGTTCCAGCTGGCCAAGACCGGCGACCTCACCACCACCGAAGCCGATTATGCCGAAGTGATCCGCGCCAAGACGGCCGTGCTGTTCAAGGCGGCCTGCGAAGTGGGCGCCATGTCGGGCGGCGCTGACGCGGCCGGACGCGAAGCGCTGGCGCAATATGGCATCGAGCTCGGCAACGCCTTCCAGCTCGTCGACGATGCGCTCGACTACGGCGGGCAGACCGGCACGCTGGGCAAGAATGTCGGCGACGATCTGCGCGAGGGCAAAATGACCCTCCCGGTGATCCTGGCGCTGGCCGAAGGCACGGAAGCCGAACGCGCCATCATCGCCTCGGCTCTGGGCAATATGGACGCCAGTGACCTCGAAGTGAGCCAGGTGGTCGCGATCTTTACGCGCTACAACACGCTCAAGCGCACGCTCGACAAGGCCCATGCCCACGCCGACGCGGCCATTGCCGCGCTCGCCCCCCTGCCCGACAGCGATATGAAGACCATTCTCGCTGACGTGGTGCGCCACAGCGTCGGCCGCGCGTCGTAGGTTTTTAGTTTTTGGTACCGGTGCGTGTGAGCACCCCCTCCTAGCCTCCCCCTGAAGAAGGGGGAGGGACAGATCGCATTCGCACAACTTCAGAGAGCCCCGATGTGACTCCTCCCCCTTTCAGGGGGAGGTTGGGTGGGGGTATTTGCCTCAAACACCCAGGAGCGGAGCAGCGGCCACCCAGTGTTCGGGATTGTGGCGGCGCATGATCTGGGCGGCCTCGTGCGCCTGCCCTTCCGTGCCAAAGAGGCCGAAGACCGTGGCGCCGGAACCGGACATGCGCGCCAGAATGCATCCTGGCGTCTCGGCCAGCTCCGCGATGATCTCCCCGATGACGGGCACCAGCTTGATCGCCGGCGGCTGCAGATCATTGCGGGTTTCAGCGAGCCAGAGACCAAGCTGGGCCGGGCGCGTCAGCGGGCTTGGCAGGGCCGGCAGCGGATAATTGTCGTGGGCATTGAGGCGGCGGAAAATATCGGCCGTCGCCACCGGCACCAGCGGGTTGATCAAGACGATGTGCAGCGCCGGAAAATCGGGCAGCGGCGAGAGGATTTCACCCACGCCACGCGCCACCAGCGGCTGGCTGATGAGGCAGGCAGGCACGTCCGCGCCAAGGCCGGCAGCCAGATCGGAGAGATCGGCAACGGAAAGGTTTTGTCTGCTTATCTGCACTAGAAGTCGCAAGGCGGCCGCGGCATCGGCCGATCCACCGCCAATGCCGGCAGCCACCGGCAGGTTCTTGACCAGATGGATGTGCAGCCCATCTGGCACCAGCCCCGGCCAGCGTGCCCGGAAAGCCGTCACCGCCCGCATCACGAGATTGGTGCTGCCCGCTCCAAGGCCCGCAGCGAAGGGACCGGAAATGGTCAGGCTGTCGGTGTCGGCGGGCGTGGCGGTGAGTTCGTCGGCCAGATCGGCGAAGACGATGAGGCTTTCGAGATCGTGATAGCCATCATCGCGACGACGGGTGACATGCAGCGCCAGATTGATCTTTGCCGGCGCTGCCTGGGTGGTGGATGGGATCATCGGATCGGGACTATTCAGTCTCGTTTTCCGGGGTCAGCCCCTCGGCCAGCTTTGGGCCGGTACGTTCGGTGACGCGACCATCCTTGTCGACCGCGCGGGCGACATTCCACTGGAAGCGCGCTTCGAGCTTGCGCCCGGCCTTCCAGTAAGCGTCGCCGAGATGGTCATTGATCTCGGGGTCGTTGGGCAGCAGCATGACCGCGCGCTCGAGCGTTTCGATCGCTTCGTCGATGCGGCCGAGCTTGTAGAAGGCCCAGCCGAGCGAATCGACGATATAGCCATCCTGAGGCTGGGCTTCGACAGCCTTCTCGATCATGCCGAGGGCGCGGTCGAGGTGCATGTCCTTGTCGATCCAGCTGTAGCCGAGATAGTTGAGCACCGCAGGCTGATCGGGATTGAGCTCCAGCGCCTTGAGGAAATCTGCCTCGGCCTTGGGCCACTCGTCGCCCCGCTCATAGGCGATGCCGCGCACGTAATAGTAGCGCCAGTCGGCCGGAGCCTCGCCACCGGAGATCTCGATGCTGCGCGTATAGGCCTCGGCAGCCTCGAGATATTGCTCGTCATAGCGGAGCATGTCGCCGAGCACCGAGACGGCGTCGAGATCATTGGGATTGGCGGCAATGATATTGCGCAGGCGGCGCAGCGCCTCGGGACGATCGCCAGTGGCATCAAGATTCTGGGCGATGCGCACGACGGCAGTCGGCTTGACCGAAGAGGTCACCGGGATGGCGTCATAGATCTTGTTGGCCGCCTCGTGCTGGTCGGCGTTGTCGAGCAGCTGGCCAACGGCGAGGGCAATGACGTCGGCATTGGGATCGAGATAGAGACCGAGGCGCAGGAAAACCAGCGCCAGGTCCATGCTGCCATCACGCGTCAGGGCCGCACCAATACCGTGGAACATTTCGGCGGCGCCGACCTGCACATTGGGGGTGAAGACGCCCGGCTTCTGGCGAGCCTCCACCGCCTCCTTGACCACGGTGACGACCGGATGGGTCAGGCCCTGTTTTTCGAAGGTGTCAATGACTTCGGCGGCTTCGTCGAATCGGCCGTCATTGGCGAGCATGCGGGCATAGACTTCGACCATGCGGGCTACATAGGGCTCGTTCTCGAAGGCCTTGGCGGCAAGATCGAGCGCGGTCTCGCGTTCGCCGGCGACTTCGGCCATCAGCGCACGATGGAAGACGAGGAAATCCTCGAGGCCGGTCTCGCCGAGGGTTTTGAGCAGATCATCTGCCTCGGCATAGCGATTGTCGCCCACCAGAGCCCAACCGCGCAGAATGGCGGCGGTAATCCCGGTGAAACTGTCCTGCGAAACCGAGGCGAGCATGCGCTCGGCCGCGCCATAGCGGCGCTCCTTGATCGCTTCGGAAGCAATGACGAGATCGGCAAGCTCATTGCGCCCGGCGAGGTCGACCAGGTGCTTTGCCACAGAGGCCGCCTGGCCGATCTGCCCGTCCGCCGCATAGGCGACAAAGGCACGCTCGATGAGCAGCGGATTATCCCAATCGGATTGCGCGGCCTGGGCGAAATAGCGCGCGGCCTCATCGGTGCGCAGCTCCTGCATGGCCTGCTGGCCGGCCATATAGGAGCCGGAAATGCTGGGCCGGTAGAGCTGGAGCATGTCGAGCGCCGCCAGGGGGTTATTCTGCGCCGCAAGCGGTGCGCTGAAACCCAACGCCATCAGCGCGGCAAGAAGGGGTCGCGCCATTCGGGTCGAAAGCAGGGTCAATTCGCTCAACTCTCCCATTGCCAATAATGGCAGCCATTAGGCGGCAAAGATTGTCCGTTTTAGGACTGCGCCGCAAGGTCAGCACGAAAAACTGGTGCTCAAATTCCGCTGTAATTGGGCCCGCTGCCGCCTTCGGGCGGAACCCAGGTGATATTCTGCGCCGGATCCTTGATGTCGCAGGTCTTGCAATGCACGCAATTGGCAGCGTGGATGCGGAAGACGGGCGCGCCATTTTCCTCGGCCAGTTCATAAACCCCGGCCGGACAATAAAGCGGCGCCGGCTCGCCATAGCGCGGCAGGTTTTCGCGCACGGGGATGGTGGGATCAGCCAGTTTGAGATGGATCGGCTGGTCTTCGTCATGGGCCAGATTGGCGAGGAAGACCGAGGAGGCGCGATCGAACGTGGTCTTGCCATCGGGGCGCTGATAGACGCGCGGTGTCACCGATGCGATCGGCTTGAGTTTTGCCGCATCCGGCGTGTCATTGCGCTGCGTGCCGAACAGCGAAAATTTGAGCAGCGACTGGCACCAGAGATCAAACCCGCCGAGACCGGCACCAAGCAATGTGCCGAATCGGCTCCACAGTGGCTTGATGTTGCGGACGCCGACGAGTTCAGCCTCGATGCCGGTTTCGAAGACGCGTTCCTGGAGGTTCTCCAGGCGATCGTGCTGGCGACCGGCGGCCACCGCCTCCCCCACCGCATCGGCAGCGCCGATGCCCGAGAGAATGGCATTGTGAATGGCCTTCAGGCGCGGGGCGTTCATGAAGCCGGCCGCGCAACCGATGAGCCCACCACCGGCAAAGGCCAGATCTGGCAGCGACTGCCAGCCGCCTGAGGCCAGAGCCCGCGCGCCGTAGCTGATGCGGGTCGCGCCTTCGAGCAGCGGGGCAATGGACGGATGAGTCTTGAACCGCTGGAACTCGCCAAAGGGCGACAGCGTGGGATCGGCATAATCGAGATGAACAACGAGGCCGAGATAAAGCTTCCGGTCCTGCGCGTGATAGGCAAAGCCACCGCCGGAGGTGGCATCGTCGAGCGGGAAACCAAGATAATGATCGACCTCGCCGGGCTGGTGGCGCTCGGCCGGGATCTCCCAGACTTCCTTGATGCCGAGGCCGTATTTTTGCGGGCTCTTGCCCTCGGCGAGAGCGAACTCGCCAATGATCTTCTTGGCGAGCGAGCCGCGCGCCCCCTCCCCGATCAGCGTATATTTGGCTTCAAGGGCAATGCCCGCCGCGTGGCCGGGCTTGGGATTGCCCTCCCGATCGAGCCCGAGATCGCCGGTGATGATACCGCGCACGGGGCCATCGCCGTCTCGCAGCACATCAATGGCCGCGGTCATGGGGAAAATGTCGACGCCAAGCGCTGTTGCTTCCTCGCCCAGCCAGCGCACGAGATCGCCGAGGCTGACAATGACACCGCCCTTGGTGCGCATCTGCGGCGGGATCAGCGCATGGGGGACGGCAAAATCGCCCTTGCTGGTGAGGAAATGATAGGTGTCCGTCGTCACGTCCGGACCGACGGGAGGGTTTTTCAGCCGCCAGTCGGGGATCAGCGCGTCGAGACCCACGGGGTCCATGACCGCGCCGGAAAGGATATGGCCACCGATCTCGGCAGCTTTTTCCACAATGGTGACGGCGATGTCAGGATGGCGCTGCTTGAGGCGAATGGCGGCGGCAAGTCCGGCCGGTCCCGCCCCGACGATCAGCACGTCGGTCGACAGTACCTCGCGATTACCGGCCTCTGCCATGGGCAAACATCCTCTTGAGCTGGAGGCGACTGGTCGCCCCGCATGCGGTGTGACATAACAGAGGCCATGTCTCAAGCTCACGCGCTCAATAACGCCGAACTGCTTTCGGTGCTGGACTGGTATCGCGCCGCCGGCGTCGATCTGGCCGTGGGCGAAGATCCGATCGACCGGTTCGCGCAAAAGCCGCCCGCTGCCAATACTGCTGCGCCGGCCCGGGTCCTGCCTATGCCGGGCGCACCAGCTCCCGCGCCCATTCCTTTGGCCGCCGGCCCCGTTGGCGGGGACCCCACCGAAGCGCGGGCACTGGCCGCCTCGGCCCAGTCGCTCGATCAACTCCGCTCTATCCTTGAGACCTATGATGGCTGCGGCCTCAAGTTCCGCGCTACCCAGCTGGTGTTTGCCGACGGCAATCCAGAGGCAAAGATCATGCTGATCGGGGAAGCCCCCGGCGCCGAGGAGGACCGGCAGGGCAAGCCCTTCGTCGGCCGGTCCGGGCAATTGCTTGATCGCATGCTGGCTGCCATCGGCCTCGATCGCACCAAGGTCTACATTGCCAATTCCGTGCCGTGGCGTCCGCCCGGCAATCGCGCCCCCTCGCCCGAAGAGATGGAATTGTGCCTGCCGTTCCTCCATCGTCAGGTGGAGCTGGTGGCGCCAAAGCTGGTGGTGACCCTGGGCGGCTCGGCCATGCAGACCGTGTTCAAGACCAGTGTCGGCATCATCAAGATGCGCGGCAAATGGGAAGATCTGAGCATCGGCGCCCACGCCACCCACGGCATGCCAACGCTCCATCCGGCCTATCTCCTGCGCAACCCGGCCGCAAAGCAACAAGCCTGGCGCGACCTGCTCAGCCTCAAGATGAAAATGGACGCGCTGGGGCTCGGTTGAAGCGGACGCTGATAGCGCCTAAATTAGCGTCGATGGAGGACAGCCAGATGTCCAATTCTGCCAAGCGCATCGACGAAGCAAATGAGACGGCAATGCGTGCAAAGGGCCTGCGGCCAGTGACAATCTGGGTGCCGGACAACACGCAGCCCGGCTTTGCGGAAAAGGCGGCCCAGCAATCCAGACTACTGGCACAGGCCGACGCAGACGATCCCACCCTCGACAGTTTTCTCGAAGCGGCGTGGGATGAGATGACCAAAACTACAGACGGTCCCAATCCGTGAAGCGCGGCGACGTAGTGATCGTCGCATTGCCAGGCGATCTGGGCAAACCACGTCCAGCGCTGGTGCTTCAATCAGACCTCTACGCAGAGACGTCCAGCGTCACCGTGGTTCCCATCACGTCTACGATCATCGCGGGATCGTCGGTCCGGGTCTCCTTGCAACCAACTCGGGAAAACGGTCTCAGAGACGCGTCACAGATCATGACGGACAAGGTGACCACAGTCCCCCGCAGCAAGATCGGACAAGTGGCGGGTGCGGTCGACGAAGCGACGATGCAGTCCCTCACATCTCGCCTCGCCCTCTTCCTTGGCTTCGTCTGAACTTTCCGTCCGGCGGAACAGTTTCGGGTCTGTCCATTAAGTTTTGCCGCGCTATTGTCACCTTCAGGTGATTTGCAAAACTACGACTTCATTCAAGATCCGAAAGCGCCATGGCTTCCGTCGTCAAGATCTATGCCCTCTTCCTAGGTTCGGCACTGTTGATGTTCGGAGGTGGCCTCCAGGGCCTTCTTCTCTCGGTCCGTGGCGCCGAGGAGGGCTTCTCCCTTCCGGCGCTGGGCCTGATCGGAACAGGCTGGTCGGTTGGGTTCGTTGCCGGCTCCATCGCGGTGCCGATGATCGTGCGAAAAGTGGGCCATATCCGCGCTTTCTCGGTCATGGCGGCGATCGGCACCATCACCATCCTGCTCAACCTCTTGTGGATCAACGACATCGGCTGGATCATGATGCGTGCGCTCAGCGGCTTCTGCTTTGCCGGAGCGGCGATGATCGTTGAAAGCTGGCTCAACGAGGTCAGTGACAACAAGAGCCGCGGCACGATCTTCTCGATCTATGTCACCATCAACCTTGGCGCCTCGACGCTCGGCCAGATCGCCATGTCGGTCACCGGCACGGCGGGCTATCTGCCCTTCGTCATCGGCGCCATCAGCTTTATCTGCGCGGTGCTGCCGACCTCGCTGACCTCGAGCCCGCAGCCCCGTCCCCTCGCCTCAGCCAAGCTCGACCTGCCGCTTCTGATCAAGACCTCGCCGGTTGCCGCCGTCGCCGCCTTCTGCTGCGGCATGGCCAATGGTTCGTTCGGCACGCTGGCGCCGGTCTATGGCTATGAACAGGGGCTCGATGCCTCGGGTATCGCCCTGCTCTTCGCCATCGCAGCCATTGCTGGCGCTGTCGGCCAGATCCCCTTCGGCCGCCTCTCGGACAAAATCGATCGCCGTCAGGTGATGATCGGCCTCGCCAGCGCCGCGGCGGTGGTCGGTCTCCTAGTTGTCCTCATCAACCCGGGCCAGGGCTGGCTGATGTATGTGCTGTTCGCCCTTTACGGGCTGGCCGCCAATCCGCTCTATCCGATCGCCGTCGCACATGCGAACGACTTTGCGCGCGAGGGCAATTTCGCCAAGATCGCCGGCGGCATGCTGCTGATCCTTGGCCTCGGCCTTGCCATCGGCCCGCTGATCGCCTCAGTGCTGATGAGCACGATCGCGCCCATGGCGCTGTTCATGGTCACTGCCGTCTTCCATGTCGTGGTCGCCATGTTCGCCTTCCTGCGCATGCGGGTCCGCAAGAGCGTCGACGCCGCCGACCGCGCACCGTTCCAGCCCATGGCCAATGACACGCCGGAATCGGTTGCCATGGATCCGCGCGCCGAGAGCGATCCCGAGGAAGACGACATCATCGTCCGGCACGAGCCGGCGGTGCCTGATGAACTGATCGAAACCCCTGACGCAGGCAGCCATGTTCAAGACAGACCGGTTTGAGGACAGGGCGTTCAAGCCGCTCTCCATCGCCATCATCGCCGTCTCCGACACGCGGACCATCGAAACTGACACCGCTGGCGCTCTGCTGCAGTCGATGCTGGAGGCCGATGGCCACAGCTGCGCGGGCCGGCAGGTGGTGCGCGACGATATCCAGTTGATCCGCGCCGCCGTGCAGGCGCTGGTCGCCGACCCGCAGGTGGATGTGGTGTTGACCACGGGGGGCACCGGCTTTTCCGGCCGCGACGTGACGCCGGAGGCAGTGGAACCGCTGTTCGACAAGCGCATGGACGGGTTCTCGGTGCTGTTTCACCAATATTCGGCGACCACAGTGGGCACGAGTTCGGTGCAGTCGCGCGCCACCGCAGGTCTGATCGGCACGACCTTCGTCTTCTGTCTGCCTGGGTCGCGTGGCGCCTGCCGCGACGCTTGGGAGGGCATTTTGAGCCAGCAGCTCGACTACCGGCACAAGCCGTGCAACTTCGTCGAGCTCATGCCGAGACTGGCAGAGCGGTGACAATCAGCGAACAACACGTTCGCTGTCGTTCGCTTTAAGAAACCGATCAAAGGGGGCATCTTCAGGGCCAAGGCGCAAACGGCGCCACCAGGAGAATGCTCATGTCCATTTCGCCAACGGCAACCATGCAGACCGGCATGGTGACCCTCAATGTGCGCCAGCTTGATGCTGTGGCGGACTATTACAAGCAATTGCTCGATCTCGAAACGCTCGGCCGCGACGGCAACAGCCTGCGCCTTGGCGTCGGCAATGAGGCCTTGCTTGAATTGCGAGGCAATCCCGAATTCGCACAGCGCAGCCCGCGCGCGGCCGGCCTCTTCCACACCGCCTTTTTGATGGATCGCCCCGATCTCGGCGCCTGGGTGCGCAAGATCGCCCGCGAGCGCATCCCGGTCGGTGGCGCTTCCGACCATTTGGTCAGCGAGGCGTTCTATTTCAACGACCCGGAAGGAAATGGCATCGAGGTCTATGCCGACCGTCCGCGCACTGACTGGCAGCGCGACGGCGAGATGATCGCCATGACCACCGACCCTCTCGATATCGACGCCCTGCTCGATCTTGACCCCAGCCGGGTGTGGAGCGGTGCGCCATCCAACATGATCGTCGGCCATGTGCATCTGCAGCTGGGTGACATCACCAAGGCCGAGCCCTTCTATTCGGGCGTGCTGGGCACCAATGTCACCTGCGGCTATCCCGGGGCGGTGTTCTATGGCGCAGGCGGCTATCACCACCAGCTGGCGACCAATATGTGGTCGAGCCGCGGCGCGGGCCCCCTCGCCCCGGACACCACTGGCCTCGTCGAGTTCGAACTCATTCTCGACAGCGCCGAACAGCGCAATGGCATCACCGAACGGGCCGGCGTCACCGGCCATCAGCTGACCGATCCCTGGGGCATCGCCCTTGATCTCGTCCTTCGTGGGGAGTAAAAATGCTCGTCAACGGCAAGTGGACCGACAATTGGCAGCCCGTTCAGGGCACCGACGCCAAGGGCGGTTTTGTGCGGCAGACCTCGAGCTTCCGCAATTGGGTGACGCCCGATGGCAGCGCCGGGCCGACCGGAGAAGCCGGCTTCAAGGCCGAGGCCGGCCGCTATCACCTCTATGTCGCGCTGATCTGTCCCTGGGCGTCGCGCACCCTCATCGGGCGCAAGCTCAAGGGGCTCGAAGAAATAATCTCTGTCTCGATCGTCGAGCCGGAACTGAGCAACGAAGGCTGGCGCTTCGCCATGCCCGATCCGATCAATGGCGCCACCTATATGCACCAGATCTATACCGCCGCTGATCCCCAAGTCAGCGGGCGGGCGACCGTGCCTGTGCTCTGGGACAGGCAGAAAAACACCATCGTCAACAATGAGAGCGCGGATATCCTGCGCATGCTCAACTCCGGCTTCGGCGATCTGGCGAAAAACGATGTCGACCTTTATCCCGAGGCGCTGCGCAGCGAGATCGATGCGCTCAACGATTATATCTATCCGCGCTTCAACAATGGGGTCTATCGCGCCGGTTTTGCGACGACGCAGGCCGCCTATGACGAAGCCTATGCAGATGTGTTCGAGGCGCTCGATACGCTGGAAAAGCGCCTCGATGGACAGGATTTCCTTGTCGGCAATGTGCTCACCGAAAGCGACATCCGCGCCTTCGTGACGCTGGTGCGGTTCGACGCGGCCTATCATGGCCTGTTCAAGACCAATCTCCGGCGCATCGCCGACTATCCGCGCCTCCAGGACTATATGCTGCGCATTCTCGACCTGCCCGGCGTGCGCGAAACGGTCGACATCGACCACATCAAGCGCGGCTATTATTCGATCAAGACGCTCAACCCCTCGGGGATCGTGCCCAAGGGCCCGCATATTCCCGGGCTTTACGAAGTCGCCTGAAACAAAAAGGGCGCCGGATGATCCGGCGCCCTTTTGCATTTCCTAGTGGCCTGCGGCGTGGGCGGGCCCCTCGCCGTCCGGCTTTTTCACGAAGGCGGCCGAAATGACCATCAGCACCGAAACGATGGCACCGCAGAGGAAGCCGGCGCGCACGCCGGAGGCAAGTGCTTCGAGCTGATCCAGTCCGGCGGCCGTTTCGGACGCGGTCTGCAGGGTCATCATCGCCACAAAAAGCGCAATGCCCGCGGCGCCCGCCACCTGCTGCACAGAGCCCATGATCGCGCTGGCATGGGCGTAGAGCTTTGGCGGCACAGAGCTCATCGAGGCGGTGAAGAGCGGGGTGAAGGTGAACGCGAGGCCAATGCTGAGAATCAGGTGACCGGCGATAACCGCCCAGATCGGTGTGTCCTGGCCGGCAAAGGCCAGCGCCCACATCACGGCCGAAACCGCGACAACACCCGGCACCAGCAGCGGACGCGGCCCAAGCTTGTCATAAAGACGACCGACGATGGGCGCGAGGAACGCCATGGAGAGCGCACCCGGCAGCAGGATCAGGCTGGTATAGAATGGGTCGAGCCCAAGCACGGTCTGGGTATAGATCGGGATCAGGATCGAGCTGCCGAGCAGCGCCACCATGGCAATGGCAATGGTGATCAGCGACAGCGTGTAGTTGCGGTGCTGAAGCGTGCGCAGGTCGAGCAGCGCGTTATTGTCCTTCTGCAGGCCGAACTGGCGCCAGACGAAAAGACCCATGCCCAGGACACCAATGGCAATCGGCAGCCAGGCCGGAATGGCCGACGGATGCGAAGCGCCTTCGCCAAGGCTCGAAAGACCATAGACCAGGCCACCAAAGGCCAGGGCCGAGAGGATCACCGAGAGCACATCGAGCGGCACATCGCGCGGGGTCGTCACATTGCGAATGCGGATTGCACCCAGGATCAGAGCGCCAATGGCGATCGGCAGGGTGAAATAGAACATGAAGCGCCAATCAAAATTGGTCAGGATGAACCCGCCGATCATCGGGCCGATGGCCGGGGCCACAGACATGACGATGGAGATATTGCCCATGGTCTTGCCGCGGCTCGCCGGCGGCACGAGGGTCATCACCGTGGTCATCAGCAGCGGCATCATGATGGCCGTGCCGGTTGCCTGAACCACACGACCCAGGATCAGCAGTTCAATACCGGGAGAGATCGCACAGATTGCTGTGCCGAGGCTGAAAATCGACATGGCGGCGATAAAGATCGGCCGCGTGTTGATGCGCTGGAGGAGGAAACCCGTCACCGGAATGACGACTGCCATGGTCAACAGGAAGGCCGTGGTCAGCCACTGGGCGGCGCTGGCGGTGACGCCAAGATCAACCATCAGATGCGGGATCGCGATGCTCATGATGGTTTCATTGAGCATGACCACAAAGGTGGAGACGAGCAGGAGCGCAATTACCAGCTTGTTGCGGGCAGCATTATCGGGGTGCTGCGGCGCGATTTCGGGCACCGCATCAAGCGTAGCGTCCATTGTCATCTTGTTCTCTCTCGATCAGACGTGGCGTGCACACGACGGACAAAACCGCCGCGGATCGACACGGAAATAATGAATTGTCGGCGACAGGACCTGTCAGCATGATCGTCCGGCGCACGCCTCGGGAGCGGCATCAAGGCGGGACACGATCACGAGCCAAAAGGCGCGCCGAAAGGGGCAATGTCTACGCCCGCGCGGGCGCCCCGTAAAGTCTTGTAATGCATGGCACCCCTGCCGATATGAGGGACAACAAGAATAATGTGACTCCCCCTGTTCTTGTTTTGTTCTATTCGCGGTGCTACATGTTCCTGGACGTCGGAGGGAGTTCGATTCTCCCCGGCTCGACAGTCAGGAGACACATCATGGCCCTTTATCAGGCCCCGTCCTTTGAAGCCCTGGAGAGATTGAGCCGCAGCCGCGATGCGGATCTGGCGCGGCGCGAGCTCATCAATGTGGACAGTGTTCGCGGGCGCGGCGCCCAGTCGAACCGCTCTGGCCGCTTCGAGACCCATGCGCGCGAAAGCTTCGATGATGGCTGGAACAATGTCGAGCCGATGCCGCTGTTCGAAACCACCGAACATGCCGAGCGCGCCAAGACCATCATCACCACCAATGACAGTCCTGACATCGCCTTCGAACGCTCGATCAATGCCTATCGTGGCTGCGAGCATGGCTGTTCCTATTGTTTTGCCCGGCCCACCCACGCCTATCTCGGCCATTCGGCGGGGATCGATTTCGAGCGCGACATCTACGTCAAGACCAATGCCGTCGAAGCGCTGCGGCACGAGTTGGGCACGCGGTCCTATCGCCCCAAGGCGATCGCCATGGGCACCAATACCGACCCCTATCAACCGGCCGAGCGCAAGCACAAGCTGACGCGCGGCATTCTCGAAGTCATGCTTGAGACAAAGCATCCGGTGATGATCACCACCAAATCGGCGCTGATCCTGCGCGACCTAGACATCCTCACCGAGCTGGCCAAGCTCAATCTCGTCAAGGTCGCCATCTCGGTTACCTCGATGGACCATAAGCTGAGCCGCAAGATGGAGCCGCGTGCCTCCTCCCCGGCCCGTCGCCTCGAAGCCATCAAGGCACTGAGCGATGCCGGCATTCCCACCGCAATCTTCGCCTCACCGATGATCCCGGCGATCAATGACATGGAGCTTGAGCGCATCCTCGATGCCGGCAAGGCCCAGGGCGCGATCAGCGCCTCGATGATCCTCCTCCGCCTGCCGGGCGAAGTGCGCGACGTGTTCCGCGAGTGGCTGCTGCGCCATTTTCCCGACCGGGTTCGGCATGTGCTGTCGCTGGTGCGCGATACGCGAGGGGGCAAGGATTACGATGCCCGCTGGGGCACGCGCTTCACCGGCGAGGGCCCTTATGCGACGCTGTTGCGCCAGCGGTTCGACAAGGCGCGCGAGCGCTATGGCCTCAACCCCAAGCTGCCACCGCTGCGGATCGATCTCTTTGAGGCGCCGACCCTCGAAACACGCCAGATGAGCCTTTTTTAGGCTCAGTACTGGGCGACGCGGCGGGCGTTGGTCGACATGAAGTCCAGCGCCGCCATGACACCCTGCAACGACAACCGGGTTTCCACAGCTTCGATCCGGCCTTCGAGGGGGACGGCCAGTGTTACGGCCGCGCGTTCCTTCATCAGCGCAACGAGGCGATCGCGCAGGTCGGGCGCGGCCACGAAATACTGGTTGGTGGTGTTGTAGCGCGTCTCGATATCGATGCCGGGCATGAGGCGGATCGGCGGCTCTCTCGAGAACGACAGCACGATCGGCCTTTTTTCGTCATAGACAGCATCGTCGGCCGCAACGGTGATGGCGACATCGAGCGTACCGTCGAGCCGGTTCTGCACCAGCGTCAGCTTATAGGCTGGCAAGGACGCACTGTTGAGCGCTTGGCTACCCGTGCTGGCAAAGCAGGAAAAGCTGTAGAAGTCCGGACCATCCTCATCGATCACCGAAGGACAGGCGGCCAGCCAATCGCGATGATATTCGCGCCATTCGCCAGACGAATGGCTGAACGGCTCGGCGGCAAGCGATTGTGTGAGGATAAGGATGACAGCAAGGCCGGCGGCATGGCGCATGAGTTACTCTCGGCTTTGCCCCCCGGCGAGACTCTTATATCAGGGTAGGCCAATATCGAGAACTCCCGGAGCGGGAATGGCCGAAGAAACTGTAAATGGGGTGAAGCTGCTGGTGCTCGACGCCAATGGCGTGCTCCTGTCCAGCGAGGCAGACGCTCTCGACGTCATCGGCCAGACCTATGGCCTCGACGTCGATGCCGTCATTGTGCCCGCAAGCCGTTTCGCGCCCGCGTTTTTCCAATTGAGCACGACGCTGGCCGGCCTCTTCATCCAGAAATTCCAGAATTACCGCCTGCGCCTCATCGTCCTCGGCGACATTGCCAGGGCGGTTTCCGAAAGTCAGGCGCTGGCCGATTTCGTGCGCGAAACCAACAGGACTGGCCATCACCTCTTCGTCACCGACAGGGCCGAACTGGCTGACCGGCTGCGGGACACACGTTGATGGCCCGCAAGACTGCTCTCGAGACCAGTTCGACACTCCTTGACGCCCTGCCCGTCGGGCCCGATTTTTCCCATGAGACCATGTTGATGGCGCGCGGGGCGCGACTGGTCGCCGGCGTCGACGAGGCAGGACGCGGCCCGCTTGCCGGTCCCGTCGTCGTCGCAGCGGTCCGGCTCGATCCCGACCGTATCCCCGCGGGGCTCAATGATTCCAAAAAACTGACGGCAGAACGGCGCGAGGCGCTCTATGCCGAAATCATGGCCAGCGCCGAGGTCGCCATAGCCACTGCGCCGCCCGACGAGATCGTCGCCCGCAATATTCGCGGCGCGACACTTGCCGCCATGACCCGCGCAGTGATCGCCCTGCCCCGTGCCGTTGACCGTGTCCTGGTCGATGGCCGGGATGTGCCCCCGGGCCTGCCCTGCGACGGCCTTGCGCTGATTGGCGGCGACGGTCGCAGCGTCTCGATTGCCGCAGCCTCGATTGTCGCCAAAGTGGTGCGCGACCGCATGTGCACCATCATGGATTGCGACGCGCCCCATTTCGGCTTTTCCGGCCACAAGGGCTATGGCACCGCCGCCCATCTCGCCGCGCTCAACGCCCACGGCCCCTGCCGCCACCACCGCGCCGAGTTCGCCCCGGTCGCTGCGCTGCTGGTCCAGCGCACGACGCTGGTTGTCGAGGGTTAACCCCTCGCTAACATCTTGCAAACGCTCCCTTAACCCTAACGCCCTATAAGGGAATTGTTAGTGCTGCGTTAGGGTTAAGAGTATGTTGCGTACCGCGCGTATGGCCGTCGAGGTCAATGCGGAAGAGGCCACCCGCCTCCCGATCGACACTATTCTCGTGGGCGATTGCATCGACCACATGAATTCCTTGCCGGCCGGCAGTGTCGATCTGATCTTTGCTGATCCGCCCTATAACCTGCAACTCGAGCAGGGGTTGACCCGTCCCGACCAGACCAAGGTCGATGCGGTCGACGACGACTGGGACAAGTTCGACAGTTTTGCCCATTACGACGCTTTCACCCGCGGCTGGCTCAAGGCCGCGCGGCGTCTGCTCAAGCCTGATGGCGCCATCTGGGTCATCGGCTCGTATCACAATATTTTCCGTGTCGGCACGGCACTCCAGGATCTCGATTTCTGGATGCTCAACGACATTGTCTGGCGCAAGGCCAACCCGATGCCCAATTTCCGCGGCACGCGCTTTACCAATGCGCATGAGACGCTGATCTGGGCCTCCAAGAGCCAGAAAAGCCGCGTCACCTTCAATTATGAAGCGCTGAAACTCTCCAATGACGACACGCAGATGCGCAGCGACTGGCTGTTCCCCATCTGCACCGGGGCGGAGCGTCTCAAGGGCGAGGACGACAGCAAGATCCATCCGACCCAGAAGCCGGAAGCCCTGCTGTTCCGCATCCTGAATGCGACCACCAAGCCCGGCGATATCGTGCTCGACCCGTTCTTCGGCACCGGCACCACCGGCGCCGTCGCCCGCAAGCTCGGCCGGCATTTCATCGGCATCGAGCGCGAGGAAACCTACATCGCCGCGGCACGCCAGCGGATCGCCTCGATCCGGCCGGCAGTGTTCGACGCGCTGCAGTCGGTCAAGCCGAAGCGCAAAGAAACACGCATCCCGTTCGGCTCGCTCGTCGAGCAGGGTCTCATCGAACCGGGTGCGCAACTTTTCGACTTAACGAAACGTTACTCTGCCATGGTTCGTGCAGACGGCTCGCTCGTCTCGGGTCCGCACCAGGGGTCGATCCACAAGGTCGGCGCGCTGGTTCAGGAAGCTGAGGCATGCAACGGGTGGACCTTCTGGCACCACGACTATCTTGGCGTTCTCGAGCCCATCGACGTGTTGCGGGCCAGCGTGCGCCAAAAACTTGATTTGCTTTCTGCCTGATCCTGACCTCCAATCGCCTCAGGCTCTATCAACTGGCCGCCGGTTTGCCCCGGCGGCCTTTTTGTTATCTTGCGCCGCGCCAAAACCTTGAAATCCGGGAGCGAAGGCCCATTTTCGGTGTCGCAGTTTTTTGAGGGTAGAAATGGCAACGGATCGGGTTTCAGCCCAATATGACATCGAGAAGAAGTCCCTGCTGGTGGCTTACCTCCTCTGGGCGTTCCTCGGCTATGTCGGCGCGCACCGGTTTTATCTCGGCCGCCCGCTGAGTGGCGTCATCATGCTCGCCCTCTCCGCCATCGTCCTGCTCGTCACCTTCGTCAGCTTTGGGCTTCTGAGCTTCCTCTGGGCGATCGTGGCGATCTGGTGGTTCATCGACGCCCTTCTTATTCCCGGCATGGCGGCCAGCAGGAACAGCGATATCGCCGACCGCGTCTTCGGCCGGCGCTAGGCCAGCCCCGCTCCTGCCAGCACTTTTCGGAAAAGGGTTGGCAGGGCTTCTCCACCCAGTGCCTCCGGCGCGCTCCACCAGCCGGTATCGAGCCCATCGGGCGCCACCACGGCCGACCAGACTTCCAGCTCCAGCCGGAAATGGGTGAACACATGCACCACCTGTCCGCGGTGCCGCCACTCGGCGGCCAGCGGATAGTCGGGTTCGCCCAGCTCTGCCGTCCAGTCTGAAGTGGGCACTTCGGTCATCTTGGCCAGCAGCCCCTTGTCCGGCCGCGTCCGCAGATAGACATCACCATCAGCGTCCAGCATGACGAAAGCATGGCCCTTGCGAACCGGTTTTTCCGTTTTTTCGGGCTTGATCGGATAGACCAGCGCCGTGCCCTCGCGGGCGGCGGCACACCCGGGTTGCAGCGGACAGAGCATGCAGAGCGCGGCCCGCGGCGCACAGATGGTCGCCCCGAGATCCATCATCGCCTGGGCAAAGTCACCGGCCCGCGCCGGCACCGAAGCCTGAAGCGCTGCGCGCAGCTCCTCCTTGGCTTCGCGCACCGGAACCGGCAGCGCATAGTAGCGCGCCAGCACGCGATCGAGATTGCCATCGAGCACGGCCACCGGCTCGTCATAGCAGATGGCGGCAATGGCAGCGCTGGTATAGGCGCCAACCCCCGGCAGCCCCAGCAATCCCGCTGCACTGGTCGGAAACACCCCGCCATGGTTCTCCACCACCGCGACGGCGCAGGCATGCAGATTTCGCGCGCGGGCATAATATCCCAGCCCCGCCCACTCGCGCAGCACGGCATCGAGCGGGGCGGCGGCCAGGTCGTGGACGGTCGGCCACAGGCTGGTGAAGCGCAAAAAATAGGTTTTCACCGCCGCGACCGTCGTCTGCTGCAGCATCACCTCGCTCAGCCAGATGCGATAGGGATCGGGCTTTACGCCACGGGCCCGATCCGCCGGCGACACCCGCCAGGGCAAGTCACGGGCGTGGCTGTCATACCAGGCGAGAACGGCGGCCGCGTCGATCCGGCGCGGAGAAATGAGCTGCATAAATTCAATCTATCGAGGAGTGACGGCGGCCAGTATGGCATCGAGCTTTTCGTCGAGGCGCTCGAGCCGCTGCCCAAGGCCATCGAGGCGGGTATCGTGTGCATCCAGCCGCCCCTCGAGCGCGGTTTCTAGTCGCGTCTCGAGATTGGCGATGGCACCACCCAGTTCGAGCTTCACCAGTGTCTCCAGATCGTCGCGAAGTTCCACGATCCGGTGTTCCTGCCGGGAAAAATGCTCGGAAATAAGGGTAAAGGAGCGACGGATCTCCCGGCTCTCGATCCGCACAGCCCGAAGCTCTTCGAGCAGCAGCGCCTGCTGTCGGCTCAGAAATTCGAGGGTTACGGTCTCGTCAGAGATCATGGTGTGCTCCAGCCCAAGCAATATAGGCCATCGCACCCATATCTGCTAGTAGACCCGACATGGCCGAGACAACGCCCCAACCCAAACGCCGCAACAAGACACTCAACCTTGCCGATGTGCTCGCCGGGGCGCTTGATCCTGTGCTGAAAAAGCGCGGCTTTGCCACCAGGGACATCATCACCCATTGGAAGGCGATTGCGCCGCGGCCGTATGACGAAACGACCATGCCCGACAAGCTGGTCTGGCCGCGCCAGGCGTCCCACAATCATGAAGGCGCCGTGCTTTATCTGCGCTGCGCGCCGGGACAGGCCCTGTTTGCCCAGCATGATGCGCCGGCGATCGCCGCGGCGGTGAACCGCTATTTCGGCTATCTGCTGGTTCAGGATGTACGGCTTTCTGCCGAGCCATTCACGCCGGGTTCAGGCAAAAAGGTGCAAAAGCCTTATCAACCGAGCCAGAGCGAGATCGCGAAGGTCGGCGCCGCGGTCGAAAAGATCGAGGATAGCGACCTGAGGGAAGCGTTGCGGGCCCTGGGCCTGGCGCTCTCCAGCAGGTCGGCAAACAAGAAACGATGAGACTTCACCCCCAAGTGATGTCTTTGCCCACTTGCCGACACGCGGGGCATGTGTAGTGTCGCGGTCACAAATATTCAGGAGCCAGACGTGAAATTCAATCGCCGTGAGACCCTTGTCCTTGCAGCCGCAGCTTCGGCCCTCAGCCTTTGCGGCGTTTCGGCCAGCTTTGCTGCCGATGGCGACATGATCGACGAGGCCAAGCTGATGGCTCCTGCCGGTGGCATTGCCGACAAGGTTCTTGGCAGCCCGGACGCGCCCGTCACCGTCATTGAGTATGCCTCGCCGACCTGCCCGCACTGCGCGACTTTCCACAACACGGTGTTTGAGCCGTTCAAGGCAGAGTATGTAGACACCGGCAAGGTCAAGTTCATCGTGCGCCCCTTCGTGCGCAACGTGCTCGACGCGGCTATCTTCATGCTGGCCGAAGCCGCTGGCGAAGCCAATTACCACAATGTCATCGGCACCTTCTTCAAGACGCAGGGCGTCTGGGGCACGTCGGACAAGCCGCGCGACGCCATGCTCGACGTCGCCATGCAGCTTGGCTTCACCCAGGAAAGCTTTGAAGCTGCCTTGACGAATCAGGACCTGTTCACCGGGATGGAAGCCCAGCGCGAACAGGCGCTGGATGAATTCGGGCTGCAGGGCACGCCGACCTTCTATGTCAATGGCAAGACCATTTCCGGGACCACGACGCTGGAAGCACTCGCTGCTGCCATCGACCCGCTCGTGCCTGCCGACTTCGTTGCCCCGACCGCAGCGCCTGCCGCTGACGCAATGGCTCCCGCTGGCGGCGCCATGGCTCCTGCGCCTGCGCAGCAGTAATTCTGTCAGCCGGCGCGCATTTCCCCCTTGCGGATGCAAGCGCGCCGGCCCGACCATACAGGTGATGCGCCACCGCCCCTTGACTGGGTCGGTGGCAATTCCCCCGCATACCCCTCACGCGCAGGGGAAAAACCGTGAAATTTGAGCGCCTCCGGCTGCACGGTTTCAAATCCTTCAGCGATGAAACAGTCCTCGTCATGGAGCCGGGGCTCACCGGCATTGTCGGGCCGAACGGGTGTGGCAAATCCAACCTGGTCGAAGCCATGCGCTGGGTCATGGGCGAAAATTCCTACAAGGCCATGCGCGCTTCGGGCATGGACGACGTCATCTTTTCCGGCTCTGGCAATCGGCCAGGGCGGAATTCGGCCGAAGTCACCCTCGTCCTCGACAACACAGACCGCACCGCACCCGCAGCGCTCAACATCGCCGATGTGCTGGAAGTCACCCGCCGCATCGAGCGCGAGCAGGGCTCGGTCTATCGCGTCAACGGCAAGGAAGTGCGCGCCCGCGACGTGCAACTGCTGTTTGCTGATGCTTCCACCGGTGCCCATTCACCCGCCATGGTGCGCCAGGGCCAGATCGGCGAACTGATCGCGGCAAAGCCCACCGCGCGTCGCGCACTCCTTGAAGAAGCGGCCGGTATTTCCGGTCTTCATTCGCGCCGGCGCGAGGCCGAGCTGCGCCTGAAGGCGGCCGAGCAAAATCTTGAGCGCGTCGAAGACGTCATCGCCCAGGTCGAACTCCAGCTCGAAACGCTGAAACGCCAGGCGCGCCTCGCCATCCGCTATCGCGGGCTCTCGGGCGACATCCGGCGCGCCGAGGCTACGCTCTTTCACATTCGCTGGGTCGCCAGCCGCGCCGCCGAAAAAGAGGCCGAGGCCGCCCAGGCCGTGCTGATCCGCCAGCTGGCCGATGCCATGCACGAAGAACATGAGGCCAAAAAGCGCGTCGAAACCAGCGAAGCCGCCCTCACCCCGCTCAAGGAGCGCGAGGCCGTCACCAGCGCCGTGCTCCAGCGCTACAAGATCCTCCACGAACAGCTCGCCGACGAAGCGCGCCGCATGGACCAGCGCCGCGTCGAGCTTGAAGATCGCCTGCGCCAGATTGCCTCCGACGGCGTGCGAGAACGCCAGCTCGTCGAAGAGAGCGAGGAAACGCTCGCCACCTATGCCGAGGAGCAGGAAACCCTGCTTGCCGAGCAGGAGGAAAACCGGGCCGAATATGACGCGGCCCAGGAACTGGCCGAGGCTGCCCGGGACGCTGTCACCGCAGCGGAAGCCGAACTGCGCAATGCGGCCGACCGGCTCAGCCAGTTGCGGGCACGCCGGGCCGAAGCCATGCGCATGGCTCAGGATGCCGAGCAAAGACGCGGCAAGCTTGCCCAGGAACTCGCCGCCGTCGAAGCCGAGATGGCAAAGATTTCCGCCACGCTCGATGCCGATGCGGCCGTGCACGAGGCACGCGAAGCGCTGAGCGAAGCCCAGGAGAATGCCGAGGCCGCGGAGGAAACCGCGCTCGCCGCCGAAGAAGCCGCGATGGAGGCGCAGGGCAAGCTCGACGACGCCCGACCGCGCCTTGCCGAGCTCGATGCGCTGGTGACAAGGCTCGAAGCCGAGGCCTCCACGCTCGGCAAAATGCTCAATATCGGCGCCAGCCTCTGGCCGGCGATCGTCGATGAACTGCGGGTGGAGCCCGGTTACGAAACCGCCCTGGGTGCGGCGCTGGGCGATGACCTCGAAGCCTCCTCGGATGCCGGAGCACCGATGCACTGGTCGGTGGCCATTGAAGGCTATGACGATCCGGCCCTGCCCCAGGGTGCCGAGCCGCTGTCGCGCTATGTGGTGGGAACGCCCCTCTTGAAACGCCGGCTCGACCAGATCGGTCTTGTCGATGCCGTCGATGGTCCGGGCCTGATGCAGGCGCTCTGGCCCGGACAGCGACTCGTCACGCGCGATGGCGCCCTCTGGCGTTGGGATGGTCTCGTCTCGGCAGCCGATGCGCCCACCCCGGCCGCGCAGCGCCTCGCCCAGCGCAATCGCCTCGCCGAACTCGACGAAGAGATTCTGCGCGCCAAGGACGAGCGCAATAATTGGCGCCGCGATGTTGAAACCCTCGGCCGGCACCTCGATGACGCCCGCCAGGAGGAGCGCAGCCGCCGCGAAATGTGGCGCGCCGCGCAGCACGCCATTGGTGTCGCCCAGTCCGGGCTCGATGCCGCGCAGCGCGCACTGGGTGATCTCGCCAGCCGCAAGTCGGCGCTCGAGGAAGCCCATAGCCGCATCCTCGCCGGTCTCGAAGACATCGAGGAACGCCGCCTCGCCGCCGAAGAAGCCCTCGCCGATGCCGATGACGAAGGCGATGTCGCTCAGGCCGTCGAGGCCGGCCAGCGGCGCCTTTCCCGCCTGCGGGACGAAACCGAGCAGGCGCGGGCGAAACTCTCCAATCTCGATGCAGCGGCCCGCATGCGCCGCTCGCGTCTCGAACAATTGCTGCGCGACAGCTCTGCTTGGCAGCGCCGCTTTGAAAGCGCCACGGCCCAGCTCGCCACGCTTGACCAGCGTACCGCCGATGTCGAAACCCAGATGCGCCAGCTTGCCGACGCACCGGACGGTTTTGCCGACCGCAAGGCCCAGCTTGAGGATCAGATCGAGGAAGCCACCGAAGCCCACGCCGAAGCCGGCGACCGGCTGAGTGCAGCCCAGACCCTGTGGCGCGATGCCGAGAAATCCCTGCGCGCCGCGAGCGAAAAGCTCGCCGAAGTGCGCATCGAGCTCAGCCGTATCGAGGAGCGGCTCAAGGGCAATATGGCCCAGCGCCAGCAGATCGAGCGTCAGGTCGAGGAAACCCTGGGCATTTCGGCCACCAAGACACTGGAAGTGTCAGGCATTCGCCCCGAGGAAGCCCTTCCGGCTGAACGGGTCATCGAACAGAAACTCGACCGGCTGAAAGCCGAGCGCGAGCGTCTCGGCGGCGTCAATCTCTCGGCGGAAAAGGAAGCCGAGGAGGTTCAGGAAAAGCGCGACACCATGGTGCGCGACCGCGACGAACTCATTGAAGCCATCGCCAAGCTGCGTGCCGGCATCAGCGCCCTCAACCGCGAAGGCCGCGCCCGCCTCAACGAGGCCTTCGGCAAGGTCAACGCGCATTTCCAGGAGCTTTTCACCACGCTCTTCGGCGGCGGCACGGCCGAGCTGACCTTTGTCGAAAGCGATGATCCGCTAGAGGCCGGGCTCGAAATCATTGCCCGACCGCCCGGCAAGAAGCCGCAGACCATGACGCTCCTGTCCGGCGGCGAGCAGGCGCTGACGGCGATGAGCCTGATCTTTGCCGTCTTTCTCACCAATCCGGCACCGATCTGCGTGCTCGACGAGGTCGATGCCCCGCTCGACGACGCCAATGTCGAACGCTTCTGCAATCTGCTCGAATCGATGCGCCAGCGCACAAACACGCGCTTTCTCACCATCACCCACAATCCGATCACCATGAGCCGCATGGATCGCCTGTTCGGTGTGACCATGGCCGAACGCGGCGTCTCGCAGCTGGTCTCGGTTGACCTGCAGACCGCCGAAAGCTTTCTCGAAGTGGTGTGATCGGCGGGCCGCCGAGGCCCGCCCAGTCGATCAGGTGAACCAGATACCGTCGGCGATCTGGCCGGCCACATTGGCCTTGTTCTCCGGGCTATCGGAGAAATTGACCAGCACGGCGTCGCGGGTCATGCCCTTGTTGAGGCCTTCCTCGATCCAAAAGGCAAAGCCAGAGGCGTCGGCACCGCGCTTGAGAACATTCTGGTACAGCAGGCCGATGAACGCCTCATCCGAGACGCTGGCCGGCGTGCCATAGAGCGAGGCGAACTCGTTCGACCCGATGAAATTGCTCGCCGCCCAGTAGACGTTACCCTGCCCCTGATCCAGCGCCCTGATCCAGAAGCCGAGGCCATCTTCATCCGGCGTCCGGTTGAACGCGGCTTGATAGAGCCGGTACGCCTGCCCCGCATTGCCTTCAAAGTCGAAGGCCAACACGGCATCGGTAAAATTGATGCGCTCCGCCTGCTTGACGATCATGTCCCAGCTGTTTGAAGCATGGGTGATCATGTGGACCATCTCGCGGTCGTGCGAGACGTCCCATAGAACAGACCGGGAGAAATCGGTCACGACAATGTCGAAGCCAGTTCCGGCGTTGATCTCGAAGTGCTGTCCCTTGACGTAGACGACGTCGTTACCACCCCGTGTAACGACCAGGTCCCGCCCGCCCCCGGCGTGGACGATATCGTGCGCATTGGTGCCATGGATGATCTCGGCCGCGCCTGTGCCTTGCTGGGTAAGGGTCAGGCTTGCCTGATCCCAGTTCCAGCCGGCGATCTGCGTGCCCTTTTGCGCCGGCGTGCCATACATGGCCTGTATGGCCTGCAGGTCCATAACGCCCAGATGGTCATCATAGTCATTATAGGTCATGACCGTATTGGCGCCATTGTCCTTGCTGGGGTTCAGCAGCGGCTCGGTGCCATCATGCGGGTGCTCCATGCCCAGCGCATGACCAATCTCATGCAGCATCACATGCAGGTTCATGCCGGTTTTCTGATCGAGGAAGACACCGTCATACCCAGTGCTGGGTGAGAAGAGGGTTGGCTTGCCGTCCCGGATGTAGACACCTGACCCCGGCATGGAGGCCTGGCCGGCCGTGGTGCCGGCGAGTTGGTAGCCGCCAGCCTCGACGTCGCCCATGCCTCCCGGCACCTCGAAAAACACGATGCCGGAAATATCCTCCCAGGCCTTAATCGCCTCGCGGAACATGGTCCGCTCAGACGTCGTAAGCGGCCGGAAATAGTTGGGGTCGTTATATTTTATGCCGTTCACATTTGGCGGCACAACTTCCGCGAAGGAATAGGTCAGAAAGACCCCTTTGGCCTGGATGCTACCGCCGTAAGGCTGGTTCTAGGTCGATTCATTGCTGAACAACGCGGTGTAGTCGTCGACATATCTTGCCATGATGTCCCCCCACAATCGGCGCGCAAGCCTAACGGTACAAGTCTCGCCAAATGCCTAACGTTTCGGCAACCCCGTCATTGACGAGAATCTGGCTGACCTTCGCCCCCTCATAATCCCCGCGCTCGCCCAAAATATGGTCCTGACAATCCCCTTGCAGAAGAGAGAATCCTCCCCCATCGCCATGACTCCGCCAAAATTGAGCTGTGGACAGCATGACGCACCCGGGCTCCGGTGGAAAAACACCTTTCAAAACAAAGCCTTAATGTATCGAGGCTTGCCTTGACACCATAAGGGGCCGCCACTATGTTGCGCCCGACTTAGGAGGCGCGCCCGTTTTAGCGGGTCAGGGACGGCCAAGGGGAGTGTGCGGATGCCAAAACCGCCGGAGAACCAAGGCCCAGCTGAAAGCGCCAACGAAGCAACGCGGGATCTCGCATCGCGCATTGCTTCGGCCAAGCGGGAACGCATGCTGGCGGACAACAGATCCGCGGGCGGCAATTCCGGGACGTCAGAAGGCATGAACCGAGGCATTCGCATCGGGAGTGAATTCGTGGCGGCCGTGCTGGTCGGTGCCGTTATCGGTTATCTGATCGACCTTGGATTGGGAACCAGCCCCTGGGCCATGCTCATCATGTTGATGATGGGTTTCGCCGCTGGAATTTTGAATGTCACCCGCGTGGTGGCCGAAATGAATGCCGCGACGGCAGTCCCGTTGGAACCAAAAGACGGTTCCGACAAGGATGCCGGAAGCGGGCAATAGATTGATGACGCTTAGAGGGCTCCATGGCCGGTACTGACCCGATCCACCAGTTTGTCATCTACGACTTGTTCCCGATTCACATCGGCGACCAAGCAGCCGGCACGGCGATGAACTTCTCGTTCACCAATTCGGCGCTCTTCATGGTCGCCACTGTGGTGATCCTCACCGGTTTCATGGTGATGTCCGCCTCGCGGAACGCTCTGGTTCCGGGGCGTTTCCAGCTTATCGGCGAAATGGCCTACAGCTTCGTGGCCAATATGTTGCGAAGTTCAGCGGGCACCGAGGGAATGAAGTTCTTCCCCTTCGTCTTCTCGCTTTTTGGTTTCGTGCTCGTGGCAAACCTGCTCGGCATGTTCCCCTACTTCTTCACCGTGACCAGCCACATCATCGTAACTGCCGCCCTGGCGTTCCTGGTGATCGGCGTAGTCATCGTCTACGGTTTCTTCCGTCACGGCTTCAAGTTCCTCAAGCTTTTCGTTCCTGCCGGCGTTCCTGCCTATGTGCTGCCCATCGTGGTGCCGATCGAGATCATCTCGTTCCTGTCGCGCCCGATCAGCCTGTCGGTTCGTCTGTTCGGTAACATTCTTGCCGGTCATATCACTCTCAAGGTGTTTGCTGGCTTTGTGGTCAGCCTCAGTGCCCTTGGTGCGCTTGGCTGGCTGGGTGCCCTGCTGCCGCTCATCATGACTGTGGCAATCACGGCGCTCGAACTGCTCGTCGCGGTAGTGCAGGCCTATGTGTTTGCGGTGCTGACTTCGATGTATCTCAACGACGCGGTCCACCCATCACACTAAGGCGTTGAGTCCCTTAAACGGCGGCTTTTCGCCGGAATTTTTGACCCTCGAAAGGACAAACAAATGGATGTTGAAGCCGCAAAGATGATCGGCGCCGGTATCGCAACTCTGGGTATGGCTGGTGCCGCCCTGGGCGTGTCGAACATCTTCTCGAACTTCCTGTCGGGTGCCCTGCGCAACCCGTCCGCTGCTCCCAGCCAGGTCGGTAACCTGATTTTCGGTATGGCTATGACCGAAGCACTGGGCATCTTCTCGTTCCTGGTTGCTCTGATCCTGCTGTTCGTCGCCTAATAGGTTGACGATGAATTTGCGCAGCCGGGCCTGCCCGGCTGCGCCCATTCTGTCCGGCATTGGCCGGACGCTGGATTAAACGGGACCGACCAGATGGTAACGCAAGCCTTCGCCCAAGAGGCGGAAACGCCGACCGAGGACAATGTAGAAGCGCAAGGCGCCGACGCAGTCCATGCCGATCCGACGGCCGACACGCACGCCACCACCGAAGCGCATGGGGATGCCCATCATTCGGACGTGTTCCCGCCCTTCGATCCGGCTACATTTCCCAGCCAGTTGCTCTGGCTCGCTATTTCCTTTGCCGCGCTTTACCTGCTGATGAGCAAGATTGCCCTTCCCAAGATGGGCAGCATCATCGAAAAGCGCCAGGCCATGATCGAAGCCGATCTGGCCGCCGCCGACCAGGCTCGTCAGAAGACTGACGCCGCCATCGCCGCCTATGAGAAGGCACTTGCCGAGGCCAAGGCCAAGGCACAGGGCATCGCAAACGAGAGCCGTGAGGCGATCCAGGCTGATCTCGCTGCCAAGCGCGGCGCTGTCGAAGTCGATCTCGCCACCAAGGTCTCCACTGCCGAAGCCCGCATTGCCGCGACCAAGGCTGAAGCTTTGACCCATGTCGACGAAATCGCCGCCGACACGGCTCAGGCGCTGGTTAGCCAGCTCGTCGGTGACGTCAATGCAGACAATGTCCGCGCTGCAGTCGCCAAGGCCAAGGAGTAATCGCGATGGATTTTCTCGATAACAGCTTCTACGCCCTTCTCGGCCTGGTTCTCTTCATCGGTCTCCTGATCTACGTCGGCGTACCGCGTGTCATCGGCACCATGCTCGACAAGAAGATCGCCCAGATCGAGACTGACATCTCCGAGGCCAAGCGCCTGCGTGAGGAAGCCGCCGCCCTGCTCGCCGAATATGAGCAGAAGCGCGTTGCTGCCGAGGCTGAAGCCGAAGACATCATCACTGCTGCCAAGGAAGAGGCTGTCCGCCTCACCGCCGAAGCACAGGCTTCCCTGGCAGACCTCGTCGCCCGCCGCACCAAGTCGGTGGAAGACAAGATCGCCCAGGCCGAAGCTCAGGCCATCGCTGAAGTGCGTGCCCGCTCCGCCGACCTCGCCGTCGAAGCAGCCCGCACCGTGCTGAGCAATGAAATGAACGCCAAGGGCGGTCAGATCATCGACAAGGCCATCGCCGACGTCGGCAATCGCCTCAACTGAGATCTTGCACAGTTTTGAATTTGAAGGCGGGCAGCAATGCCCGCCTTTTTTGTTGGCTTGGAGCCTGCCGCCCGCATGCACGTCCCCCCTGGCCTGCGGACACGCCTCTCCCTCCCCGCGAATTCATATCCGCCTTACGCCCACAGACACCGCCCCATCCCCTCCATCGTCATTGCCCGGCTTGTGTGGAGGATCTGTGCTTTAGTGGTGGCATCAGCCGGGTTGCGCATCCCGGCTGATGCAGTCAGGAGGCCGTTTTGTCCGGCTGGTTTGTCACAGCCGAGGACGAGCAAGGCCCTGTCTGCTCCCTTTGACCCCGAACGGTTGATCGGGCTGTTGCCCGCACCACAAGCCTGGGAGCAAGGTCATGATACACGACACCCTCTTCGTTGGCATCGACGTTTCCAAGACGCATCTGGACGTTCATACCCATCCCGCTGGCAAATCCTGGCGTTGCAGCACTGGACCGGAGGCGCTCGCCGAGCTGACGCAGCGCCTGGCCAGACTGGGGCCGTTGGCCATCGGGCTCGAAGCCTCGGGAGGCTATGAAGCCCGCGTGGCCGAGAGCCTGCATGCCGCTGGCCTTGAAGTGCATGTTCTAGCCCCGGCGCGGATCCGCAGTTACGCGCGGGGTATCGGCCAATTGGCCAAAACCGACAAGATCGATGCCGCTCTGATCGCGCGTTATCTGCAGGCCGTGCGCGCCAGCTTGACCCCTTATGTGTCTGATCCGATCCGACAAAGGCTGAGCGCGTTCACAGCCCATCGGCGGCGGATCGTTGCGGAAAAGAGCGGCCTTGTCAGTCAGCTCGATACCATCGACGAGCCGCTTGTGCGCAGCCTGATCGAGGAGCGTCTGGCGGCCATCGCCCTGGAGATCAAACGCATCGAAGCGGCCATCACTGCCCTTCTCGCCGACAATCGCCAGCTCCAGCAGCGCCAGGCGCGGCTGCGGCAGGTGACCGGCGTCGGTCCGGTTCTGGCGATCGCCTTACTGGCCGACATGCCCGAGCTCGGCAAGGTCTCCGCCAAGGTGGCCGCAGCACTCATCGGCGTTGCCCCTTATGCCCGCCAATCGGGCGCATCGGATCGCAACGGCCGCTGTCTTGGCGGACGAAAACATCTGCGCGATATCGCCTACATGGCCGTGCTCAGCGCCATCAAGGTGAAAGACCCCGTTCTCGGCGACTTCTATCAAAGACTGCGCCTGCGCGGAAAACCCTTCAAACTCGCCATGATCGCAACGGTGAGAAAACTCATCACAATCCTCAACGCCATCGCCCGACAGGAACCGGCATTCCAACAGTGATGTCCACGGTTGCTCGTCCGGGCAATCCATCTGGCCGAAACACTGGATCACCGGGACAAGCCCGGTGATGACGACCGAACAACCTTCGGTGCACACACCGAGGCCTATTTTCCCCATACCCCTGCCCTCCGCTCCATCGTCCCCTCGCCCCTCAGGGGAGAGGGTCAGGGTGAGGGGTGAGGACCTCTCAGCGGCTCACCGCACCTAAACCCCTGCCCACCACCATCTCAGCTCCATCGCCTCCCTCCCCCTTGTGGGGAGGGAATGAGGGTGGGGGTTCTGCAGTCACGCCTCCGCCCCCACCCCACGGGAACAATCGCAAACCCCAATTGACGCCATTAAATTTCTCCACCATGGTGCCGGCGACTGCGGGAGAGATCGGCCTAGGCCGGCGCCGAAGGAGCAACCGCCCCGGAAACTCTCAGGCAACCGGACCGTAGTCAGGACAACACTCTGGAAAGCAGGTCGCTTGCGGCCTCTCCGAAGGAGCAACCGGCGCTCAGCCGGGAAATCTCTCAGGGCAAGGACAGAGGGGGCACGCATTTCCGCCAAATGGCGGAGCTTTGTCGTGTCGCCTGCCCAACCAGAGAGCGCCCATGTCCGCGTCCGATGCCGATCAGAACCTTCTTACCGTCCCGCTCAACGACCAGCATGTTGCTGCGGGTGGCCGCATGGTGCCGTTCAGCGGCTACTCCCTGCCCGTCCAGTATCCCACCGGCATCATGGCCGAGCACAAATGGACCCGCGAGCACGCCGGCCTGTTCGACGTCAGCCATATGGGCCCCTGCTTCCTGACGCTGAACAGCTCAAGCGGCGACCCCGACACTGATTACACCGATATCGCCGCTATCATCGAGCCTCTCGTCTGCGGCGACATCCTCAACCTCAAGCCTGGCCAGATCCGCTACACGCTGTTTCTCAATGAGAATGGCGGCGTTCTCGACGATCTGATGGTGGGCCGCTCCCCGCTCCATCCGGGCGCGCTCTATATCGTGGTCAACGCCGGTATCAAGGAAGCCGACTTTGCCCGCCTCAGGGCCGCCGCCGGCGACAGGGCCAGTCTGCAGCGCGCCGACAACAATGTTCTGCTCGCCCTTCAGGGCCCGCAGGCGGCCAATGTCCTCAGCGCACTGGTACCAGGCATCACCGACCTCAGCTTCATGACCTATGGGACATTCCCCTGGGGCGACGAAGACCTGATCATTTCCCGCTGCGGTTATACCGGCGAGGACGGGTTCGAGATTCTCTGCTCGCCTCAACACGCGCCGCCCCTCTGGGAGACGCTGCTTGCGGACGAGCGCGTCAAGCCAATTGGCCTCGGCGCCCGCGATTCCCTTCGTCTCGAGGCCGGCCTGCCGCTTTATGGCCATGACCTCGACGAGACAGTCTCCCCCATTGAAGCCGACCTCGGCTTTGCCGTCTCCAAGCGTCGCCGCGATGCCGCTGACTTTCCCGGCGCCGCGCGCATCCTCGCCGAGCGCGATGGGAAACTCTCCCGCAAGCGCGTTGCCCTTGTGGTCGAAGGCGCTCCGGCCCGTGAAGGCGCCGAAATTCTCGATGCCGACGGCAAGGCCATAGGCGTGGTCACCAGCGGCGGTTTCGCGCCCACGCTGGGCAAGGCCATCGCGCTGGGCTTCGTGCCCCCAGAACACGCCGCAATCGGCAACAAGCTGCAGGTTTCGGTCCGGGGGCGCCTGCAGCCCGCCGAAGCCGTCGCCGCCCCCTTCGTCCCCCACAATTATTTCCGCAAGCCAGCCTGAGGCCCCGCCATGACCACGAAATTTACGCCAGACCACGAATACATCCGCGTCGAGGGTGACATCGGCACAGTCGGCATCACCAATTATGCCCAGGAGCAGCTCGGCGACATCGTCTTCGTCGAACTGCCGGCGGTCGGCAAAGTGCTCAAGAAGGGCGACGAGGCCGCCGTGGTCGAGTCGGTCAAGGCCGCTTCCGAGATCTACGCCCCTGTCACAGGTGAGGTCGTCGAAGTTAACAGTCTGCTAACCAACTCCCTTGGTACGCTAAACACTGCGGCCGAGGGTGAAGGCTGGATGTTCAAGATCAAACTGACCAATTCCGCCGAAGTCGAGACTCTGCTCGACGCCGATGGCTACGCCGATCTCACCCTCTAAAGCACTGAGTTTCATGCGCTATCTCCCCCACTCCGCCCATGAGCGCGCCGATATGCTCGGCGTCATCGGCGCGCCGGACATCGACGCACTGTTCAGCGCCGTCCCCAAAGCCGCGCTCAAGAATTTTGTGCTGGATCTTCCGGCACATAGCCCGGAATTTCTCGTCGAAGCGCATATGCGCGCACTCGCCGGCAAGAACCATGCTGCCGGCGATGGTCCCTTCTTCGTCGGGGCCGGTGCTTACCGCCACCATGTACCCGCCACGGTCGACCATCTTATCCAGCGTTCTGAATGGCTTACGGCCTATACGCCGTACCAGCCGGAGATCTCGCAGGGCACGCTGCAAATGCTGTTCGAGTTCCAGACGCAGGTGGCCAAGATCACCGGCATGGACGTCGCCAATGCCTCGCTTTACGACGGCTCGACCGGTACGGCCGAAGCGGTGCTAATGGCCCGCCGCATCACGAAAAAGAACAAGATTATCCTCTCCGGTGGTCTGCACCCCCATTATAGGGACGTGGTGAAGGCCTATCTCAAGGACGATGCCGACCTCGTCTGCCTTTCGCCCTCGCCGCAGGGACAGGGGGATATCTTGGATAAGATTGACGGCGACACCGCCGCCATCGTCATCCAAACCCCTGACTTTTATGGTCATTTGCGCAATCTCAAGGCCGCCGCCGATGCAGCCCACGCCCAGGGCGCGCTACTGATCGTGGTCATCACCGAGGTGGTGTCGCTGGGTCTGCTCGAAGCCCCGGGTGCACTGGGTGCCGACATCGTCGTCGCCGAAGGCCAATCCATTGGCAACGCTCTCAATTTTGGCGGCCCCTACCTTGGCCTGATGGCCACGAAGAAGGAATTCATCCGCCAGATGCCTGGCCGGCTCTGCGGTGAAACCGTCGACGCCGATGGCAATCGCGGTTTCGTGCTGACCCTCTCCACCCGCGAGCAGCACATCCGCCGCGAGAAGGCGACGTCGAATATCTGCACGAATTCAGGGCTTTGCGCCCTGGCCTTCTCGATCCATATGTCGCTGCTCGGCGAAGCCGGCTTCGTCCGCCTCGCCCGCCTCAACCACGCCAATGCCATCAAGCTGGCCGATGCGCTGGCGGCGATCTCGGGCGTCGAAGTCCTCAACAAGACCTTCTTCAACGAGATGACCATCCGCGTCACCCAGCCGGCCGCTTCGGTGGTCGAGCGCCTGGCCAAGCGCGGCATTCTCGCCGGCGTCCCCGCCAGCCGCCTCTTGCCGGGGGATCCGGAGGTCGAAAACCTCATCATCCTCGCGGCGACTGAACTCACCACTGACACTGATATTGCTGCCCTTTCCGCGGCGCTGACGGAGGAACTGGCATGAGCATGAACACGCAAGGCCGCCCCACCGGCATCGGCACCGGCGGCAGCACCAATGCCTCCGGTTCGGCGCTGATCCCGGATGAACCGCTGCTGTTCGAGATCGGCGACACCGAGCACTCCGGCGTCGACCTCCCCGAAGTCGAGTTGTCCAACGACCGTCTCGGCGGTTTTGGCCGCCAGACCAAGCTCGATCTGGCTGGTCTCACCGAACCCGAAGCCATGCGCCACTATGTGCGCCTGTCGCGGATGAACCATTCGATCGACAGCGGCATGTATCCGCTGGGCTCGTGCACGATGAAGCACAACCCGCGTCTGAACGAGAAAATGGCCCGTCTTCCGGGCTTTTCGGACATCCACCCGCTGCAGCCGGTCTCGACCGTGCAGGGCGCGCTGGAGCTGATGAACGAGCTCTCCTACTGGCTGATGACGCTCACCAATACCGCTGCCGTGGCGCTCTCGCCCAAGGCCGGCGCCCATGGTGAACTGCTCGGCATGATGGCCATCAAGGCCGCGCAGGAGGCCCGCGGTCAGTCCCATCGCCGGATCGTCCTCGTTCCGGAAAGCGCCCACGGCACCAATCCGGCAACCGCGGCCTTCCTCGGCTACAGTGTGAAACCCGTGCCAGCCAAGGATGACGGCACCGTTGACGTGGAAGCCGTCAAGGCGGCGCTGTCCCCCGAAGTCGCAGCGATCATGCTGACCAATCCCAATACCTGCGGCCTCTTCGAGCCCCAGGTGATCGAGATTGCCAAGGCGATCCACGATGCGGGTGCGTTCTTCTACTGCGATGGCGCGAATTTCAACGCCATTATGGGCGTGGTGCGTCCGGGTGATCTCGGCATCGACGCCATGCACATCAACCTCCACAAGACCTTCTCGACGCCCCATGGCGGCGGCGGGCCGGGTGCAGGTCCGGTCGTGCTCTCCGAAGCGCTGGCGCCCTTTGCGCCCGTCCCCTTCGTGCGCAAGGCAGAGAATGGCCTTGAGCTGGTGGAACATGTCGAGAGCCAGGCCCTGGGCCGCGTGACGGCCTTCCACGGCCAGATGGGCATGTATGTTCGGGCGCTGACCTATATGCTCAGCCACGGCGCTGACGGGCTGGCCCAGGCGGCTCAGGACGCCGTTCTCAACGCCAATTACGTTAAGGCGCGGCTCGAGCACCTGTTCTCTGTCCCCTTCCCCGACTATCCGACCATGCACGAGGCCCTGTTCGACGACAGCTTCCTCAAGGACACCGGCGTCACCACGCTCGATTTCGCCAAGGCGCTGATCGACGAGGGCTTCCACCCGATGACCATGTATTTCCCGCTGGTCGTGCACGGGGCCATGCTGATCGAGCCCACCGAGAGCGAGAGCAAGCAGACCCTCGACAAGTTCTGCGACGTGATGGCCGAGCTGGCGCAGGACGCCAAGTCCGGCAACAGCGCGCGGTTCACCGCCGCGCCGGTCAAGGCGCCTCGACGCCGCCTCGACGAGACGCGGGCAGCTCGCCAGCCCATTTTGAAGTGGGAACGCCCGGAAGAACTGCCCCAGGCAGCTGAGTAATAAAAAAGGCCCGGAGCATCTGCTCCGGGCCTTTTTCGATCGATTTTATGATCTTAGCCGCGGGTGTCGAAGCCGACCCAGATGGTGATGGTCTCGCCACCGAGATAGGGCACGGCGACGTTTTCGACAACCTTGACGAATTCGGCCGACTGCGCCGGCGGGGTGACCGCAACGGGAATGGTGTATTTTTCCGAGAAGATGGCCTGGCCATCGCGCTCGACGGCGAAGCGGATCGGCGCATTGACCGAGCTCTGCGAGCCAGCCGGCCCCAGAAGAACGCGTCCGGACACGCCCATATTGACGGTGATGAGACCGTTGGACACCACGCAATTGCGCGTGGTCTCGTCGATGACCCCCTGATACTGCAGCGCCTTCGGATCGCCGGTGCGACCGCCGCCATAGTAGAACATGGCTTCACCACCGAGGCGCACCTTGATGGGCGGGCACTGCGTGGCAATCGCCGGAAGGGCGTTGGTCTGGGCCTGCGCGACCGCGGCCGGCGTGGCCGTGGCGTTCTGCAGATTGGCGTTCGAGGCGGTCGATCCGCCGCCGCCGCCGAACATGCTGCCCATCGAGCAACCGGCCAGCAGCGTGGCAAGGCCTGCAGAGGCAACGACACGGATCAAGCTGTTCTTGGTCATGAGCGTGCTCCCGGCTCGATTACGCATTGGCAGCTTCAAGCGCCATGAGGATTGCTGGGGCGCCGCTGGCGTTCACCCCCGGGCCATCTTCGACAAAGATATCGGAAACGACACCGTCACGCAGGATCAATGCAGCGCGAGCGTAGCGTGTGCCCATCCCGTAGGGGGCGAAGTCCCTGGCCAGACCAAGGGCCTCGGCCAGCTCGGCGTTGCCATCTGCAAGAAAGTCGATGCTGTCCAGAGCCTCGGAGGCTTCTGCCCACGCCTTCATGACGTGCTGGTCGTTGACCGATGCGCAGACGATCTTGTCGACGCCGGCAGCCTTCAGCTTGCCTGCATTGGCGAGGAAGCCCGGCAAATGGTTGACGTGGCAAGTGGGGGTGAAAGCACCCGGAACTGAAAAGAGCACCACGACGCCGGTGCCGAAGGCCTCAAGGCTGGTCGTTTCGGTTGTGCCGGACGCAGTCACCAGCTTGATCCCTACCGAAGGGATCGCGTTGCCCCGCTCAATCATTGATGAATGTGCCCTATACCCTCTTGGCGACCAAAGGCCGCCATACGCCAAAACTATCCGCTCCTGCGATATGCGGCTTTAAGCCGACATACAAGACCAGATGGTCCCCTGCGCCCGAGCGGCACTCTTACTCGTCGTCGGCCCCAATTGTCCGGCTGAGCTCGAATGCTCCCATACCGGTCATGAATGTGAGCTGAACATCCCGGCCTTCCAAGCCACTATTCTCGGTTTTCTCAAGGATGGGAAGCAGGACTAGGTCTTGTTGCGGGCTTTTTTGCGGCATGCCGAACAGCGGCGTGCCGGTCTCCGTGGTGGCGATCAGTGAGGAAATGTCGAGGTTCGGATCGGCAATTTCGATAGCAATGGCGCGCTCGTCGGGGAGAAAATCGACTTCACCCAGGGGCTCGTCGCTCTCCTCCCAGAGGATTGGGGCCTGTGCCAGGGCCTGGCGGAGCCGGAGAGAATTGACCTTGTCGACTGAAGCGCCGCTCAGCGCCAGATCAAAGCTCGCCTGCGCGGGAATGCAGATGTCCGAGCAGATGCCGAGCGTTGCGCTGACGACGGCATGCGTATCGGCGCCATCAAGGGTCAACTCGATCGGCAACACGGTCGGACCATAATAGACGTAGTCGAGATAGGCGCCCTTCTTCTCCCGGGTCGGATAGGGCCAGACGACCTGATAGCTCGCAATGCCCTTTGAACCAGCGAAATCGAGATTGAGCGGCAAACCCGTGTCGCCGGGAACGCGCCAATAGGTCTTGGTGTCGGACGGCATGTCGATCTCTAGACCGATGGTCGTGACGCCCGACGAGCTCACCTGCCCCGACGAAACCAGCCGCACCGAGACGCCGGGGGCGATCTCCTGCCACGGCGTATCGGCCGCCAGGGCGGGCAGAGGGCTGGCAATGATCAGGGCGGCGACAAGAGGCAGGATATGCATGACGTTGGCATTAACGCAGGAGAGCATGAAGGAATAGCTGACGCCAGTTCAGGCCTTCGTGATGGTGGATGTCAACCGTGTTACCGGGTCGTGCTTGTGAGAGGCGGAACGGACACCTACTATCTCAGTATGAACTCGCTCGAAGGACAATTTCTGGTCGCCATGCCGGATATGGAAGACGAACGCTTCGCCGAAAGCGTCATCCTGCTTGTCGGTCATGGCGACGACGGAGCGATGGGCCTGGTGATCAACCACGAACTGGCCAATCTGCGCTTTTCCGACATTATCGACGAACTCGACCTCGGTGATCCAGACGCCGTTATCCGCCTGCCGGACGTGATCCGCGACCGGGCGGTGATGCGCGGCGGGCCGGTGGAAAAGAGCCGTGGCTTCGTGCTGCACTCAGCCGATTACCACAGCGGCAATACCTACAAGATTTCCGAGGAACTGGGCCTGACGGCGACGCTGGACGTGCTCAAGGCCATTGCCTTCGGCCCTGCGCCGAAAGCGGCGCTCTTCGCCCTCGGTTGCTGCGGCTGGAGCCCGGGGCAACTCGAGACCGAGATTGGCGCCAATGGCTGGCTCACCGTGCCCTTCGACAGGGCCCTGCTGTTCGATGTGCCGGTGGAGGACCGCTATGACGAAGCCCTGGCGCGGCTGCACATCACCCGCGCCACGCTGAGTTCAGACGCCGGACACGCCTGAACGCAACTCTTAGCGGCTCTTCTGGGCGATCAGCTTGCGGGCCAGTTCCGCCCCCGTCATCGCGGTTCCAAAGGCAAAGCCCTGTGCGAGACGGCAGTTGAGCTGGCGCAGGCGTTCGATCTCATCCAGCGACTCCACGCCTTCGGCGATCACCGTCAGCTCGAGATCGCGCGCGAGGGCGACGATGGCCTTGATGATCGGGCCCTGCGTGTGGGCGATCCCTGTGTCGGTGCCCATCTTTACGAAGGCAGCGGGGATCTTGATCGTGTCGAACGGGAAGCGGTGCAGATAGCTCAGCGACGAATGACCGGTGCCGAAGTCATCGAGCGCCAGCCCGACGCCGAGGCCGTGCAGGGCCTCCAGCATATAGGCGGAATGCTCGGGATTGCTCATCACCTGGCTCTCGGTGATTTCGAGCTTCAGACTTGCCGCCAGCGCCTTGTCACGATCGAGCAGGCTGCGCATGTCGGCCAGCAGGCTTTCAGTCGCCAACTGCGTGGGCGAGAGATTGACGGAGACGAAGAACTCCTCGGGGAGCCCGATGCTGGTCATCCATTCGCGCGTCTGCGTCGCGGCCTGCTCAAACGCCAGGCGCCCGAGCTTGTCGATCTGGCCGGAGCGTTCGGCCAAGGGCACGAATTCCTCGGGATTGACGGCGCCGCGCGTGGGGTGGTTCCAGCGCATGAGCGCTTCAGCACCAACGATCTGGCCCGAGGTGATGTCGGTGACGGGTTGGAACTGTACATGCAGCTCGCCCTCTTTCATCCCCCGCTCAAGGTCTTCTTCGCTGGCGCGGTTGTAGGTGGAGATCGAGCGCGCGGAGGCGCGATAGGCCTCGATGCGGTCGCCGCCGAGACGCTTGGCGTAATACATCGCCAGCTCGGCATCGCGCAGCACATCGGCCGCCGTGGCGGGATTGCTGTCGTAAATGGTGACGCCGATGGAGGCAGAGAGGGTCAGGTCGCGGTCGCCGAAATTGAACGGGGCCTTGAGGGCTTTCCGGATCTGCTCGGCGATCTCGGCGATCTTGCTGGCCGCCTGCTCGGAGGCGAGGATCACGGCGAACTGATCGCCGGTGATGCGGGCGACGGTGTCGAGCGGGCGGATGGCGCGAGAAATGCGCCGCGACATGGCGAGCAGCACGGAATCGGCGGCGGAATGGCCGATGCGTTCCTCGAGCTCCATGAACCGGTCGATGTCGATAAGGAAGACGGCAGGCTTCACCCCACCCGGCAGGCGGGCGCGCTCAAGAGCCCGCTCAAGCCGATCGAGGAAGAGCTGCTTGTTGGGCAGGCCGGTGAGGCTATCATGCACGGCGTCGTGGAGAAGGCGCTCGCGTGCGGCACGGTCCTCGGTCACGTCCTGCAGGGTGCCGACGATACGGTTGACCTGGCCGTCGCCGCCCAGCACGGGTTTCACGCGCATGCGGAAGCTGCGGTAGGTGCCGTCATGGCCAGCGATGCGGATATCAGCCGAGACCTTGCCGCGACGCAATTCAACCAGCGTGTCGAAGGCGGTGCGGAAACGATCCCTGTCATCGGCATGCAGCCGGTCGAGCCAGCGCTTGATGGCGCCGCGCAGGGCGCCGCGCTTTTCGCCGAGGCGAATGGCCAGTTCATCGCTGACGGTGACGCGGTCGCGATCGATATTCCAGTCGAACACGAAATCACCCGAGCCCGTCAGCGCCAGCGCACGGCGCTCGACCTCGCTCAAGGTGCCGATGGACACCTGCCCTTCGGAAAAGGCGTGTTGTACCGCCGTGAAGCCGAGCAGCATCACCACCAGAACAAGGCCGCCCCCAACGGCGGGCTGTGCCACGTCATTGCTGACCTGCCCGGAGATAACAAGCCAGGCGTAGAACAGCCAGGCGATGAAGATGATCCAGGTGGGCACGAGCAGAACCGCACGGTCGTAGCCACGCAGCGCCAGCAGCAGGATGAGGAAGAAACCGGACAGGCCCAGCATGGCCAGCACCAGCCGCGAGATCGTGGCGGCAATGGCAGGCTGGAAAAAGGCAAACGCAAAGAGCGCGAGGAACAGCGCGGCGAGGCCCAGCGCCAGATGGATGAAGCGCAGATGCCAGCGATGGAGGTTCAGATATATAAACAGGAACCCCGCCAAGGTCGTGGCAATGCCGGCCTCCGCCGCGGCGCGCAGGGGCTGAACGCCGCCTGCCGAGAGCGAGAACAGACGGCCAAGGATCCCGAAATCGATGAGGAGATAGGCCAGGACTGCCCACGCGAAGGCAGCGGTCGCCGGGAAGACGCCACGCCCCTTGACCACGAACATGATGGTGAGGAACACCGCCGCAAGCGAGGCGACGCCGAGCACAACGCCACGGAACAGCGTGAACGAGTTCACATAGTCGCGGTACGCATTGGGCTGCCAGAGATAGAGTTCGGGCAGACTGCCGGCGGACAATTCGGCGACGAGCGTGACCGTGGCGCCGGGGTCGAGGGTAACCTCGAACACATCGGCTTCCGGATCGGAGAGACGGACGGGACGGATACCCGCGCTTGGCGTGACGGCACTGATGCGCGCTTCGCCCAAATCTGGCTGGAAAACGCCGGAGCCCGGAAGGCGGAAGAAGGGGGCGACCAGAAGCCGCTCGATCTGCTGGTCGCTGTCATTGCGCAGCGCGAACAGCGCGAAGCTGGGATTGGTGCCCTGTTGGCTCGCCAAAACCTCGATGCGCCGGATAATGCCGTCGGCATCGGGCGCCGTGGATAATTGCACACGTCCATCATTGCCGCCGACGATCTCGACGACTTCGGACAGATTGACCGCGTTCACGTCCTCAGGGACGGAAATAACCTCAAAGCCGCGCGCAGGCGCAGCGGCAGAGAGCGCGAAAACGAGGAAACACGCGAGGGCAAGCAAATGACGCATCAGGGGCAGCTAATTCCTGCACAAGGCTTCTTTGTGGCAACTCTCCGCGCATTTACGCGAGGCGGACGCGCCGTTTTTTATTCGGACCTCCGTGGGGAGCGCCTCCTTGGTACGGGAGATTGCTGGCCGGGACAAGCTTTGGGGGGTGTTGCAGGCCAGCAACACCGTGAACAAGTGCTAGAAAGTTGCCGTGCGCCGGCTCAGTCGCAGCAGATCCCAGCGCTCGCGCGTTAGGCCCATCATGACGTGATCTTCCCAGCGGCCGTCGATCTGGAGATAGCGTTCGGCAAATCCCTCTTCGACAAAACCGTTCTTTTCGAGCACGCGGCGTGACGCGATATTTGTGGGGAGAAAGGCTGCGTGGACGCGATGGAGGTCGAGAGTTTCGAAGACGAAGGGCATGGCCATGGACACGGCCTCGCTCATCAACCCCCTGCCCGCATAGCTCTGGCCCATCCAATAGCCGAGGGTGACGAACTGGGCCGCACGCCGACGAATATTGGAGAGGGTCATGCCGCCCGCCAGCGTCTGCTTGCCGGCAGGACCCACGAACAAGAGAAAGGTGTAGTCGGTGCCCTGCTCTGCCTCGATGCGGGCCCGCTTGACGCGCAGGGCGAAAAGACGCCGTGACAGGTCGGCATCGGTCCAGCGCGGTTCGAATGGCTTGAGGAACTCCCGGCTGGCGCGGCGCAGCGCTGCCCATTCCTCATAGTCACGCATGTGCGGCAGGCGCATGGTCATGCGCTTGCCGCGTAGTTCGACCAATGGCGCCGGCGAAGACCAGGGCCACAGCATGGGATCAGCTCTTGAGCCGCTCGCCGATGCTCTCGACATCGGGCAGGCCGCTGATCGGGCCGATACCGGCAAGGGTCGGCATGCCGGAGGTGAAGAGCTGCTCGGCGACTTCGCGAACGCGCTGGGCCGTGATGCGGTTGATGCGCTCCACAGTCTCCTGCATCGGGATGGTCCGACCCCAGAGGATCTGCTGGCGCGCCAGCTGACCGGCGCGGGCCGAAGGGCTCTCCAGCGACATCAGCAGGCCGGCGCGGATCTGATTGCGCACGCGCACCACTTCTTCGTCGGAAATGGTCTGTGCCGCGCGGCGCAGCTCATCGATGACGACGGGGACCAGTTCGGGGACCTCGTCCTCGCCTGTCGCCGCGGCAACGCCAAAGACACCGCTGTCGGCAAAAGCCCAGTGGAACGAATAGACCGAATAGCAAAGGCCGCGCTTCTCCCGGATTTCCTGGAAGAGGCGCGAGCTCATGCCCCCGCCGAGCACAGATGCCAGCACCTGTGCGGCGTAAAAGCCGTCGGAATTATAGGCGCGTCCTTCAAACCCGAGAACGATGTGGGCCTGCTCGTGATCAGATACCAGTCGTTCCTGGCCGCCCTTATATTCTGCACGCTGGGGCGCCGGTGCGCCATTGGGGGCGAGATCGGCGAAGCGTTCACGCGCCACTTCCACGAGACCTTCGTGGTCGACATTGCCCGCGGCGGAAATGACCATGTGGTCACCCACATAGTTGCGGCGCATATATTTGCGAACCATCTCCGGCGAGAAGTCCCGAACGGAATCAACCGTACCGAGAATTGTTCGACCAATCGGCTGCGAGGGAAACGCCGCTTCCTGGAAGAGATCGAAGACATGGTCGTCAGGATTGTCGCGTGCTGCGCCGATCTCCTGGACAATGACCTGCTTTTCGCGGGTCATCTCATCTTCGTCGAAAGTCGAGTTCTGGAGGATGTCGGCCAGAATATCGGCGGCAAGCGCGACGTCGTCCTTGAGGACGCGGGCGAAATAGCCGGTATGCTCAATCGAGGTGGCAGCGTTGAGATCACCGCCCACATTCTCGATCGATTCGGCGATCTGGAGGGCAGTGCGGGACTCGGTGCCCTTGAAGGCCATATGCTCGAGAAGATGGGAAAGCCCATGCTCGGCCTTGCGTTCAGACCGGGCACCCGCCTTTACCCAGACGCCCAGCGAGGCGCTTTCGAGGTGGGGCATGTTGTCGGTCAAAACAACCATGCCGTTGTCGAGGGTCGTCGATTGTACGCTCACACTCGTTCTCCTGAGCCAACGGCAAGAAGTACCGTCACTCCCTTAAGTGGTTTCAGGCCGCGCGCGTGCGCGACGAGATGAAGTCTTCCAGCGCCCTCTGGTCATTGGGCAGAACACTCAGGCGCTCCGGCCGATCGTAAAGATCAGACAGCCACACGGGCAAGCCCGGTGTGCTTCCGGCTGCGGCAGAAACTGCTGCCGGGAATTTGGCCGGATGCGCCGTGGACAGGGTGATCATCGGCGTGCCGACTTCGATCAGCTTGCGGGCAACAGCGACACCGACGGCAGTATGGGGGTCGAGAAGATAGCCCGCGTCACGCCAGGTCTGGAGAATCGTTGCGCTGGTCTGGGCTTCGTCAGTCGTTCCGGCCAGGAAATCGCGGCGGATGGCGGCAATCGACTGCTCGGGGAGATCGAAGCCGCGCGACTGCTTGAGCGCGGACATCATGCGGTTGACCGCGTCAGCGTCCCGGCCGACCGACTCGAACAGCAGGCGTTCGAAATTGGACGAGATCTGGATATCCATGGACGGACTGATGGTCGGCGCAACGCCAAGCATCTCGTAGCGACCGGTATCCAGCGTGCGACGCAGAATGTCGTTGGCGTTGGTGGCGATCACCAGCTTTTCGATCGGCAGGCCCATGCGCTGGGCGCAGTAGCCGGCGAAGATGTCGCCGAAATTGCCGGTCGGCACGGTGAAGCTCACCTTGCGGTGCGGGGCACCGAGGGAGGCGGCAGCCGTGAAATAATAGACGATCTGCGCAACGATGCGGCCCCAGTTGATGGAGTTCACGCCGGAGAGGCGGACGCTGTCGCGGAAGGCATGATGATTGAACATCGCCTTCACCGCGTCCTGGCAGTCATCGAACGTGCCGTCGAGGGCAATGTTATGCACATTGTCATCGAGCACCGTCGTCATCTGCCGGCGCTGCACCTCGGAGGTGCGGCCCTGCGGATGGAGAATGAAGATGTCGGTGGTTTCGCGGCCGCGGAAGGCTTCAATAGCCGCCGAACCGGTGTCACCAGAGGTCGCACCGACGATAGTCGCCTTGAGGCCGCGCTCGGCCAGGATGTGATCCATGACGCGGCTGAGGAACTGCATGGCGACGTCCTTGAACGCCAGGGTCGGGCCATGGAAAAGTTCAAGTACGAAATGTCCGGGCTCAAGCTCTACGAGCGGCGCGACGGACGGGTGACGGAACGATGCATAGGCCTCATCCACAATCGTGCGGAGGACGGGGCCCGGAATTTCGTCGCCAGTGAACCTGGAGATGATGTCATAGGCGACATCGGCGTAGGGACGGCCAGCATAACCAGCGATTTCATCCGGCGTAATCCGGAGCCAGGATGCAGGAACATAAAGCCCCCCATCGGAAGCAAGACCTGCCAAAACTGCGTCGGAGAAACCAAGCGCCGGCGCCTGGCCGCGCGTCGAAACAAACTGCATGGGGTGGAAATGCCCTCTTAGAATTGTCGCAACCTAGTCAAAGCGCGGGAAAGCCGCAAGCTTCTGCGCGCCTAGTTGGCGAGTGGCCGACGCTGTCGCCACAGCCAGAAGCCCAGCATGACAACCGCGACAATGGAAAAGCCGTACCAGGTCAGTGCGTAACCAAAATGGTTGTTGGGGAAGGTGATCACCGTCTCGCCGCCCTGAGGCAGTTCGCCCGGCACGGTCGCGGGCAGATCGACATAGAACGGCGCAATCGGCGCAAGGTTCGGGTCGGCCATGAGGGCCATACGCGCGGGATCGCGCACCCACTCGATCCGATCAGACATATTGGCCTCGGGCGTCATCATGCCAGCAACTTCAGGCTCACGGAAAAGACCGGTTATCGTGACCATACCGGGGTCTTCGCCGTGCAGATCACCGATCGCTGCGGCCTCCTGGTACTGCTGAGGCACGAACCCGCGATTGACGAAGACAGTGCCACCCTGCTCGAGCTCGAATGGGGTCATGACCCAGAAACCGGGTCCACCATATTGGCCATTGGCATTGGAGAGGCTGGTGAAGACCGTAAGGGTCTGCGTGTAGCGATAGGCCCCTGTCAGCGAGACGGGCTGGAAAACCAGAGCTTCATAGTCGAGGCTGGACCACTGATCGACCGCAGGCACCGGTATGGGCGCAGAAGTCAGGCGCGCATCAACGGCCGCCACCAAGGCGTCTTTCTCGGCCAGGCGATCCATCTGCCAGGCACCGAGGAAAGCGCACACGGCCGCAAGAACGAGCATCAAGACCGCAAAGAGCCAGTCAGTCCAGCGCAGCGGGCGAGTGGTAGACGCGGTCATTGGTGTCCCTCATGGGCATCATTGCTGAATTGAAGATTGACCAGGACACCCTTGAACGGGGGCAGGAGCACCAGGCAGAGCAGAAGCGTCGCGGGTATCCAAACGAGAAGGTGAACCCATGGCGCCATCGGGATTACCGAGCCGACCGCAAGCGCGAGGATGATGACCAGCGGCGCCACGAGGAAGATCACGAATACGGCGGGCCCATCGCCACTATCGGCGAACGAATAGTCGAGGCCGCAATTGGAACATGCCGGCGCCAGGGAGAGATAGTTGCCAAACAGAGGTCCCCGGCCGCAGCGCGGGCAGCGGCAGCGAATGCCGGTCAAAATCGGGCTGGGCGTCGACATGGAGCATCTCCAAAGAGAAAAGGGCGCAGCTGATGCCGCGCCCCTGAAACCTTGTTTGTTCGGGACTAGTGGCTCAGCGCCACGCCCCAGCTGCCCCACACATAGATGGTGGCAAAGAGGAAAATCCAGACCACGTCAACGAAGTGCCAGTACCAGGCAGCGAATTCGAAGCCGAGGTGACGCTCGGGGGTGAAATGCCCGGCCAGGGCGCGGAAGAGGCAGACGGCCAGGAAGATCGTACCGATGAGGACGTGGAAGCCATGCAGGCCGGTCGCCATCACGAAGGTCGCGCCATACATGTTGCCGGTGAACGAGAAGCCGGCGTGGCTGTATTCCAGAGCCTGGACGAAGGAGAAGAGGATACCCAGACCAACGGTGAGGGCGAGGCCCCACTTCAGACCCTGACGATCATTCTCGAGAAGAGCGTGGTGCGCCCAGGTCACGGTGGTGCCCGAGGTCAACAGAATGAGGGTGTTGAACAGCGGCAGGTGGAACGGGTCGAACACTTCGACGCCGGTCGGGGGCCAATGACCACCGGTTGCAGCGACGCGCGTGTACTGCTCGACGTCATCGAGACGGAAGAAGCCGTCGAAATAGGCCCAGAAGAAAGCTGCGAACAGCATGACTTCGGAGGCAATGAACAGGATCATGCCATAGCGGTGGTGCATCTGCACGACTGGGGTGTGATCAACGCCGTTCTCGGCTTCCTTAACGACGTCGGACCACCAGCCGTAGAAGGCGTAGAGAACGCCGGCGAAGCCAATGGCGAAGATCCACGGGGTCCAGTCGCGCATCCAGAAAACGACGCCGACCATCATCACAAGCACGGCGGCCGACATCACGACGGGCCACGGGCTCGGTTCTACCATGTGGTAGTCATGGTTCTTTTCAATCGCGGCCATGTTCAGCTTCCCTCATTCTCTGAAGCGTAGAAGGTATAAGAGAGAGTTATCTCTTTGATCGTGTTGAGTTCCGGATTGTCGTCCAGGTCTGGATCGACAAAGAAGACGATGGGCATTTCCACCGTTTCCCCGGGCTGGAGTGTCTGCTCGGTGAAGCAGAAGCACTCAATCTTGTTGAAGTAGATGCCGGCCTTGGGAGGCGAGACGTTGAAGATCGCCGTACCCGTCACCACTTCGTCAGAGGTATTGGTGGCAATGTAATTGACGGTATCGACTGCGCCGATCTGATCTGTCACCGGAGCTGCGGCCGTGACCTTCCAGGGAAGTGCGTCTTCGACATTCGCGTCGAAGCGAACCTTCATCTCGCGTGCGATCAAACCCTTGGGATTGTCGCTCGCGACCTGAGTGGTCCCGCCATAGCCGGTCACCTGGCAGAAGAGCTGGTAAAGCGGAACAGCCGCGAAGGCGAGGCCGACCATGCCGGCAGCGATGCCGAACAGGACAATGCCCGTCTTTCCATTATGCCGCGGCTGGAATGCAGTGGTCGCCATTACATCATCCGGTCAAACAGCGCCGGACCCATCTTGACGAGGGTCAGCACGTAGAACGTGACTGCGAACAGCAGCAGTACCACCGCAAGGGCGATCGAGCGGCCGCGGCGGCGAGCCTGGCTGGGCACAACAGGCGAAGCATTCCCGGCGGGCATTTGTTCGGTATGGCTGGCCATATCACAACACTCCTAGGCTGATGACGACGTGATCGGCGAGCAGGGCCAGGAAGAGCACGAACAGATAGCTCAACGAGTAGGTGAAGAGCTTGCGTGCGGCCTTGCGCATGTCGACCCCGTCAGGCGCACGCAGAAGGCGCAGCGCGAGGAAAACAAAACCAAATCCGGTGACGGCAGCAACCGCGCCATACATCAGGCTGGAGAAGCCCAGGATGACAGGCAGCAGGGAGCTCAGCGCCAGGAGAACGGAATAGACGAAGATCTGACGCTTGGTCGACGGCACACCGGCAACATTGGGCATCATCGGGATGCCGGCAGCGCCGTAGTCACCCTGCTTGTAAAGGGCGAGAGCCCAGAAGTGCGGGGGCGTCCAGAGGAAGATGATCAGGAACAGCACGAAGCTGTCGAGGGTGATGTCGCCGGTTACAGCGGCCCAGCCAACCATGGGCGGGAAGGCACCGGCAGCGCCGCCGATAACGATGTTCTGGGGCGTCGAGCGCTTGAGCCAGATCGTGTAGACGACAGCGTAAAAGAAAATCGTGAAGGCCAGGAAGGCGCCGGCAACCCAATTGGTCGCCAGACCAAGCAGGGCAACCGAGAAGGCCGACAGGATCAGGCCGAACGCCAGAGCTTCGCCCTTGGTCACGCGGCCGGCGGGAATGGGCCGATTGACGGTGCGGCTCATGACCGCGTCGATATCGGCGTCATACCACATGTTGAGTGCCCCGGAGGCACCGCCACCGATCGCGATACAAACGATCGCGATCAGCCCGATGATGGGATTGATGTCGCCAGGAGCGACGAGCATGCCCACCAGTGCGCAGAAAACCACAAGCGACATAACACGCGGCTTGAGGAGCGCGAGGTAGTCACCTACCCGAGCTTCGCCTGTCATCGCAGGCGCGTCCTTCATGCTGTCGAGATATGCCACTTGTCTTTCCTTAATCTTGCGGACCGCACAAAGCGCGATCCGCGGAGAGTTTTATCAAGCCTGTCGCTTAGTGAGCCTTGGACGAGTCGATCTGCGGCAGGGTCGAGAACTGGTGGAACGGCGGAGGCGAGCTCAGGGTCCATTCCAGAGTGGTTGCACCATCGCCCCACGGATTGTCACCGGCCGGACGCTTCTTACGGCTGGCTTCCCAGGTGGCGTAGAAGAAGATGATCATTGCCACGAAGGTCACGTAGTAGCCGACGGAAGAGACGCGGTTCCACAGGGTGTAGGCATCCGGGTAGTCGATGTAACGACGCGGCATGCCGGCGAGGCCAAGGAAGTGCTGCGGGAAGAAGATCAGGTTCACGCCGACGAACATGGTCCAGAAGTGCAGCTTGCCCAGGAACTCGGAGTACATGTAGCCGAACATCTTGGGGTACCAGTAGTACCAGCCAGCGAAGATCGAGAACACGGCGCCGAGCGACAGCACGTAGTGGAAGTGAGCAACCACATAATATGTGTCATGCAGCATACGGTCAGCACCGGCATTGGCGAGCACCACACCCGTCACACCACCAACGGTGAACAGGAAGATGAAGCCGATGGCCCAGAGCATGGGCGTGCGGAAGGTGATCGAGCCACCCCACATCGTCGCGATCCACGAGAAGATCTTCACGCCCGTGGGCACGGCGATCACCATGGTTGCCGCAGCGAAGTAGCGCTGGACGTCGAGGCTGAGGCCGGTGGTGTACATGTGGTGAGCCCACACAACGAAACCGACGAAGCCGATAGCCACCATAGCGTAAGCCATGGCCATGTAACCGAAGACAGGCTTGCGGGAGAAGGTTGCCACGATGTGGCTGATGATGCCGAAGCCCGGCAGGATCATGATGTACACTTCGGGGTGACCGAAGAACCAGAACAAGTGCTGGTAAAGGATCGGGTCGCCGCCACCTTCAGGCGAGAAGAAGGTCGTGCCGAAGTTGCGGTCGGTCAGCAGCATGGTGATGGCGCCAGCCAGAACCGGCAGGGCGAGCAGCAGCAGGAAACCAGTGACCAGCACGGACCAGGCAAACAACGGCATCTTGTGGATGGTCATGCCAGGGGCGCGCATGTTCAGGATGGTGGTGATCAGGTTGATCGCACCAAGGATCGAGCTCACGCCAGCAACGTGCAGCGACAGGATCGCAAAATCCAGAGCCGGACCGGGGTGACCCGAGGTCGACAGCGGCGGGTAAACGGTCCAGCCGCCACCAAAACCGGTCGTGCCCGGAGCGCCTTCAAAGAACAGGCTCAGCAGCAACAGGATGAATGCGACCGGCAGCAGCCAGAACGCAATATTGTTGATGCGCGGGAACGCCGTATCAGGCGCACCGACCATGAGCGGAGCAAAGTAGTTGGCAAAGCCGCCCATCGTGGCAGGCATGACCATGAAGAACACCATGATCAGCGCGTGCGCAGTGGTGAACACGTTGAACATCTGCTTGCCGGCATCGATGGCTTCGCCACCGCTGATGCCATAAACCATGGCTGCGAGGCCGTGGAAGATCTGAATGCCAGGCTCCTGGAGTTCCAGGCGCATCACGCCGGAGAGCAGGCCGCCAACGATACCCGCCACAATCGAGAACACCAGGTACATGATACCGATGTCTTTGTGGTTGGTCGAAAACAGCCAGCGACGCCAGCCGGTGGGCGTATGATGGTCGTGCGCGGCGTGATCATGCCCTGTGGCATGGGCCTCGAGGTGAGCTGTATTGGCCATTTATATTCCCCTGACCCTATGACTTACTGGACGGCGGCCAGCGTCGTAACGGCGCTAGCGTAGTCACGGCTCTCTTTGAAAGCGGCCATGAAGGCTTCGTATTCTTCGGAGGTCACAACGCGAACTGCGACGGGCATGTAGGCATGATCCTTGCCGCACAGCTCGGAGCACTGACCGTAATAAAGACCGGTCTCGCGTGCGTTGAACCAGGTTTCGTTCAGACGACCAGGAACGGCGTCAACCTTGATACCAAAAGCAGGCACGGCGAAGGCATGGATAACGCCCGACGGGCTGGCAGTGATCTGAAGGCGAACGGTGGTATCCACGGGGACAACCAGTTCGTTGTTCACAGCGAGAAGACGCGGCTGGTTCGGCTTCAGCTCGGCCAGCTCTTCGTCGTTGAGCATATTGCTGTCGAAGTAGACGCCTTCATCGACGTATTCATAGGTCCAGTACCACTGCTCACCCGAGACCTTAACGGTCAGATCGGCAGCAGGCACTTCAACATCACCAAACGAGAAGATGTTGGAGCCGAGGTACTTACGCTCGCCATCGGGCACGGTCATCTGATCCGACAGCACGCCAAAGGACGGCACGGCAATGATGATGAGAGCCACGATGGGCAGAACGGTCCACACAACTTCGATCGCAGTGTTGTGGGTAAAGCGCGCAGGCACCGGATTGGCCTTCGCATTGAAGCGAACCACCACAATCACCAGCAGCACCAGCACGAGCAGGACAATACCAGTGATCGCCCACAGCAGCGGACCATCGTGGAACGCCACGATCGAGTCCATGATCGGCGTCACCGATTCATTGAGGTGAATCTGGCCAGGCGCAGGCTGCCCCTTACCCAGCTCCTGGGCAGCAACCATCGCCGGCGCTAGCGCCAGAGAGGCCGCCAACGCGGCTCCTAACTTCCTCATCATCTGACCGGTCACCATAAATCCCCTATCGACTTGTTCTGGCGGCAGGCACCGAGACGAAGAGGGGAAAAAATAGCGGCATAGCTAACGCCGCCCCGACTCAACCTCGGAGCGCAAAACTCATTCGGAGCTAAACCACATCGGAGGGACTGAGTCTATTGCGGCGTAAAAGCGCGGCGCTGCGGCAAATTGCAGCCTCCCACACCCCATTGCCTCATGCACGCCGTACTCATGAGCGAAAAATAGGATAAGCTGGGCTCGGTTGACAGGGCCAAGACCCTGACAGAAACACAACAAAACGCCTGAAAAGTGCCCGATTCGGCAGGAGAAATAACAGAGTGATGGACGTTGCGAAGCGGCTCGCCGGTGTTGGCGCAATCCTGGTGGCATTGATGACCGCATCTCCTGCTCTCGCCCAGGGCACTGTTCGTGCCGAATATGGCGACTGGCAGATGAGCTGCGACACCCCGCCTGGCGCCAGCTTTGAGCAGTGCGCAATTATCCAGAACGTTCTGGCCGAGGACCAGCCAAACGTCGGGCTTTCGGTGATCGTGCTGCGCACGGCCGATCGGGAGGCCCGCCTGCTGCGTGTCCTGGCGCCGCTCGGCGTGCTGCTGCCAAATGGGCTCGGGCTCAATGTCGACGGCACGGATATGGGGCGCGTTGCCTTCGTGCGCTGCCTGCCCAATGGCTGCATCGCCGAGGTCGAGCTCGACGACGATCTGATCAAGATCCTCTCCGAAGGCACTGACGCAATTTTTGTGGTGTTTAAGACGCCAGAAGAAGGTGTGGGCATTCCGGTTTCACTTGAAGGCTTTACCGAGGGCTTTGCCGCCCTGCCCTGACGGGAGTTCGCAGCTTGACCGAGGAGCGCCGCAAAAGTTTCAGGCGTCGCACGCTCAAGGGCGGAAAGATCGTTATTAACAGTGGATATTCCACGTTCGACTGCTCGGTTCGCAATCTGTCAGATGAGGGGGCCAAGCTCATCATCGCGGGAATCATCGGGATACCCGACCACTTCGACCTCGAGATGGATGACGGAAAACGCCTTTCCTGCGAGGTCATCTGGCGCACCGAAGCAGAGCTGGGCGTCAAGTTTCTGCCTTGAAGGAACAAAAAAACCGGGCAAGTGCGCTGCACTGCCCGGCAAGTCATCAGGAAACAGGACCGAAGGCAAATTCGGCCTGAGAGATGGAACGATCACTCTGCGTGATCGAACCAACGCGGTGGCGGACCCGTAAAAGATCCGCAATTCATTGACTTCAGCCGCGCGCAGCCTTCGCCCGAGCCGCATTGAGCACCATGGCAGCGCTCCGACCCTGCTCTGCCCGGATTGCCTCGAAAATGTCCGAGCGGGTCACACCGAGATCGCGCAGTCGGGTCGCATCGAGATCGAGCAGGCTCTCCAGGGCTTTGCGCTGGCGGCGTCGCGCAAGGCGCGCAGCAATGAACGCGAAGAGCGCAAGGACAGGATTTGCGGGCGTCGCGGCCGCAAGTGACCGCTCGCCGGGAAGCGAGAGAGCCATTTCAAAATCTCCGAAAGGCAACGGGATCCACCGGGGGGAGGCCGGTGCTTCAGCGCGCATCTGCGTTGATGAAAGAGGAATACGCCGCTGGACTTCCATTCGTCTAACAAATAGATTTCATCCCACCGATCAATTCACGTGATGAGATCCGAAATGACCGCCCCGCTCGACCTCGACCAGTTGCAGAGCTTTTGCGCCATTGCCGATTGCGGAAGCTTCACCGAAGCGGCGCGCCGCGTGAACAAGACCCAATCGGCCGTGTCCATGCAGATCAAGCGCCTGGAAGAGCGGCTGGGACAGATCCTGCTCCTGCGGGACGGGCGCAGTGTGTCGCTCACCCACCATGGCGAAGTGCTTTATGAGCGCGCCCGAAAAATGCTGCGCACCAATGCCGAAATTCTCGATCATTTCTCTGAAGGCGACCTCGCTGGCTCGATCCGCTTCGGCGTGCCGGACGATTATGCGGTGCGCCTTCTGCCGGTAATCCTCTCCAGCTTTCAGCGCACGCATCCAAAAATCGCTGTGGATGTCTCCTGCATGGCGTCAGAGCAATTGCTCGAAGGCATGCGGGCCGGACGATACGACCTCATCGTCTTTACACAGGGGACCGATCAAAACTTCGGCGAGCTGTTCCGCACCGAAAAAATGTTCTGGGTCTCCAGCCATGGTGGCCGCGCCCTGGCTAATGAGCCTCTAGCCATCGCCTGCGGCCCCAGCTGCTGCATCTGGCGAAAGGATGCGCTCGAATCTCTTGACCGGACCGGCAAGGATTATCGCGTCGCCTATACCTCATCCAACGCGACCGCTATATCGTCGGCCGTTCTCTCCGACCTGGCTGTCGGCTTTCTCCCCGAAAGCGCGCTGCAGCCGGGCATGCGGGTGATCTCCGATGATCATGGCCTGCCGCAACTGACCGATGCCCAGATCGCGCTGATGCGCTCGAGCCACGCCTATGGCGGCATCTACGACGCGCTCGCCAATCATATCGTGCAGTCGATGGGCAATCTCGATCAGGCGATCACTACCGAGGCCGCTGAGTAGTGAATCCGTCCGCGGTCCGGACTTGACCGAAGGCGGCAATTCGCCCACCAACAAGCCATGGCCGAAATCCTTTCCAATGCCGCCGAATTCACCGTTTCCGAGATCGCCCAGGCGGTCAAACGAACCGTCGAGGACGAGTTCGGCCATGTCCGCGTGCGCGGCGAGATTTCGGGGTATCGCGGGCAGCATTCTTCGGGCCACGCCTATTTCACCCTCAAGGATGATGCGGCTTCTATCGACGCCGTCATCTGGAAGGGCAATTTCGGACGCCTGACCTTTCGGCCCGAAGAGGGCCTCGAAGTCATCGCTACCGGGCGGCTGACGACGTTTCCGCGCTCGTCGAAATATCAGATCGTCATCGACAATATCGAGCCGGCCGGCGCCGGCGCGCTCATGGCCCTGCTCGAAGAGCGGCGGAAGAAGTTGCTCGCCGAAGGTCTCTTTGCCCGCGAGCGCAAGCGCCCCCTGCCCTATCTGCCCCGCGTGATCGGCGTCGTCACTTCGCCGACCGGCGCCGTGATCCGCGACATTCTCCATCGTCTCGCCGACCGGTTCCCCAGCCATGTGCTGGTTTGGCCGGTGCGCGTGCAGGGCGAAGGCTGCGCCCCCGAGGTGGTCAATGCCATCGAGGGGTTCAACGCTCTTTTGCCGGGTGGGGCTATTCCGCGACCGGACCTTCTTATCGTCGCACGCGGCGGCGGCTCCATCGAGGATCTTTGGGGATTTAACGAGGAGGCCGTCGTCCGGGCGGTCGCCAATTCGGACATCCCGGTCATCTCTGCAGTGGGGCATGAGACCGACACAACCCTTGTCGACTACGCTTCCGACATGCGGGCGCCGACGCCGACGGCCGCCGCGGAAGCCGCTGTGCCGGTCCGCGCCGAGCTCATTGCCTATGTCGAAGATCAGGGGAGCCGGCAGCGGCAGGCGGCGCGGCGCAGCCTCATCAGCCTCAAGGATCGGCTGCGCGCCGCTGGCGCGGGCCTACCGCGCCCGGCTGATCTGGTTGCCACCCAGAGGCAGAGCCTTGACCTGGCGGCAAGCGAACTCTCAGGAGCGCTGCGCCACTTCGTCCAATCTCGACGCCTTGCTTATTCACAGCTTGCCAGCGCCGTGCAGCCGCGCCTCGTCCGCCAGCGCCATGCGGAGCTGGGAGACAAGTTGCGCCATTTGCAGCACCGCTCCGATGCCGGACTGACCAAAACCATCGAGCGGGCGCGACTGACCTTTGATCCCCGCGCCGCACGGCTGGCCGGCAGCACCGAACAATCGCTCGAGCGCAAGCGCACCGCGCTGGGGCGGGTGGCACCACGCCTATCCACCCAGCCACTGAAGGCGGAACTGCGCCATGCCCAGGGGCAACTCGCCCCCGTAGCGGCGCGTCTGGCCAAGGGCTCGGCGACCATTATTCCAGACCGCCGCCATGGGCTTGAGCAGTTGGGGAAACTCCTCGCGAGCCTCGGCTATCGCAATGTTCTCGCGCGCGGTTATGCGCTGGTGCATGATGACAATGGTGCCTTGATCACCGGTAAGGCCGCGCTGCAGCCCGGCGATCAACTGAAGCTGACCTTTGCCGATGGCGATGTCGCAGCGTCGGTGGCGGGCGCACCGCCAGCCAAGCGCAAGGCCGCCCGTCCACAAGCGGACGACGGGTCGCAGGAAAGCCTCTTTTGATCGCGGCCATTGCGCCTTATATCGATCCTCAGAGACAAGGAGCCAGGCGATGAACATCTTCGACAAGGGTTTTGCGCCGGCCGAGGCCACACTGCGCTATCTCGATGGAGACTATGTGGTGTTAAAGCCTGGCACGTTCGTGCGCTGCGCCATTACCGGCAAGCCGATCCCGCTCGATGAACTGAGCTATTGGAGCGTTGACCGCCAGGAAGCCTATGCTGATGCAGCCTCGGCCCACACGGCGTTCGAGCGTTACGGCCGGGGCAAATAAAGGTGACGGGGACGGCGGCGCGTCGACGCTACCTCGTCATTTCCAACGGTCACGGTGAAGATGCCATTGCGGCAGCGCTGGTGAGACGCCTCAGGGATGTCGCCAGCGTCGAAGCTTACCCGATGATCGGCAGCGGCAAGGCCTATGATGGGGTCTGCGCTACGGTCGGGCCGCGTGCGTCGCTGGCCTCCGAAGGCTGGCGCAACGTCAAGGGGTCGCTGCGCCGGGATATTGTCACCGGCGGCATCATGACCGTGCCCCCTGCCCTCAAATTTCTCCGCTCGATCCGGGGCCGCTATGACCGGATCATCGTTGTGGGCGACATGGTCGGTGTGCTGGCATGCCTCGCCACCGGGAATCGCGACCTCTTTTACATCGACGTCTACAAAACAGGTGCAGCGCGGCTCTATTCGTCGCTTGAGGCCTGGGCGATCGCCCGGAGCTGCTCGACGGTCTTCTGCCGGGCGCAGGCGCTTTCGGACATGCTCGCGAGCAAGGGAATAGACGCCCGTTGCGCCGGCAATCTGATGATGGATGCCATCCCGCGGGGCGACTACGACGCAAAATCGCGACGGCAGCGGTCCCTTGGGGTGACGCTCCTGCCGGGCAGCCGGGCACTCACTGCCGAGAGTTTTGGCCTGCAGATAGGCGCCTTGCGCAACCTTGATCCAGAAGAGCGGCCGGACGTCTTTCTCGCCGTGGCCGGAAGCGTCAATGTCGATGAACTCGCGCGCATCGCAGGGCTTCGCCGAACCACAATGCTGAGCACAGAATCAGCCGATCTTGGTCAGTTGAGCGATGGCGAGCTGACCGTGCACATGGCGCGCGGCGAGGCGATGGGCAATTTGATCGATGCATCGGATGTGGTGCTGAGCCAGGCCGGAACGGCGACAGTCCAGTCCTTGGGCATGGGCAAGCCGGTGATATGCTTCATCAATCCGCGCGACAGACGCTCGCGCTTCGCCGATGAGCAGAACCTCTTTTCAGCGGCGCGCGTGGTCGTTGATGCCAATGAAGCCGAAGTCGGGGCCGCCCTGCAGACGCTGCTCAGGGACGGAGAAGAACGTTCCCGGCTGGCCGAAATAGGCCGGGAACGCATTGGTGGGCCGGGCGCCATGGACGCCATCCTCGCCGCCCTTAACGAACGCGACTGATCGCGGACGGGGCTCAGGCGCCGGCGACTGCCGGATCGAGCAGGCGATGCAGGTGGACGATAAAATAGCGCGTCTGCGCGCTGTCCACGGTCATCTGGGCCTTCTGCTTCCAGACAGTATAGGCGGAAGCGTAGTTGGGATAGATTCCAACGATGTCGACCTTGTCGAGATCAGTGAACGTCACACCATCCAGGCTCGAAAGCTCGCCGCCGATCACCAGGTGGAGCAGTTGTTTTTCCGTCTCAGCCATCGATAATTGTCCGGTTATTAGAGGGTAGGAAGCTCGCTGCTGTCTTCTGCCACGGCCGGGCAGCCGTAGACTTTTATAAGTGCAGCATGAACCAAAGGTTTTAGGCTCATGTCAGCCAGGGCCGCAAGCGCCCCATGACGCACATCTCGTCTGTTAAATTGTGGGAACCCGACGCATACATCAGCGAAATCGAGGCCCGCTTCCCTCAGGATCAGGGCAGCGGCGGCGATATCCCAATCCTGGCTGCCACGGCGGGCGACAGCGCCATCGAGCTTGCCGGTCGCGACCTGAACCAGACGATAGGCCAGAGACGGATAGGCCGGACCGCGGGTATATTCGAGACCTGCCGCCTGCATTTCCTGGTGGACGGCCCCCGGAGCGGGGATCAGCGGGGCTGCGCCGGCGCGGCGGTGGCGCTTGAGCGGCTGGCCATTGAGCCAGGCACCACCATCCTTGGCGGCGCAATAAAGCTCATCGCGGGCCGGCGCGTAGACGACGCCGGCGACCGGTTCGCCATTCTCGACGACAGCCAGACAGATGGTCCAGCTATCCTCGCCACGCAGAAATCCGCGTGTACCATCAATGGGATCAACGACAAAGACGCGCTCGCAATCGAGGCGACTGGCATTGTCGGCAGTCTCCTCGCTGAGCCAGCCATAGGTCGGGCGGGCGCTCAACAGGCTGGATGCGAGGTAACGGTCGACGACAATATCAGCTTCGCTGACGGGGGAGGCATTCTCCTTGGTCCAGCTTTTGACGTCCCTGCGAAAATAGCTCGAGGCAATGATCCCCGCGGCCACGACACTGGCGCGGAGCAGTTCAAGATCGTCTTCAATTGGGGGCATAGCGGCCGGCATGGCGGGGCTTTTAGGCTTCCGGGGCCGTTTGGACAAGGGTTTCATCCCGATCCCCCCATATTGTAACGGCATGGCTGCGGCCACCTGCCAGTGACAGGGTAAACAGGGTGCAACCGCGTTATGTTAATTGCTTCCTACAGGGTGCAACACCCTGCTAACCACCTCAAAAAACAACATAAACTTAACCCAACCCATTAAGACGGCTGGTAAGGGGACGCGCTAAATTAGCCTCATAAACGGAGCGAAAAAAACAGCTCTCGAAGTTACAGGAAGGCATCAAAAATGGTTCATGGCGTTGCGATGGAAGGAGCGTCTGTCGTTCTGGCGTTCCGTAAGCCGTCCCTGGCTGAGCGCCGGTTTGTAGCGGCGAACGACAATGGCCCGCGTGATCCGGTCAAGACCGTGACGGTGCGCAAGCAGCTCGAACAGAGCGGCGTTGCCATCAAGATCAAGATCCCGGTGACCGAATTTATCGGCGTTGCCGTGGCCACACGAATTTCCGAGGAAGGTGTTCTCACCAGCCTCATCGAACTGGTTCACCCGGATTCCGAGTTGAATTACAAAGTGTTCGAGGAAGAGGGCAATCACAGCGTGGTCGCCGAATGGCAGAACTGGGGCAAAAAGCTCCGCCTGCCGCTGTTCATCAAGGCCGGTGACGGCGCCTATATGCCCTATACCCAGCAGGTCGATGGCGTGATGCTCGGCGAGGTCGCCTATCGCCGCAAGCTTGCTGCAGAAGCAGCCCGCCGCCCGCGTTTTCTCAACCGGCGCAAGCCCGGCCAGGCCGAATCCAACTAATCGAAAACCTCCATATGCATGCCAAAAGGGTCAACCAGTGGTGCGGTTGGCCCTTTGGCATTTGGGGGAGTTTGCTAGCAGACTGTTAGCATCGAGCGCGACAAAGCGCGGATTTGGTTACAGAAATGGGGTTGCGCGTTACCACACCCACTCGGCCATGAGCGCGAGCGTGATAGCAATGCCCACATAGTGATTGATGACAAAGCGCGGCTTGGGATTGTGCGGATCGGCGGGATCGAGCGTCCAGACCTGCCAGGCCAGCACCCCTCCTCCGACGAGCGACAGGATGGCGTAGACGAAACCGCCGCCCGCCAGGATCGCCGCAGCGAGCCAGAGCACGAAAGCGCCAACATAGAGCGTCGCCACCGCCGGCTTCACGATATCACCAAAAAGACGGGCCGTGGATTTCACGCCGACAAGGGCATCATCCTCGATGTCCTGGAGGGCATAGATGGTGTCATAGCCGATGACCCACAGGATCGTGCCGAGATAGAGCAGGATTGGCGCCCAGCCGAGTGTGCCGGTCTCGCCCGTCCAGCCGACCAGCGCGCCATAGGAAAACGCGAGGCCGAGGAAAAGCTGCGGCCACCAGGTGATGCGCTTCATGAACGGGTAGATGGCCACCAGCACCAGTGAGAAGACGCCTGCCCAGACGGTAAAACGGTTAAACTGGAACAGCACTACCGCGCCCAGAAGCGCCTGGATGATCAGGAAGACCAGCGCCTGCTTTGCGGTGACCTGACCCGAAGGAATGGGGCGGGAGCGAGTGCGCGCGACCTTCATGTCGATGTCGCGATCGACAATGTCATTAAAGGTGCAGCCTGCCCCGCGCATCAGGATGGCGCCAATGAGCATGAGCACGGCATGCCACCAGCCAAATCCCTGGTCTGGAAAGGCCACCGCCGCCAGGGCAATGCCCCAGGCGCAGGGCCAGAACAAAAGCCAGAAGCCTATCGGCCGATCCCAGCGCGCCATGCGCCCATAGGGTTTTAGCCAATCAGGCGCGTAGCTATCGAGCCAGTTCCCCTTCTGGGCATCGGCGACGGTTCCGGACTGGGGAGGAATGTCGGTCATTCGGCCACGACTCTCACTTCTTTGGCAGGTCAGGTGAGGTCTACTGCAATTGGCTGGGAGGGGGGAAGGTTTTTGGACGGGGGGATGGGGAAGGACTGGTGGGTGTCTACCGCGTTGTCCTCATCGACGAAGTCCCTGCCGCTCGCCAGAAGCGGACGCACAGTGGACTTTGACGTCCATGGCCTCGAAGGCCGAGAGATCGCCCGCGTCAGCTTCGACGATGAGATGGTAGATGCGGGTGGGATCGGCAATCTTGAACGGGGCGACCCTACCCAGCTTTTCGGAGGTCGCTGCAATAACGAGCAGGCTGCTTTGCCCCAGCCGCGTGCCTCTCACCTCTGCCTCGGCGGCATCGAGGGCCGTCACGCCGATCGCGCTATCGACGCCGCAGGCACCGAGAATGGCCAGGTCAGCAAAAATCTGGCTCGCTTCGCGGATCGTCTGCGGGCCGAGGCAGGCTCCCTGCATATCCAATATCGCGCCTATACTCTTCACCCTCACCGGCAAGACCAAGCGGATGCATGCCAATCTGGCAGTGGTTTCGGTCTCGACCGTTGGCTATGCCGGGATCATCGCCAGCCCCACCGCCATTGGGCTCATTGCTCACGCCACAGCCTGGAGACCGCGTTCCTGCTGCTGTGCGGCACCATGGTGGTGATCGCGGTGTCCGCGCGGGCGATTTACAATCGGTTCTAGGAAGGGCCGAAATCGCCAGTTGCGAAGTCGCTAGTCTTACCGATTTCAGGCGACCGAGGAATCCTGCAGCGTAGCGATATCGAGCTGTCTGCTCACAACAATAAGATGTCGCTGTACACCGGCGCCCCCCCATTGAACGTAGCGATGAAAGTGATCTCATTTGCATCAATGATGCCGTTGTCGTCCTTGGCTTCAAAATGAATGAGCGCAGCGCTTCCTGTGTGCACGCTGTGCCTGGCCAAGATCAGGAGATCTTCACCGAGATCGAAACGCGTCAGGTCAAGCGAGGCATTCAGCGTAGCAAGGGTCTGCGCCATGAGTGACGAGGCGCTGGAAACGACGCTAGCCGGATTATTGAGGGTAAGCTGAACAGCTTCCGTCGTCGCGCCTACCACGATCTGAGGGCCGCCGCCGCCAACCCAAGAGAGGGCACCATTATTGGTGTCGTCGATGGCAGTCCGAAGCGCGCCACTCAACCCGATGAAGTCTTTGACTGGATCAAAGTCGAGGATCAGATCCTCAGAAGCCGCATTGATATTCGAGTAGGCTATGGTGAGCGGTGCGCCTTTGCTAAGCACCACATCGTGGCCCAGTCCAGTTGACAGGGTGGCAGAGCCCGACGCGGGACCAAAGATAGCCCGGCTTACGGAGTCAGCGTAGTCGGTGTTCCCGTCAGCGCATACATGCCAACAACGGCGAAACCGTCATTGTCAAAACCATTGTTTCGACCGCCTGCAAAGAAGATCTGCTCACTCGCCAAATGGCCAGCAGCCGTGTCGAACGTCCTGTCTGTCCAAAACATCGAGTAAAGATTGGAGGCCAGCGGGCCGTTGAAAGAGAGGACGTTGTCCTGCAGGCCGAAGAGTGGGCCGCTGACATAAGTTGTGTCGGACGGCCGCGGCGTAAAATCGCGATAGGTCAGCAACTGAAATTCGCTGTGGTCGGCGAGACCCGTTGCACTTTCAGGAGTGTGGGTAATTTGGTCCGGCGTACTTTGAAATGTCGCAATGCTCGTCCCGCTCAGCAGGTCGTAGCTGACTGATATAACGTAGGAGGGGACGTGTGCTGGCTGTATAAGGGTCAGTGTGCCAGCGGCACTGTCGACAGAGAACTCGATACGGCTGCCGAGGTCTTGCAGGATAGTGCTGTTGACGACGCCATCCGTCACCCATTGCACCATGAAGTCATTATCGCCCGTGTTGCTGCCGCTTACAAAGGTCCCCCCGTCGAGCGACCCGCGAACAATGGCAAGCTCATTTGCACCAGCACCCGTGAGATAGGTTGTCTGGCTCACCGGGACGCCTGAGAAGGGGCGACCCACATCGATGATGTCTCCGATACCCATGCCACTGATCTCGTCGATGCCTGCTGCAGATCCGCCGTCCAAGAAAAGCGGCGATCCTGCGAGGAAATCGCCTGCACTGTAGACCACGCGATCAACATCGAGGTCCGCGCCCAGATTAATGCTATCCCCGCCTGGGCCGCCGTAGACCGTGTCCGCTCCAGCACCTGCTCGGATGGTGTCATTACCAGCACCACCAAACAAGCTGTCCGCCCCGGCCGTGCCATCGATAAAATCGGCGCCGCCATGGCCCCAGACAAGCTGACCGGTAAGGGTCTCGTCGGCGCTAGAACCGATACTGACAACGATGCCAGCGGGATCGCTGCCCAGAGCGCCACTAGGCGCCCGGACGACCACCGTGCCGGTCGCATTGCCGCCAGCCAATTGACCGATCACGACATCGACAGGGTCGGTACCGTTGCCGACATGCACAAGAAAGCGGTTGCCCTCACCATCGTTGATGAGGATATCACCCGGCTTGTTGGACGTGACGTGGAGTCCGTCAACGCTGGCCGAGATGGAAACCACCGTCTCGACACCATCGACGACCACTGTGCCCGATGGATTGATGCCATCGAGAGTGCCGGCGGCCAACGCTCTGCCCGTTGTGCTTTCGATCGTGCCAACCAAGGCATTGATGGCGGCCAGGGCCAGGTCGGCAATGCTGTCGCCCTCGGCCACCACATAGCTGAAAACCAGGGTATCGCTGCCGTTGCCGCTGACATAGGCAGCGCGGCCGCCATTGTTCAGCACGATCTCGGTGCCGACAGCAGCCTGCACATCCGTATCGAAGACAAGCTGCAATGTGATTGTCTCGCCGATGGCAAGCTGACCGTCATTGGGACCATAATTGACCTCGGTCAATTGGGGCGGCACCGGCTGGGGATCGGGATTGGTAGCGGGTGGCGCGAACGGATCGGCTCCACTCACCAGTGCTACCAGGAACGCATCCACGGCACCCAGTGTGGGAACGGAAGAGGGATCGGTCGTAACCTGAGCGAGAAATTTCTGCGCCAGGGCAATTGCAGCGGCACCGCTATAGGCCGCGATTTCTTCCGGCGCATCGATCGCGGTCGTGAAACGATTGGCGGCCTCGACCTTGTTTTGAAGGACTGCAAAGTCGCTGCCCCGGGCGCCATCGAAAATCGCGATGGCAAGCGAGTTGACGCCAGTGCTTCCGGACGCAAGCTGCTGGGACCAGAACGACAGCCCCTCCGGCTCCGCATCGCGAGCGAACAAACTTTGATAGATTGCATTGATGATCTGTGGCGCATCCATGCCGACAAACCGGGCCTGGTATTCGGGTGTTCCAGCCAGGTCACCAATGGCAGAAAGGTCGGCTCCGCCAGAGGTGACCGTGTTGAAGTACAGCAGGCCCTGGGGGTCGGCGGGGCGCCCGAACAGCGCCAGATAGATGCCTTGAATGCTTGCCATCGCCGTATCCAAAAATAGATTTTTATGAAAAATAAAATAATTAAACCGTTGATTGTATTTAATATTCTCACGGACAGCGGTCAACAGCGTTCCGGATGGGATCGTCCAAGGCCTGCCAGTTTCAGGGGTAGGTTACGATCGCGCGCAGAGTGAATTCGCTTCAGTCCGTCCGCCCCGCCGGTTCTGTCGCCGGGCTTTGACCCTTGTGTCGAAGTCGGCCGGCGTCGTCCGTCGCTTCGTCGATGGAGGGGTATGCCAATGAGCGACGAAACAGAGATTGTGAACCTGCTTGAGAATTGGGCCGAGGCCGTGCGGGACCGGGACATGGAGCGCATTCTGGCCAATCACGGCGCGGACATGCTGATGTTTGACGTGCCCGAGCCGCTGTTCAGCCGGGGGATGGCGGAATACCGGGCCACCTGGGATCTGTTTTTCCAGTATTCGCCCGGTGGGCCGAGATCGTTTGACCTCAGGGACATTGCGGTCACAGCCGATGGATCGGTGGCCTTCGCCACGGCCATAATCGGCATCTTCGACAGTTCGCTGCGCCTGACCGTCGGACTGCGCAAGACAGCAGGGCAATGGCTGATTGTCCATGAACATCATAGCTATGCGATGAAATCGGACGGCTAGGAAAGCACGACGGCGGGCGGCAGCGGGCGCTTTTGCTTTACAGGCCCGGCCATTGGGGACAGCATTGCTGGATCAATGGAGGGAAAGATGAAACTGCTCAACTCTATGATGTTTGCCCTGGCGGGGAGCGTGCTCCTGCCCGCGGCAGTGCTGGCGCAGGATGCTCCGCTTCAGCCTGAGGATACGACGGCGATTGCCGAGAAACAGACGGTGCGCGCCGAGAATTTCATGGTCTCGTCAGCCCATCCGCTGGCCACGCAGGCTGGCTATGACGTGCTGGCCGCGGGGGGCACGGCGGCAGATGCGGCGGTGGCGGTGCAGGTGATGCTGGGTCTTGTCGAGCCACAGAGCTCGGGGCTCGGCGGGGGCGCGTTTCTGCTCTATTTCGACAAGGAAAGCGGCGAACTCACCACTTATGACGCGCGCGAAAAAGCGCCAATGGCGGCCGATGGCAGCTATTTCCTCGACGGCGCCGGGGCGCCTATGGGCTTTATGGACGCCGTGATCGGCGGCAAATCGGCCGGTGTACCGGGCACGCCCAGATTGCTAGAAAAGCTGCATGCGGACCACGGGGAAAGCGACTGGGGCAGCCTGCTGCAGCCAGCCATCGACACCGCAGAGGCCGGGTTTGAGGTCTCCCAGCGCATGGCGGACTCGGTGGCGGGGACAGAGGGGCTCGACCAGTTCATCGCAACGGCGGAATACTTCCTTCCCGGCGGCAAGCCGATTGCCGAGGGCACGCTGCTCAAAAACCCGGACTATGCCGAAACGCTGCGGCTCTTTGCCGAAGAGGGGGCAGCGCCGTTTTATACCGGCGAGATCGCCGCGGACATCGTTGCGGCGCTCAACACCAATATCAATCCGGGCATGCTGACCATGGAGGACATGGCGGCCTATGAGGTGGTGATGCGCGATCCCGTGTGCACCGATTATCGCGGCTTTGATGTCTGCGGCATGGGGCCGCCCAGCTCGGGCGGGCTGACCGTGGGGCAGATCCTTGAGCTGCTTGAGCCATTTGATTTCAAGGCGATGGGCGACGGGGTGGAAGCGCGGCATCTCTTTACCCAAGCGTCGCGCCTCGCCTTCGCCGATCGCGGGCTTTATATGGCCGACCCCGATTTTGTGGATGTGCCGCAGGGGCTGTTGGATGAAGCCTATCTCAAGGAGCGTTCCGCCCTGATCGATCCGGCAAAGGACATGGGCGCAGCCAAGGCCGGAACACCGCCGGCCGACAAGGTGGCGCTATTGGCGCCCGACATTGAGCGGCCCCGAAGCGGCACCTCGCACTTCGTGATCGTTGATGGCGAGGGCAACATGATCTCGGCCACGACCACGATCGAGAGCGGCTTTGGCAATCGGGTGATGACCCGCGGTTTCCTGCTCAACAATGAAATGACCGATTTTTCGTTCGCGCCGGAGGCAGATGGTCTGCCGGTGGCCAATCGAGTGGAGGCAGGCAAACGGCCGCGCTCGTCCATGGCGCCGACAATTGTGCTGAAAAACGGTGAGCCGGTGCTGCTGACCGGCAGCCCGGGCGGCGCCAACATCATCGATTATACGGCGCTTTCGATCATCGCCCTGCTCGACTGGGAGATGGATCCGCAGGAGGCCATCGACCTGCCCCATGTGATCAATCTCAACGGTCCGACGCGCGTTGAGGAAGGGGACGGCGCCGAGGAGATGAGCGCCGCGCTGACCGCGCTGGGCCATGAGGTGACAATCGCCAATCTCAATTCGGGGCTGCATGTGATCCAGATCACCGAGGATGGATTGCTGGGCGCGGCAGACAAGCGGCGAGAGGGGACGGTGCTCGGGGAGTGAGGGACCCCTCACCCACCGGGCTCGTGCGGGAGAGGTAAGGCCACCCCCGCCTGGTTTTGCTACGGCTCGGTGGGGCGATGGGTAGGCAATAATAAGAAGGCCCCCTCACCCTAGCCCTCTCCCGTAGGGGCGAGGGGACAAGGCCGGTGCGTTTGGCCGGCCATATGGAGCGAGGGCGGAGGAGCTAAGGCCACCCCGCCTAGCTTTGCTACGGCCCGGGGGGCCGAGCGTCGCTACCTCCCCCTTCGGAAGGGAAGGTAGGGGCCGGTGGGTGGGGATAGTCGCGCGTTCATTGGCCGTCCAGCGTCATTGCCCGGCCTTTGCCGGCATTCCAGTTCGCGTCGTGCATGTGCAGGGAGGTGGAGATCGGGGCGAAGACGCAGTAGAGGTGGGGGACTTGCCGGAGAGTAGCGCCCCATATGCCCAGAACCCATTCGAGATTGCCGCGGCTGTTTGTTGGTCATGATCTGTCGCAGGGGGCGGTGATCGGGCTCGATAAGGAGCAGTCGCTCTATCTGGCCGCTGTGTTGCGCAAGGCGGTGGGCGATGAGGTGGTGCTGTTCAATGGGCGCGAGGGCGCCTGGCTTTGTCGGCTGACCAGCGATTCGAAGAAGTCGGTGGTGCTGGAGGCGGTTGAGCAGATCGCGCCGCAGACGCCGGTTTCCGACCTCTGGTATGGTTTTGCACCGCTGAAATCGGAGCGGCTCGACTATGTGATCCAGAAGGCGGTGGAGATGGGCGCCGGGGTGATCCAGCCAGTGATGACTCAATATACCCAGGTCAACCGGCTCAAGACCGAGCGCCTTTCCGCCAATGCCATCGAGGCGGCGGAGCAATGCGAAGTGCTGAGCGTGCCGGAAATCGGCGATGAGGTAAGCCTCGAGCGACTGCTGGGGACCTGGAAAGAGGTGCATGGCACAAGAAAACTGGTGTTTGCCGATGAGGGCGCTGCGTCGTCCTCGCCGCTCGAAACGCTGGACGGGCTGAGGGGCGAACGGATCGGGCTTCTGGTGGGGCCGGAAGGCGGATTTTCCGACGAGGAGCGGGAAAAACTCAATGGGCTCGACTTTGTCGTGCCGATCAGCCTGGGGCCGCGGATTTTGCGCGCCGACACGGCGGCAGTGGCTGCATTGGCGGTTATTCAGGCGACCATCGGCGATTGGCGATAAAAGGCGATTGCTTTCCTTCTTGCCGTGGTTATGGTGCCGCACCATTCTAGCCCTCAGCACATAAAGAGGACCCCATGGCCGGCGCCGACACAGCATCGCCTCTCATTGAATCGCGTGCCGACCTCATCGAGGCGATGGAGCGCGGCTGCAAGCCGGTCGAGCAATGGCGTGTTGGGACCGAGCACGAAAAGCACGTGTTCCACACCAATCCCGTGCGGCCGGTGACTTATGAGGGTCCGAACGGCGTCAAGGCGCTGCTCGACGGCATCGAGGCCGAGACCGGCTGGCAGCCCTTTTACGACGGGCAGAACCCGATCGGCCTGCTCAACAAGGCGCAGGCCGGCGGCATCTCGCTCGAGCCGGGAGGGCAGTTCGAGCTGTCCGGCGCGCCGATGGAAACCCTGCATGAGACGGCCGCCGAAATGGCCGAGCATATGCACGTCGCCAAGAAAGTGGCCGAGCCGCTCGATATTCATTTCCTCGGGCTGGGCGTGACCCCGATCTGGTCGGTGAGCGAGATCCCGGCGATGCCGAAATCGCGCTATGGCATCATGACCCCCTATATGGACAAGGTCGGCACGCTGGGCACATCGATGATGTATCGCTCGGCCACGGTGCAGGCCAATCTCGATTTCTCGAGCGAAGCCGACATGGTGAAAAAGCTGCGCGTGTCGGTGGCGCTGCAGCCGGTGGCGACGGCGCTGTTTGCCAATTCGCCCTTCGTCGATGGGCGCGACAGCGGCTATCTCAGCTTCCGCAGCCATATCTGGCTCAATACCGACGCCGACCGCACCGGCATGCTGCCCTTCGCCTTCGAAGAGGGCTTCGGGTTCGAGCAATATGCCGACCATGCACTCGATGTGCCGATGTATTTCGTCATTCGCAACGGGCAATATGTGAACGTGGCGGGCGAAAGCTTCCACGCCTTCCTCAAGGGGGAGCTACCGCAGCTTCCCGGGGAAAAGCCGACGATCAAGGATTGGGAAGACCACCTCTCGACCCTGTTCCCGGAGGTGCGCCTCAAACAATTCCTCGAAATGCGCGGCGCCGATATGGGCGACGAAAAGCATGTGGTGGCGCTCTCGGCCTTCTGGGTGGGGCTGCTCTACGATCAGATTTCGCTCGACGCCGCCTGGGATCTGGTCAGCGACTGGACCGACGAAGACCGCGATTATCTCCGCCGTGAAGTGCCGCGGCTGGGGCTGACGACGCCGTTCGACCGGTCGAGCCTGTTTGATGTGGCGGCGCAGGCCGTGGGCATTGCATCGGCTGGCCTCGTGCGCCGGGCACGGCTCGATGCGCAGGGGCGCGACGAGACCATCCATCTGGCGGCGCTGGAAGAAACCATCCAGACGGGCAAATCTCCGGCGGAGCGGTGGCTGGAGAAGTTCCACGGGGAGTGGAACGGGGATCTCAGCCGGATTTTTGTTGAAGCGGAGATGTGAGGGGCGGTTTTGGCCCTCACTGCTATTCGTTCTTGTCACCCGGCTTGTCCGGGTGATTTCTTTTGTGGGGAATGGCGATCCCGTGCTGGCTCGGCCTTAGGGTCTGTGGCTCCCCTCCCCTCACCCTAACCCTCTCCCCGGAGGGGCGAGGGGATTGGGCCGGTGGGTGTGGACAGCGCGAAGTGCCAACCCAGCCAGCCATTCGAGAGCAGCTCTCATGGCCTTCTTCGCTCAAATCGCTTCACTGGAGCGATTTGCCTTCCGGCGCTGGGAAGCATCTTCTGCTTGCCCTTGGGGCTTGGGTCGTGCATCACGCCGGAAGGTTCAGCATGGAGGCAGATATGCGGGTTTTGGTGATTGGTTCGGGTGGACGCGAGCATGCGCTAGCCTGGAAGATCGCGCAGTCGCCTCTGCTGACAAAACTCTTCGTGGCGCCGGGCAATGGCGGGACCGAAGGGCTGGCCGAGAATGTGGCGCTCGATATTACCGACCATGCAGCAGTGATCGATTTTGCCAAGGCGCAGAATGTCGACTTCGTCGTGGTCGGACCCGATGCGCAGGTGGTGGCCGGGCTGGGCGACGATGTGCGCGCGGCCGGGATCGACTGCTTCTGCCCGTCCAAGGCGGCGGGGCAGCTGGAGGGCTCGAAGAGCTTTACCAAGGCGCTCTGCGACGAGTTCGATATTCCCACCGCCGGCTATGCCCGTTTTGAGACCGAAGCTGCGGCGCTGGCCTATGTCTATACCCAGGGCGCGCCGATCGTGATCAAGGCCGATGGCCTCGCCGCCGGCAAGGGCGTGACCGTGGCGATGAGCGTCGAGGAGGCCGAGGAGGCCATCATCGATTGTTTCTCGGGCGCCTTCGGGGAAGCCGGGGCTGCCGTTGTGATCGAGGACTTCATGGAAGGCGAGGAGGTCAGCCTCTTTGTGCTCTGCGATGGCGAAACGCTGCTTCCGCTGACCACGGCGCAGGACCACAAGCGCGCCTTTGACGGCGACACCGGACCCAATACGGGCGGCATGGGCGCTTATTCACCTGCGCCGGTGATGACCCGCGAGCAATATGAATTCACCATGGAAAAGATCGTGGCGCCGACGGCGCGGGGGCTCGCCCAGCGTGGCACGCCCTATCAGGGTGTGTTCTATGCCGGGCTGATGCTGACCGAGGACGGGCCCAAGCTCGTGGAATACAATGCCCGGTTTGGCGATCCGGAATGCCAGGTGATGATGATGCGGATGGAAAGCGATGTGCTGCCGCTGCTGCACGCCACAGCCACAGGCACGCTCAAGGGGCATGACGTGGTCTGGAAGGACCAGTTTGCGCTGACCGTTATCATGGCCACCGAAGGCTATCCGGGCAGCTATGGCAAGGGCAGCGAAATCAAGGGTGTTGATGGGCTCGATGATGCCGATCTCACCGTGTTTCACGCCGGAACGAAGCGCGATGGGCAACGTTTAATTGCCAATGGCGGGCGCGTGCTCAATGTGACGGCGCTCGGTGCCAGCGTGAAAGAGGCGCAGCATCGTGCTTATCGAGGCGTGGACGCGATTGACTGGCCGGAAGGATTTGCCCGCCGGGATATCGGCTGGCGTGAAATCGCCCGGGAACGCAACTGAACCCTTTCTCAATGCTCTGCGCCTACCCTCATTCCGGACCGTCTTTGACGGAACGCCGCCGCAACGCCCCCTGACCCCGCTTCAATTGCGGGGCATGGCTCTCGCGGAGCGGCTGCGCTCCAAGGGAATGGAGCGGAACGCAATGGGCAATGGCGCGGGTCCACGGATCGGCGTGGCTTTGGGGGGCGGCTCGGCACGCGGGCTGACCCATATTCCCTATATCGAGGCGATGGACGAGCTGGGGCTCAAGCCATCGGCGATATCCGGCACCTCGATCGGAGCGCTGATCGGCGCCGGCTGGGCCGCAGGGATGAGCGGCAAAGAATTGCGCGAGCATTCCTTCGAGGTGCTGGGGACGCTCAGGACCATTGCCTCAAAGCTCTGGGCAACACAGATCCGCGGGCTGGGCGGGCTGCTCAAGAACGGCATTTCCGTACAGCTCGATGCGATGAGCGTGGTGGACGCCTTTGCGCCCGATCACTTCCCCAAGGAATTCAAGGAACTCAAGGTGCCGCTCTATGTGGTGGCGACCGATTTCCAGTCCTGGCACCAGGTGGTGTTCAACTCCGGGCTATTGCGGCCGGCGATTGCCGGATCGGTGGCCATCCCGAGCTTTTTCAAGCCGGTTGTCTATAACAATCATTTGCTGGTGGATGGCGGGGTGGTCAATCCGCTGCCGCTCGACCAGGCCGATATCGACACCGACTTTCTCATCGGCATCGATGTGGCGGGGGATCCGTCCTCGGGGCTGACCAAGACCGATCATAAGGCGCTCGATATCTGGTTCGGCTCGGCGCAGATCATGATGCACTCGCTGACCGCGCATATGATGGCGGCCTATCCACCGGATATTTACATCCGGCCACGGGTGGCGGCATTCGGCGCGATGGAATTCTGGCGGGTGCGCGAGATCATCACCCATGCCGAAGCGGAGAAGGACCGGTTCAAGCGAATGCTTGAGCACAAGGTCGAGGCGTATATTCGGGGGGAGTGAGGGGCGGCGCGTCTGAAGGATTACTCCCCACCCTCGATCCCTCCCCACAAGGGGGAGGGAGGCGATGGAGCCGATAGGCTCCGAATAAATCAGACCCGCAATTTCCGGAAAAAATCGGTGAGCATGGCTTCGGCGCGGGCGGCGGAGAGGCCGGAGATCACTTCGGGGCGGTGGTGGCAGGTGGGTTGGTCGAAGAGGCGGATGCCGTTTTCGACGGCGCCGGCCTTGATGTCCTCGGCGGCGAAATAGACGCGGCGCAGGCGGGTGTGGGCGATGGCGCCGGCGCACATGGCGCAGGGCTCGAGCGTGACATAGAGATCGCAGCCATCGAGCCGACCGGTGCCGCGCGTGGTGAGCGCGGTGCGCATCGCGAGGAATTCGGCGTGGGCAGTGGGATCGCGCAGGGCCTGCATGCGGTTGCGCTCGGCGGCGAGGATGCGAGTGCCCTCGACGATGACGGCACCGACCGGGGCCTCGCCATGGGCAGCGGCTTCCTCGGCGAGGGCAAGGGCGATTTCCATGGGCGGGCGGGTTGAGGTCATGGGCTTGGGTTTAGCGTGGGGGGGAAGTTGAGGGAAGTGGGGGACCGTCAGATACCCCCTCCTAGCCTCCCCCTCTCAGGGGGGGGGGTGGGGGCACCCGCCTCGGGTCGCAATGGGCTCTGCCCTCCCCTATAATAAAGGCCTTACGGAGAATCGCCCTTGCCCATTCGTCAGCTGCCCGAAGACCTCATCAACCGCATTGCTGCCGGCGAGGTGGTGGAGCGGCCGGCCAGTGTGGTCAAGGAGTTGGTGGAAAACTCCATTGATGCGGGCGCCAGGCGGATCGTGGTGACCACCGCGGGCGACGGGATCGAACTCATTCGTATCACCGATGACGGCCATGGCATGGATCGGGAGGACCTGATGCTGTCGGTGGAGCGGCACGCGACCTCCAAGCTCAGCGTCGATGATCTCGATGATATCCGCACACTGGGGTTCCGTGGCGAGGCGCTGGCCTCGATCGGCTCGGTGTCGCGGCTTAGCGTGGCCTCGCGCACGGCAGATGCGGAAAGTGGGCTGATCATTCGCGTCGACAACAGCAAGCGCAGCGGGCCGGTACCGCAGGCGATGAACCGGGGCACGGTGATCGAGGTCAAGGATATCTTTGGCCAGGTGCCGGCGCGGCGGAAATTCTTGAAGAGTGCGCGGGCCGAGACGGGAGCGATCACCGATGTGGTCAAGCGCCTCGCCATGGCCAATCCGGAAATCCATTTCATCATGGAAGGCACTGACCGGAGCATTTCCAACTGGCCGGCGGTGAGCGGGCCCGGGGCGCTTGAGGCGCGGCTGGCGCAGGTGATGGGCAGCGATTTCATCGAGAACGCGGTGCCGCTGGCCATGGCGCGCCACGGCGTGGTGGTGGCCGGGATGGTGGGGCTGCCGACCTATACGCGGGCCAATTCGCTCAGCCAGTTCTATTTCGTCAATGGCCGCTCGGTGCGCGACAAGGTGCTGGTGGGCGCGGTGCGCGCGGCCTTTGCCGACTATATATTCCGCGACCGCTTTCCGGTGGTGGCGATCTATGTGGCGATTGACCCGGCGCAGGTGGACGTCAATGTGCATCCGGCCAAGGCCGAATTGCGGTTCCAGGATCAGGGCGGGGTCCGCAGCGCTGTGATCCAGGCCATCGGCTCGGCGCTTATGGCGGCCGGGTTCAAGGCGTCCAAGACCGTGGCCGAGGATATCTTGCAGGCGTTTTCGGCGCCCGAGGCTGAGGTGCGGGGGGTAGGCGACATGCAGGCGCTGGCGGCGCCGACAGCGAGCGGGTCGGGCTATGCGATGCCGTCCTATGGCGCTTCGGCAGCTTCTGCGCCGGTCAGTCGGCAGGGCTATTCCGGCTATGGCAATTCGGGACGGGCGCGGCTCAATTATGATCGGGCGCCGCCGCGGCTTGATGGTTTTGCCGAGCCGAGTGCGCGGGTGGAGACAGCCGCGCCGGAACCGGTGGCGATGGATTATCCGCTCGGCACGGCACGGGCGCAGATGTTCGACAATTACATCATCGCCCAGAACGAAAGCGGGCTGCTGCTGGTGGACCAGCATGCGGCCCATGAGCGGCTGGTCTATGAGCGGTTCAAGGCGCAGCTGGCGTCTGGCCCGGCACCGAGCCAGGCTCATCTTATTCCTGTGATCGTTGAATTGCCGGAGGAAGATTGCACGCGGCTCGAGGAATGCGCGGAAGAGCTCGAAAAATTCGGGCTCTATCTCGACCGCTTCGGGCCCCGCGCCATTGCCGTGCGGGAAACCCCTGCCCTTTTGGGCAATAGCGATGTGGCGGGGCTGGTGCGTGACCTGGCCGATGGGCTGGCAGAATGGGACAGCACGGCGGCGCTGACCGACCGGATGGAAGCGATCATCGCGCGCATGGCCTGCCATGGTTCGGTGCGCTCGGGGCGGCGGCTGCGGGTCGACGAGATGAATGCGCTTTTGCGCGATATGGAGGCGACCCCGCATTCGGGCCAGTGCATCCATGGGCGGCCCACCTATGTGGAGCTCAAGAAGGGCGATATCGAGCGGTTGTTCGGGCGGAGCCGGTAGGGGACGCGATATGCGGAGAGGCTTGCACCCCTCACCCTAGCCCTCTCCCCGGAGGGGCGAGGGGACCGGGCGGTGGGTGGGAGAGTTTGGTGCAGGAGCATGAAGACCCCCTCCTAGCCTCCCCCTGGTGGGGGGAGGGACAAGATCGGTGGATGGGAGGGGCATTGCGAAAGACTTCACCCTTCACCCTCCCCCCCGAGGGGGGAGGGGATCAGATCGAGATGGTGGCGAGGCCACGCGAGACCAGAGGCAGAGCATAAAATGACTTCAGGCATTCACCACGTCACGATGATCGCAGGGGATGTGCAGGCCAATGTCGACTTTTATGTCGGCTTTCTGGGGCTGCGGTTGGTCAAGCAGACGGGGGGATATGAGGATGCGCGGCAGCTGCACCTGTTTTACGGGGACTATGCGGCGACGCCAGGATCGCTGATCACCTTCCTCATGTGGCAGGGCGGATCACGCGGACAGGCGGGGGCTGGACAGGTGAGCGAGCTGGCGCTGGCGATTGCGCCGGGCTCGATCGGCTATTGGCTGGAACGGGCGCTGACCCATCAGGTGACGGTGGAGGGCACGGGCCAGGAGTTTGGCGAAACGGTGCTGCGCCTGCGCGACCCGGACGGGGTGGTGGTCAAACTGGTGAGCGCCGCCCTGCCCGCGCTGGAGATGCCGGACGGAGATATTCCGGCCGAACACCGTATCCGTCGCATTCGCGGGGTGACCATGCTGTCCGAGGTGCAGGAGGAGAGCGTTGATTTCCTCACCCGCTATTTTGGGTTTCGCACCGGGGCGAAGGACGGAGCCATCCAGCGACTGGTGTCCGACATCGGCGATGTCATCGACATTCGCGACGCAGCAGGGTTCTGGCCCGGCGCGCCGGGGACCGGGACGGCAGACCATGTGGCGGTGCGGGCGAAAGATGTCGATGAAGTGCATGCAGTCGAGGCCGAACTGCGAAAGCGCAATTCGAGCATGACCAATTTGCATGACCGGAATTATTTCACCGCGCTTTATGTGCGCGAGCCGGGCGGCACGCTGATCGAGATGGCCAGCGACGGGCCGGGATTTACCCAGGACGAAACGCTGGAGAAGCTCGGGGGCACTTTGTTCGTGCCGCCGGATACGCCGGATCCCGAAGCGGTCAAGGTGATGCTGCCGCAGTTCGGCCTGCCGGGGATGGAGCGCGTCGTCTATCGCGACCTTATCTATAAGCACCGTTTTTATACGCCCGAAGATGCAGACGGGACGACCATCGTTCTGATGCACGGCACCGGCGGCAATGAGACCGACCTCATGCCGCTGGCGCACAAGGCGGCGCCACGAGCAACATTGCTGGGGATGCGCGGGCGCAGCACGGAGAGCGGCGTGCAGCGCTGGTTCCGAAGCTTCGGGCCGGCGATTTTCGACCAGAAGGACGTGCGCTTTGAATCAGGGGCGCTGGAAGCATTTTTCGAGGAGGCACGCGGGGCGTATCAGATTGCGCCAGAGCAGTTGGTTGCGCTGGGCTATTCCAATGGGGCAAATCTGCTCGGCGCGGCGATGCTGCTGCATCCCAGGATGGTGCAGCGGGCTGTGCTGATCCGGCCGGTCCTGGTGCTGGATGTGGTGCCGGAGGCTGATCTGGCCGGTGTGTCGGTGCTGGTGGTGCTGGGAGAAAAGGACGCCTATCGCGGCGAGGGGGAAAAGCTCGCAGCGGCGCTGGAGGCGGCGGGGGCGGATGTGACGGTGGAAGTGATCGCCGGCGGGCATGGGCTGGAGGATGCCGATGCCGGGGTGATTGGGGCGTGGCTAAGGGCTTAGGGGGAGAGAAGGCCCCCTCAACCTAGCCCTCTCCCTCGAGGGGAGAGGGGATTGGGCCGGTGGGTGTGAAGCCGACAGGGCTCTTGTATCTGGAGTTGTATAGGTGGGGCGGGAGCACCCCCACCTAGCCTCCCCCTGGTAGGGGGAGGGATTGGGCCGGTGGGTGGGGCGGGGTTCGGGGGATACTGGGGGCGCCCGTGCGCGCCAAGCCCCCCCACCCCAACCCTCCCCACGGAGGGGGAGGGAGACCGGCCGGTGGGTGTGGCACGACCTCATCCTCAATCCCTCCCCCATCAAGGGGAGGGAGGCAGGCCGGTGAGTGGACGCGTTACTGCGCGCGGTAGGCTTCGATCGCGTTGGTGACGAGCTGCTGGGCTTCGTTGACGCCGCTGAAGCCGTTGAGTTCGACCACCTTGCGGCCCTCGGGGAGCTGCTTGTAGACGCGGAAGAAGGCTTCGACGCGCTCGCGCTCTATGGCCGGGAGATCCTCGATATTGCGGATCTCGTCATAGGTCGGGTCGATGTCGGAGGCCGGGACGGCGATGATCTTGTCGTCTTCCTCGCCGCCGTCGATCATGTGCAGAACGCCAATGGCCCGCACCTTGATGAAGGCGCCGGGAACGATGGGTTCGCGGGTAAAGACCAGGGCATCGAGCGGATCGCCGTCGCCGCCGAGCGAGGACGGGATCGAGCCATAATTGGCCGGGTAGACGACCGGCATGGACTGGTAGCGGTCGACAATGATGTGGCCGTTGTCGGCGTCGATTTCATACTTGGTGAAGCTGCCCTGCGGGATTTCCACCACGGTGAAGAATTCGGAGCTTTCTTCGGGCTGCGGATAGGCGAAGGGATTGACGAAATCGGCGTGGGCCGCGCCGGTGAGGGCGAGGACGCTGGCGGCGGCGAGGAGGAAGGACTTCATAGCGATCAACTCCGAATAGGGGACGGTGATACCGTCCGCCTATCCGGTGGAGATGACAGCCAGATGTCAGCTGAAGACGCTGGCGCCGCGGTCGGCGGGGCCGATGAGGTTGCGGAAGCCGGCGAAGAGTTCACGGCCCATGCCGAACTGGGAGCGGCGCAGGTCTTCGGTGGCCGGGGTGCGGGAGAAGAATTCCTTCTCGTCGCCGAGGAACATCAGCGTGCCCTCATTGGCGTCGAGACGGATCATGTCGCCATCGCGGATCTTGCTGATCGGGCCGCCATCCTTGGCTTCCGGGGTCATGTGAATGGCCGCAGGGACCTTGCCCGAGGCGCCGGACATGCGGCCATCGGTAAGAAGGGCGACCTTGAAGCCGCGATCCTGCAGATTGGCCAGCGACGGCGTCAGCTTGTGCAGCTCGGGCATGCCCATGGCCTGGGGGCCGGAGAAGCGGACTACGGCGATGACGTCGCCATTGATCTCGCCGGACTTGAAGGCGGCCTGGAGGCCATCCTGGCTATGGAAGACGCGCGCGGGCGCTTCGACAATGCGGTGCTCGGGCTTGACGGCCGAAACCTTGATCACCGAGCGGCCGAGATTGCCCTTGAGGAGCTTCAGGCCACCCGTCGGCTGGAACGGGGTCTTGGCGCTGGCGAGGACCTTCGGCAACGCGCTTTCGGCTGGAGCGGGCTCGAAGGCAAGCTTGTTTTCCAGGAGCTTGGCTTCCACCGCATAGTTGGAGAGACCTGCGCCCCACACGGTCTTGACGTCTTCGTGCAGATACCCCTCGTCGAGCAGTTCGCGAATGAGGAAACCCATGCCACCGGCAGCGTGGAAATGGTTCACGTCGGCAACGCCATTGGGATAGACGCGGGCGAGCAGCGGCGTCGCGTCCGAAAGGTCGCTCATGTCGTCCCAGGTGACCTGGAGACCGGCAGCGGCGGCCATGGCGATGAGGTGCATGGTGTGATTGGTCGAGCCACCGGTGGCGTGGAGGCCAACGAGACCGTTGACGATGGCCTTTTCGTCCATGATGTGGCCGATGGGGGTATAGTCATTGCCCTGGGCGGTCAGCGAAAGGGCACGCCGCGTCGCTTCGCGTGTCAGCGCATCGCGCAGCGGGGTGCCCGGATTGACGAAGCTGGAGCCGGGCAGATGCAGGCCCATGATTTCCATGAGCATCTGATTGGAATTGGCGGTGCCGTAGAAGGTGCAGGTGCCAGCCGAATGGTAGGACTTGCTCTCGGCTTCGAGCAGCTCGGCGCGGCCGACCTTGCCCTCCATATAGAGCTGACGGATGCGGCTTTTCTCGTCGTTGGGCAAGCCCGAGGACATGGGGCCGGCGGGCACGAAGACGGCCGGCAGATGGCCGAAGCTCAGCGCGCCGATGACGAGGCCGGGGACGATCTTGTCGCAAATGCCGAGATAGACGGCAGCGTCGAACATGTTGTGGCTGAGCGCAATGGCCGTCGACATGGCGATGACGTCGCGGGAGAACAGCGACAAATCCATGCCCGGCTGGCCCTGGGTGACGCCGTCGCACATGGCGGGCACGCCACCGGCGACCTGGGCGGTGGCGCCGATCTCGCGGGCCGCCTCTTTGATGATGTCGGGATAGAACTGATAGGGCTGGTGCGCGCTCAGCATGTCGTTGTAGCTGGTGACAATGCCCAGATTGAGCGTCTTGTCGCCGGCCAGCGCCGCCTTTTCAGACGGCGTACAGGCGGCAAAGCCGTGGGCGAGATTGCCGCAGGACAGGGTCGAGCGGTAAACGCCGGCCTCGCGGGCGGCCTCGAGGCGATCGAGATAATCGCGGCGGGTGTCGCGGCTGCGCGCTGCAATGCGGTCGGTCACGTCCTTGATGGCCTGACGAACGCTCATGATTGATCTCCATAATGGGCAAGGCCGCGCCAAAGGGGGGACCGCTGGCGGCATTCCTTGCTGTGATGACTGGTGCTGTCAGCGGCCAGGGCGGTCGATTGGGGACCGCCCCAGGGGCGTCATGGACACCAGTAAACTGAAAGTGGCGCTCCCGAGCGCAGCACGGCGCGGATCGGCAGGTCTTCCACCGGTCCGTCGCCAAGCGCTGCGTCCAGAACCTCGGCCTTCGTGTCTCCTTCGATATGGAGATAAAGGCCGTCGGTTTGAAGGAGGCGCGGCAGGGTGAAGGTGACGCGCGGCTCGCCGGCGTCGGGGGCACGGATGGACAGGGTGGGCCCCTCCTCCGTCAAGGCTGCGGCCAGCGTGTCGCCGCCGGGAAAGAAGCTCGCCGTGTGGCCGTCATTGCCCATGCCGAGAATGACCGCGGCGAAGGGTGTTGGCAGTTCGGCGAGGAGCGCATTGGTCCTGGCGATTGCGGCTTCGTCTGGCTCTTCGCCGCCCGAATAGAGCGGAAAGAACCGTGCCGTGGCAGCCGGGCCCTGCAGCATCTTCTCGTTGACGAGCAGCGCATTGGACCGCTTGCTGGTTTCATCGACCCAGCGCTCGTCGACCAGGGTGACGATGACCTTGTCCCACTCGATGTCCTTGGTCTTGCCCAGCGATGAGAAGAATTTCGCCGGCGTCGAGCCACCGCTGACAGCAATGGCCGCAACACCGCGCTCGGCAATGGCGGTGCGGATGCGGTCGGCCACGGCCTCGGCCAGTTCCTTGGCGAGGGTGATCTTGTCGGCGAAGGTGCGGCGGTCGATGGTCATGGTCTTGTCTTTCAGAGGCTGTACGGCGGGTTGATTAAAATCCCCACCTAGCCTCCCCCCTGAGAGGGGGAGGAACAGATCGAGTGTGTCGCGACGATTGTGAGCCACTTGCCCGCCCCTCCCCCTCTCAGGGGGAGGCTCGGTGGGGGTACCACCGCAGTCAGGCCGTGCGCTCTTTTCATCACGAACTGGTACCCTCATACCACGTCCGGCCGTCGCGTTCGATGAGGGCGATGGCGCCGCTGGGGCCCCAGGTGCCGGCGGTGTAGGTCTGGGGCGGCTCGGAAGAGCGCTCCCAGGCTTCGCGGATCGGGTCGACCCAGGACCAGGCGGCCTCGAGCTCGTCGCGGCGCATGAAGAGGGTCTGGGAGCCGCGGATAACGTCCATGAGCAGGCGCTCATAGGCTTCCGGCGTGCGCTCGGAGAAGGTCTCGGCGAACGACAGATTGAGCGGCACTTCGCGCAGGCGCATGCCGCCGGGACCGGGATCCTTGATCATCATCATCAGCTTGACGCCTTCATCGGGCTGCAGGCGGATGATGAGCTTGTTGGGCTTGGGCGCCCCCTCGGCATGATCGAAGATCGAATGCGGGATGGGCTTGAACTGGATGCAGATTTCCGAGACGCGCTCGGCCATCCGCTTGCCGGTGCGCAGGTAGAAGGGCACGCCGGCCCAGCGCCAGTTGTCGATATTGGCCTTGAGCGCCACGAAGGTCTCGGTACGGCTGCCCTTGTTGGCCTCGGGTAGCTCGTCCTGATAGGACGCAACTTCGGCGGTTTCGGACTTCACGCCGCGATATTGGCCGCGCACGGTCATCTTGGAGACTTCGCCATTGACGATCGGGCGCAGGGCACGCAGCACCTTGAGCTTTTCGTCGCGCAGCGCATTGGCCTCGTCGCTGGCGGGCGGCTCCATGGCCACAAGGCAGAGCAGCTGCAGCATGTGGTTCTGGATCATGTCGCGCAGGGCGCCGCTTTCGTCATAATAGCCGCGTGTGCCGGCGCCGACCGATTCAGCCACGGTGAGCTGGACGTGATCGATATGGGCGGAGTTCCAGACGGGCTCGAACAGCGTATTGGCAAAGCGCAGGGCCAGAAGGTTCTGAACCGTCTCTTTCCCGAGATAATGGTCGATGCGGTACACCTGATCTTCCTTGAAGATCTTGGCGACACCGTCATTGATTTCCTGGGAAGACGCCAGGTCGTGGCCCAGCGGCTTTTCGATGACCACGCGGGCATCGCGCCGGTAGAGCTTCTTCTTGTGCAGATATTCGGCGATGGGCTCGAAAAGATCGGGCGCCACGGCGAGGTAGAAGGCACGGATGATTTTCGGATCATCGCGCAGGGCCTTGCCGAGATCGCCTGATTCATCGGGCTTGCTGGCGTCAACGGGCACATAGGTGCAGATCTTGACGAAGCGTTCGATGACCGCCGCGTCCTGATATTCCTTTTCAACGAAGGTTTCGATCGCCTCGCGGGCGGCCTTCTGGAAATCGGCTTCGCTGAGCTTGGAGCGCGACGCGCCGATGATGCGGCTCTGCTCGTCGAACTGGCCATCCTTGAAGCGATGATAGAGGGCCGGGATGAGTTTGCGCTTGGTCAGATCGCCGGTGGCGCCGAACACCACATAGTCAAAAGGCTGGACAGGAATTATGCGGCTGGACACAGGAGCAGTCCTTTTCAGGCGTGATCAGGCGGAAAAATTCTGCTTGGCGAGGATGATCGCACCATGCAGTGGTTCGAATTTTGGCAGGGCGACGAAATCGCCATGGCGATCCTGCAGCCGCGGGAAGAGACGCTGGCCGAGGCCGCCGACGATCGACATGACCTGGGCGCCGTGGCCCTGGAACCAGCGCACATAGGCGTCGATATAGCCCATCTGGATGTCGAGCAGCTTGAGCGCGACCGGATCGTTCTTGTCGAGATAGTCGGAATAGAGCGGCATGAGCTTGCCGAATTCGCCGGGAGCGCGACCGATGAGGGCATCATCGCAGCCTTCCGAGCCATCGCGGCTCAACAGCTTGAGATCCATTTCGGTGCCGAAGGACCAGGTCATTATGGCCTGGTTGTCGCCGCCCAGCGCAGCCGTGACGGCAGCGGTCAGAGGCGAGCCTTCGACCAGCCCATCATTGGCTTCGACGGTGTAGCGGACGAGCTCGCGACCGAGAATGGCGCCCGACATCTGGTCGCCTATGTGGAAGCCCCAGCCACCGGCCTGGTAGCGCGTGCCGCCGACAATGGACATGGCAGCCGAGCCGGTGCCGATGATGACGACGCCGCCCTCCTCGCCGCCAAGGGCGCCGGCATGGGCAATGTCGATATCGTCATAGACTTTTACGCCGGAAAAGGGCCAGGCGCGGGCAGCGAAATCGGCGCGGGCAGAATCCATGCGGCCGCCAGCCATGCCAAAGCAGGCGTAGGTATTGGCCGTCTCGGCATAATCGAGGCCGGCGGTCTCGAAAACGTCGCGCGTGCCGTCGAGAATGGCCTTGTAGGCGGGCTCGCCGCCATCGATCTGCAGATTGGAGCGGCCGTTTTTGACCTCAGCCAGCGTCACCAGATTTTCGTCGGCCAGACGAATGCGGCAATTGGTGCCACCACCGTCAACGCCAAGATAATATCGGGTCACGCGGGTTTCTCCATAGTCTGGTGGGAAGGCCGAAGACGGCGGCCGGGGAATGGCCCCTGCGCGACACCGGCTACCCTAAGCTGTCGTTTCGGCGCGGACCATAATGCGAAAGCTGCTAAGACGAAAGTAGCAGGAACCACAAATTCGACCAGTTCCCGCCCGGATTTTGCGGCCAAAAGGCAGGTGGCCCGAGGGGAGCGGAACGGGTTGCGGCAAAGGTGGGTTAGAGTTAGCTGGAACTGGGCAATCAAGGCCCCTGCCCTGTCCCCTCAAGGAGCCATGACAATGCGACATACACTGGTACTGGGCGGCGCGCGCAGCGGCAAGACCGCCTTTGCCGAGCAATTGGTGCTGCGAACGGGCGCCAAGCCGGTCTATCTCGCCACCGCCCAGGCGCTGGACACCGAAATGCAGGATCGCGTGTCCAGCCATCAGGCCAGCCGCGCCGGCCAGTTCGAGACTATCGAAGAGCCCCTGGCGCTTTCCCACGCCATTCTGCGGGCCGGGCAGAACCACGACGTGATCCTCGTCGATTGCCTGACGCTGTGGCTGACCAATCTGCTGGTGGCCAATGAAGACGTGGCGGCGGCGGTCAGCGAGCTTTGCGCGACGCTGATGGAATTTCGGAGCGCCAAGGTGGTGCTGGTCTCCAATGAGGTGGGGCTGGGAATCGTGCCGGACAATGCCATGGCGCGGACATTTCGCGATCTTGCCGGCTCGGCGCATCAGCGACTGGCGCAGATCTGTGACGATGTCTATTTCGTCGCGGCAGGGCTGCCGCTGACAATGAAGGGCGAGGCGCCGGGGATTTAGGTTTTTTGGGGTGCTTCTAGACACCCCCACCCCCACCCGGCCACTCGAGCATAGCTCTCGTGGCCTTCTTGGCTCGAAAGGCTCCACCGAGCCTTTCGTCCTTTGGACCGCCGCGAAGCCCCCGAGAAGGGGGAGGAGGAGATCGGGACCTTCGGCCTTAGGCAGCCCACATCATCACGGCGATGAAGGTGCTGAGGGCGAGGAGGACGCCGAGGGTGGCGGTGTAGAGGGAGACGGCGCGGAGGATGTCGCTGGGGCCGAGCTGGGATTTGCCCGAGCCGAAGGCCGGCAGGTCAATGAGTTCGCCATCATAGGAGCGCGGGCCGCCGAGTTGGAGGCCGAGGGCACCGGCGAGGGCGGCTTCGGGCCAGCCAGCATTGGGTGAGTCGTGCTTTTTGGCGTCGCGGCGGGCGGTGGCCCAGGCGGCGCTGGGGCTGGCGCCAGGGACGAAGAAGCAGCCAGCAGTGATGAGCATGGCCGAAAGGCGCGCCGGGATCCAGTTGACCACATCATCGAGCTTGGCGGCAGCCCAGCCGTAGTCGCGATAGCGCTCATTGAGATGGCCGATCATGCTGTCGGCAGTGTTGATGGCCTTGTAGGCAGCAATGCCGGGGAGGCCGAAAAGCAGGAGGAAAAACCAGGGCGCGACGACGCCATCCGAGGTGCTTTCGGCCAGGGTTTCCACCGCGGCGCGGGCGACGCCGGCCTCATCGAGCGCATGGGGATCGCGACCCACGATCTGGCTGACGGCTTCGCGGCCTTCGGACAGCGAGACGCGCAGGGCATCGGAAACGGCGGTAACGGCGCGGCCGAGTTCCTTTTGCGCGAGGAAGGCCGTGGCGATAAGCATTTCGAGCACCCAGCCAAAGGGGAGCCAGGAAAGCATGGTGCGGATGCCGACCGTGACGATGAGCACGGCGAGAAGCAGCAAGGCCAGCGCGACGATGCCGGCCAGTTTGCGCTGCTGGGGTGTGCGCTCGGTGGTGTTGAGGCGCGTTTCAAGGAAAGAGATCAGCGCGCCGAACCACATGACCGGGTGGCCGATGCGGGCGAGGAGCGTAACGGGATAGCCGATGCGGCGCTCGATGAAAAGCGCGAGCGGGGCGATAAAGGGATCCATCAGGGCAAGTCCAGAGGCGCGGCGAGACTGAGCAGGCCGTCTATATCAAGGTGGGTTTCAAGATGGGCCGCGAGCGCATCGAGGGTGGCTTCAATGCCGGCCTCATAGGAGAGATCGGGGCTTGAGGCGTTGCCGAGAAAGGCGCGGCGGAAGGGATCGGCAGCAAAAAGGCCGTGGAGATAGGTGCCCATGACGCGGCCATCGGCGGAGACGGCGCCTTCGGAGTCAGTGTCCACATGGGCGAAGGGCCGGTCGCGGTCGGGGCCAGCGGTGACGCCCATATGCATGTGGTAGCCGGCAATGCTCGCGCCTGTGGCGGCGTGGACGGCGTTTTCGGTGCGCAGCATTTTGGTGGGGGTGAGGATTGTGTCGACGGCGAGGAGCCCGAGGCCTTGGCTGGTGCCGGGGGGGCCTTCGAGGCCATTGGGGTCGGCAATGGTGCGGCCGAGCATCTGATAGCCGCCGCAAATGCCAAGGACCGAGCCGCCGGCGCGATGATGGGCCAAAATGTCGATATCCCAGCCGTTGTGACGCAGGGCATCGAGATCGGCGCGGGTGGATTTGGAGCCCGGCAGAAGGATAAGATCGGCGCTGCGCAGAATGGGTTCGCCCGGCTGAACGAGCGTGACCGTGACGCCGGGTTCGGCGCGGAGCGGGTCGAGATCGTCGAAATTGGCGATGCGCGGCAGGCGGGGCACGGCGATGTGGAAGGAACCGCCCTGCCCTTCGCGGGCAATGGTGTCGAGCGCGAGCGCGTCTTCGGCGGGGAGTTTTGCGGCGTCAGCAAAATTCGGGACCGGGCCGAGGCTGGGGATGCCCATTTTTTCGGCGAGGAAAGCTTTGCCGCTGTCGAAGAGGGCTGGATCGCCGAAGAAGCGATTGACGAGGCTGGCGCGGACGAGCGCGGCGTCTTCGGGGTCAATGACAGCGAGCGTGCCGACGAGGGAGGCGATGACGCCGCCGCGATGGATATCACCGATCAGCACGACGGGAATATTGGCGGCGCGGGCAAAGCCGAAATTGGCAATGTCATTGGCGCGCAGATTGACCTCGGAGGCGCTGCCGGCGCCCTCGACGAGGATGTAATCACTGTCTGCAGCAAGCTCGGTGAACGCCGCGAGAACTTCGGGCAGGAGCTGGCCGCGATCGGCCCAGTATTGGCGGGCGGAGAGGCTGGCGCGACGTTTTCCGCGCACGACGACTTGCGAACCGGTTTCGCCTTCGGGTTTTAAGAGCACCGGGTTCATGGCGGTGATGGGATCACGACGGGAAGCACGGGCTTGCAGCGCCTGGGCACGGCCGATCTCACCACCATCGGCGGTGACGGCGGCATTGTTGCTCATGTTCTGCGGCTTGAACGGGGCGACGCGAAAACCGCGATTGGCGAGCGCGCGACAAAGCCCCGCCACGATCAGCGATTTGCCGACGTCGGAGCCGGTGCCCATGAACATGAGTGCGCGTGTCATAGGCGATCTTATGGCGCAGAGATGACGTGAGCGTAAGACCCCATGACGCGGCCGAGTTGGGCGCCCATGGGGGGCTGGCGGATGGCTTCGGCGTCGAGGGCTTCGAAAAGGGGCGGCAGGCCTGCGCCCTTGGCGGACGAATAGTGGAATTCGTGGCCATTGAGGCCCGCGGGCCAGGGCAAGGGGCTGTCGTGGAGGAGACGGCGATAGCCGAGGACGCGCTTGGGGCGGTCGATGCGGGTGATGGTGGGCAGAAGGCCGGTCATGGCGTGGCTGACGCCGGATTTGTCGACGAGGGCCTCGCCCAGAACCATGAAGCCACCGCACTCGCCATAGATGAGCGCATCGCGGTCGCGGGCGGCGACGAGGCCGGACTTGAATTTTTGGGCGGCGGCGAGAGTTGCGCCGTGGAGTTCGGGATAGCCGCCGGGAAGGAAGATGGCGTTGGCATCGGCTGAGGGCGCTTCGTCGGCAAGCGGGGAGAAGAACGAAAGCTCGGCTCCGGCGGCGCGCCAGCCATCGAGCAGATGGGGATAGAGGAAGGCGAAGGCGGCGTCGCTTGCGATGGCGATGCGCTGGCCGAGTGGAGCCAAGGCACGCGGCAGTTCGGTCGCTGCCGGGACCGGGGCGGCGAGGCGGGCGAGCGCGGCAAGGTCGATATAGTCGGCAATGGCGGTTGCGGCGGCGGTGAGGAAGCCGTCAAAACCGTCGACTTCGCCGGGAAGGACAAGGCCGAGGTGGCGCTCGGGCACGATGAGATCGGTGCGGCGGGGAATGGCGCCGAGGACGGGAATGTCGAGGGCGTTGAGGGCCGTGGTCAGCATGCGCTCGTGGCGGGCCGAGGCAACGCGATTGATGATGATCCCCGCGATGCGCACGCCGGGACGCCAATGGGCGAAGCCGGCGACGAGCGGGGCAATGGACTGGCTCTGGCGATCGGCATCGGCGACGAGGATGACGGGAAGTTTTAGGGTTTCGGCGAGATCGCCGGTGGAGCCCTTGCCGTCGGCGGCGCCATCGAACAGGCCCATGACACCCTCAACGAGGAGGAGATCGGCGCCGGTGGCCTGCTGGGCGGCGAGGGCGCGCAGCTGGGTGGCGTCCATGGCCCAGGGATCGAGGTTTATGGCTTCGCGACCGGCGGCGCGGGAGAGATAGATGGGGTCGATATAGTCCGGGCCGGTTTTGGCGGGCGCAACGATTTTGCCCTGCTGCCGGAGTGCGGCGAGGAGCCCGAGGGTGATGAGGGTTTTGCCCGAGCCGGAGCGCGGGGCGGCGATGAGGAGGCCGGTGGGGTTAAGGGTCATGGTGATATGTCTTGGCTCTCATCCCCCACCCCAACCCTCCCCACGGAGGGGGAGGGAGTGGCGTCTGTGATCTTGGCGGGTTTGGAAGGCTAGTCCAAACTCCCACCCCCACCTAGCCTCCCCCTGATAGGGGGAGGGACGCATCGATGTTGCGGAACGGTTTGGGATCACGGCGGAGTTAGCCGAAGACATGTTTGCGCACTTCTTCGACGTACCAGTCGAGGCTTTGGCGGTAGTTGGCGACGGCGCCGAGGACGATGATGGCGGGGGTGGGAATGTCGGCCAGAGCCCCGGCCGCGCCGAGGGTGGTTTCGAGCACGGACTGGCCCGGATTGGCGGCGTGGGAGACGATGGTGAGGGCCTCGTCGGCGCCACGGCCGGCGGCGAGGAGGCGCTGGGTGATGGCGGGGAGATGTTTGACCGCCATGAACATGACGATGACCGGCGCGGCCTGGGCCACGGCAGGCCAATCGACGCCGCCGGGGACGGCACCGCTCTCATCGTGGCCGGTGAGGAAGATGACGGCCTGATTGACGTCGCGATGGGTGATGGGCAGGCCCGCATAGGCCAGCCCCCCGAGACCGGCGGAAATGCCGGGGACGATGCGGAAGGGGATGTTTTCGCGCACCAGCGCGCCGGCTTCTTCACCACCGCGGCCGAACATGAAGGGATCGCCGCCCTTGAGGCGGAGGACGCGCTTGCCGGCTTTGGCGAGGGCGATCAGCTGGAGGGAAATGTCGGACTGCAGGGGCGAGGGTTTTCCACCGCGTTTACCGGCGTGGATGCGCTCGATATGGGGCGGGGCGAGCGCGAGGGTTTGCGGGGAGACCAGGGCATCGTGGACGATGACATCGGCCTGGCCGAGCGCATGAAAGGCCAGAAGCGTGAGAAGGCCCGGCCCGCCGGGGCCGGCGCCAACGAGCCAGACAGAGCCCGGTTCGAACACGGGGAAGTCCGCGCCGTCGAGCTGGGCGAAGTGAGTCTGCGGCAGGCTCATGCGCGCACGCCTTGAGACAAAACCGATCTGCGGGCACAGTGGCGCAAATCAGGGAATGCGGTAGCCATGAAAATCCTCATTCTGGGCGGAACGACCGAAGCCCGGGAACTTGCCAATCGCCTCGTCGCGGACGGACACGACGTCATTACATCTCTCGCCGGCAGGACGCGTGACCCCAAACTGCCGCAGGGCGGCATTCGTATGGGCCGGTTCGGCGGCATTCCGGGCCTTGCGGCTTATCTCAACGCGGCAGGTATCGAGGCGCTGGTGGACGCCACGCACCCCTATGCCGGGCAGATTTCGGTGAATGCGGTTGCGGCTGCGGAGGCCAGCGGCGTTCCGCTGGTGCGGGTGATGCGTCCAGGCTGGGAGCCCCTGCCCGGCCAACGCTGGACAATCGTCGATACCCTGGCCGAAGCGGCGCTGAGCCTGCCCACCGGGGCCGAGGTGCTGCTGACGACCGGACACAGCGGACTCGGTCATTTTCTCGAGCGGGACGACTGCCATTTCATCGTGCGGCTGATCGAACCGCCCGAAATGGAGCTGCCGAGCCACGCCGAGCTGCTGCTCAGCCGTCCGCCCTATGGCGTCGACGGCGAAATCGAGCTCATGCAGCGCAGGAGCGTGACCCATTTGGTCACGAAGAATTCGGGCGGAGGGCAGACGGCCGGCAAGCTCGAGGCGGCCCACAAACTGGGCGTGACGGTGATCATGATCGGGCGTCCGCATTACGGGCCTGCGCTGGAAGTGGCGAGCGTGGACGCGGCGGTGGACGCGCTGGGGTTGTAGGCAAGACGCGCCAAGGCGCAGGTGGCGCCGGCGGAGGCAGACTTTTCGGCGAGCAACGGCCCGTGCGACTGTGCGGCGGCTTCGGCGACAGCAGGCACGCCGAAGAGGCGCGCCACCTTTGCCGATGGATTGGGGACATGGCGCGCAAACGCACCTGCATCGGCCGCGCGCAGATCAACGCCAAGCAAGGATGCGGCACCAAGAATGCCGGGGTGATTGAGCTTGTCGGGGTGGGTGACGCAGAAGGCGATCGACTGCGGCTGGAACCCGTGCCGCGCGAGGCAGGCCGTTACGAGCGCAAGGATTTCATCGGCACCGGCATCGCGACGCGCACCAAGGCCGACGATAATATCGGGCCTATTGAAGTGATCCAGAGTGGGCGCGAGCCCGGACGTCCAAATAGTCATCTTCGCCTCGCTGCTACGAGGCAGGTTCGCTCAAAAGCCGGAGCAGCTTCCGGAATTGGTCCCGCAATTGGGTCGACCGCACCGGAGTCTGTTTCATTCCGTCGGGGGAACGCTGCACTGTTTTCTTTCTAGGGCGCGGAAAGCACGTGGTCAATCAATGGCTTGCGCGGCAGATCGCCCCGATGGAAATGCTTCTGAAAATCGTTCGCAAATTCAAGGGGTTGATGGAATCCGGACGAGGGTCTATGGCCAGAGATCAACAGCGAGCGGAGCCAGCAATGGCCATCACGAACAAGACCCTGGCCGTGGCCGCGGCCAGCCTGGCTGTCGGCCTTATCGTCCTGGGAATCAAGTTTTTTGCCTGGCGGCTGACAGGGTCGATCGCACTCTATTCGGATGCGCTGGAGTCCATCGTCAACGTGGTCACGGCTCTCGTGGCGCTCGTCGCCGTGCGTTTTGCACAGCGGCCTGCTGACGCAGCCCTGCCCTATGGCTATCACAAGGCCGAGTATTTTTCCGCCGTGGTGGTGGGGGTGATGATCATCATCGCTGCCATTCTGGTTGGTCGCGAAGCCTATCTGGGTTTTCTCGCACCGAGCCTGCCCGAAGCGCCGATGGAGGGTATCGCCCTCAGCCTTGTGGCGACGCTCATCAATCTCGCCTGGGCACGTGTGCTGATCCGCCAGGGGCAAAAGGCACGTTCGCCGGCGCTCGAAGCCGACGGCAAGCATCTGATGACCGATGTGGTTTCCACCATTGGCGTCGTGATCGGACTTGGGCTGGTCTATCTGACGGGCTTTGCGCTGCTCGATCCGCTGCTGGCGGCGCTTGTGGCGCTTAATATCCTGTGGTCGGGCTGGGGCGTCATCAAGGACAGCGTTGGCGGGCTGATGGACGTGGCCGTGGCCAAGGATACCCAGGCGACCATCCGTGAGGTGATTGCGCGCAATGCCGATGGCGCCATCGAGGCGCATGACATTCGCACGCGGCAAGCCGGCAAGCTGACCTTTATCGATTTTCACCTGGTGGTGCCGGGCGCGATGAGCGTCGACGAGGCGCATGGGATCTGTGACTGCATCGAGGCCAAGCTGCGCGAAGCGGTGAAAGATGTTCAGATCACCATCCATGTCGAGCCCGAGAACAAGGCCAAGCATTCCGGGATCGTGGTGGTCTGAAGGCGCTTGTCCGAACGGCGCGACGCAGGCAGAATCGGGCCATGCGTCTTATCTCACTTCTTTTCGCCGTCATCGCCCTTGTGGCTCCTGCCAATGCGCAGGAGTGGGGGCGCTATGACAATGACCGGTTTGGCTATTCCATCGCCGTGCCGCCCGGGTTTGTTGGCCAGGGCCAGAGCCAGAATGGCGACGGGCAGGAATTTGTGCTGCCGGGACGGGTGACGAGCCTGACCGTCTGGGGCGGACTGACGGGCGTCGTCCATAACGGGTTTGAGGTTATGGCGGAGGCCAGCATCGGGCACGATACCGATGAGGGCTGGAACATCACCTATCGCGTGACGACGCCGAAATGGGCCAGCTGGAGCGGCACAAAGGGCGGAAACATCCTTTATCGGCGGATGGTGCTGCTCTGTGATGGCAGCGCCTATGCGGCGTTTGAGATGAAGTATGGGCAGATTGACCGGCCGAGCATGGACCCGGTGGTGGAGCGGCTAGTGGAGTCGCTTCGGGGGGATTGCTGAGGTTTCTGGGGCCTGCCGAGCACCCCCTCCTAACTAGCCATTCGAGCATAGCTCTCATGGCCTTCTCACCTAAAATCGCTCCACCGGAGCGATTTTGCCTTCGGCCGTTTCAAAGCCTCTGAGGAAGGGGGAGGGACAGATCGCGTTTGGGGCATTGTCGGCGGTCAGCCACGATGGGCCCCTCCCCCTTATTCAGGGGGAGGTCGGGTGGGGGTTGTCTCCCGCTCCTAAAACTCGATGCCCTTCTGGGCTTTTACGCCGGCGCGGAAATGGTGCTTGATCTCGGTCATTTCGGTGACAAGGTCAGCGATTTCGATCAGTTCATCCTTGGCGTTGCGGCCGGTGACGATGACGTGCTTTTCGGCCGGCTTCTGCTGGAGGAATTCGACGACCTCTTCGATGGGAAGATAGTCATATCGCAGGCAGATGTTGAGCTCGTCGAGCAGGACCATGTCGTAGCTCGGGTCCATGATCAGAGCCTTGGCCTGCTCCCAGGCCTTGCGGGCAGCGGCGAGGTCGCGCTGGCGGTCGGCGACATCCCAGGTAAAGCCCTCACCCATGGCGTTGATGGTCACCTGATCGGGGAACTTGTCGAGCACGGTGCGCTCGCCGGTGTTCCAGACGCCCTTGACGAACTGTACAACGCCGACGCGCATGCCATTGCCCAAGGCGCGGAACACCATGCCGAAGGCCGCAGTGGACTTGCCCTTGCCCTTGCCGGTGTGGATGACCAGCAGGCCTTTTTCCTCGGTCTTGGTCGAGAGGATTTTATCGCGCGCGGCCTTCTTTTTCCGCATTTTTTCGGCGTGATAGGCATCGCGCTCGGCCTCGGACATAAGATCCGTCTTCTTGAGGGGCTTATCGGTCATTGGAGGCGCTCCGCGTGTTCGATGATCAATTGGGCCGCGCGTTCGGGCGGCAGAATGGTGGTGTCGAGATCGAGCCGGTTCGGGTGCTCGATCCGCAAGATGGGACGACGCTGGCGGACGAGGGCGGCGCCGGCGGCATCGGTCATCTTGAGACGTTCCTCACGCTCGGGGCTCGGAATGCGTTCGTCGTGAGCCGCACCCGACGCCGTGAGGATGACGGGGATGAAGGTGGCACCGCGTTTTCGCGACACTTCAAGCACCTCGGCAAAGGCCTCGTGGTCGAGGGGATCGTCTTCCATCAGGGCATTTGTGAGCACGAAGCTGGCGTCGGGGCGGGCGATCTCGGTCATGGCCCGAAGCGCCTCGCGGCGGATGGTCATGATGATGTCCCAGGCGCTGTCGGGGATGGGAGAAGTGCCATCCTCGCGGATCAGCGAGAAGACGATGTTATTGGCCAGATGATTGTCGAAGAGGCGCGCCTCCGTGATGGCGCAGATCTCCTTGGCGATCGTGAGCTTGCCGACGCCATAGTGGCCGATGAGATAGATGATGGTATTGTTCATGCTTCCCCCTCGAGGAAAGCATAGACGGAGTTGGAACGGGGCGACCAGAGACCGCGCTGCCGGGCGTCGCGGAACTTTTCGATGAGCTCGTCATAGCCATAGCGATTGACCGATTTCAGCCAGTCGCGGATGGCGTCGTTTTCGACGAAGGCTTCGAAGGCGAGATCAAAGTGGTGGGTTTTCACCGCGCCGGTGGTGGCGGCGTAGGCGAACATGAAATCGACCGTGGCAATGATTTCGAAGGCGCCGCGATAGCCGTGGCGCTGCATGCCGGCGATCCATTTTGGATTGACGACGCGGGAGCGCATGACGTGGGAGATTTCCTGTTCCAGCGTCCGGATTTTTGGGGTTTCCGGGCGGGAATGGTCGTTGTGATAGGCGGCAGGCTTGTGGCCGGAAAGGGTTTCGGCGGCGGCGGAAAGGCCACCCTCGAACTGGTAGTAATTGTCGCTGTCGAGGAGGTCGTGCTCGCGATTGTCCTGATTGTGGAGGACCGCGTCGATCTGGCCGAGGCGGGCGGCGAAGCGGTCCTGGAGGGGGATGCCATCGGCCTTGGCGCCATAGGCATATTGCCCCCAGCGCAGGAACTGGTTGGCAAGATCGGCCTTTTCGGACCAATTGCCGTTGTCGATCAGCTGGCCGAGACCGGCGCCATATGTGCCCGGTTTTGAGCCGAAAATACGCGCGCCAGATTCGAGGGAGGCCTCGGCCTCGGATTTTCCGGCGGCCATGAGGCCAAGGGCTTCGGTGCGCATGCGGGCGGCGATGGGGTTGTCTTCCTCCGGCTCGTCGAGCGCACCGACGGCGCGGATGGCGCGATCGAACAGGGCGATCTGGGCCGGGAAGGCGTCGCGGAAGAAGCCGGAAATGCGCAGGGTGACGTCGACACGCGGGCGGCCGAGTTTTGCCAGGGGCACGATTTCATAGCCGGAGACGCGCAGAGAGCCCGGATCCCAGGTGGGTTTCGCGCCGATGAGCGCGAGGGCCTGGGCGATGTCATCGCCGCCGGTGCGCATATTGGCCGTGCCCCAGACCGACAGGGCCACGGATTTGAGATAATGCCCGTGGTCCTGGAGGTGGCGGAGGACGAGGCTTTCGGCGGACTTTTTGCCGAGTTCCCAGGCGCTGGGCGTGGGGACGGCGCGGGCATCGACGGAATAGAAATTTCGCCCGGTGGGCAGGACATCGAGCCGGCCACGCGAGGGCGCGCCGGATGGACCGGGGGCGATGAACTTGCCATCGAGACCGGCAAGGAAGGCCGCCATTTCGGCGGGGCCGGACGCGGCGAGGCGCGGCAGGATCAGGGTTTTTACCGTGTCGAGGACGGCGCTTGTGGCGGTCCACTCGGGGGGACAGGCCAGCGTGCCAGTGACGAGGTCGGCGGCGAGGGCTTCGAGGTGCTCGAGGATGTCGCCGATGGTGCGGGGTTTGGAGCGCTCAGACCCCCACCTAGCCTCCCCCTGGGAGGGGGAGGGACTGGCCGGTGAAACCGGCATGATCTGGGGCCCGGTCCAGGGGGTGCCGAGTTCGGCGGTGAGGGGATCGACGCCGAGTTTGAGGTCGTCGGCTAGGGCGCGGATGAGGGAGTTTTCGGCAGGGCTGTCGCCGCGGGTAATGCGGGCAAGGGCCACGGCGAGATCGCGCTGGAGAGCACCCTCGGGCGACTGGCCGAAAATGTGGAGGCCATCGCGGATCTGGGCTTCCTTGAGGTCGCAGAGGAAGTTGTCGATCTTGATGAGCGCCTCGGTCTCGTCCTCGGGCAGGACGATATCTGTGTCGAGGCGGCTGTCCCTGGTGAAATCGAGAATGCGGCGCTTGAGATCGGCCAGGCGCCGGCGATCCATGCCGGAGGCAGCGTAATATTCGTCGAGCAGCGCCTCGAGGTCCTTGAGAGGACCATAGGTTTCGGCGCGAGTGAGCGGGGGCACGAGGTGGTCGATGATGACCGCGCCGGTGCGGCGCTTGGCCTGGGTGCCCTCGCCCGGATCGTTGACAATGAAGGGATAAAGATGGGGCAGCTGGCCCCAGAGCGCGTCGGGATAGCAATCGGCGTCCAGCGCCGTGGCTTTGCCGGGCAGCCATTCGAGCGTGCCGTGCTTGCCATTGTGCACAAGGGCATGGGCGCCGAACTTGTGGCGCAGCCAGAGATAGGCGGCGATATAGGCGTGGGGCGGGACCAGCGCCGGATCATGATAGCTCTCGGTTTCGTCAAGCTGATAGCCGCGCGCAGGCTGGAGCAGGAGCACGATATTGCCGAAGCGGTGCGCAGGGAGGTGGAAGGCGCCGTCGCGGATGAAGGGATCGGTCGCGGGATCGCCCCAACGGGTGGTGACGGCCTCGCGGGTTTCCTCGGGCAGCGCTGCGAAGAGTTCGGCATAGCGCGCGAGTGGGAGGATGGCAGCGGAAGTGCCGCGCTGGGGATTGGCGTTGGTGGGGCCGGACTGAAGGAGATCTATCAGATTGGCGGAAGTGGAGGGGAAGGCCCCCTCACCCGTCGGCTGCGCCGCCGACCTCTCCCCCGAAGGGAGAGGTGAAGACAGATCGTAGCCGGCGCGCTCGAGCTCGGCGAGCATGCGGACGGTGCTTTCGGGGGCGTCGTAGCCGACGCCGTTAGCGAGGCGACCGTCGCGGATGGGGTAATTGGCGAGGACGAAGGCCACGCGGCGCTCGGCGCGCGGGGTGGCGCGGAGGATGGCCCAGTTCTTGGCCAGCTGCACCGCGCGGGATATGCCGGAGGCATCGGGGGCGTAGGCGGTGAGCGGGCACTGGGTGCGCTCGTGCCAGACGGCGTCAGCCTTGTGACCCACCAAGAGCCCGCCGATGCGGCCATCGACTTCGGGCATGACGAGATACATCGCCATGTCCTTTGACGAGAGGCCCTGGCTATCGGCGGCCCACTGAGCCTCAGAGCGACCGGACTGGATCAGCTGGATGACCGGCGCATCGGTGCCGGCGAAGGGATTTGATTTCTCGTCGAGATCGGCGATCCCTAGCGCGAAGGCGGTGAGATTGAGAATGGCCGCGGGCGGGAAGGCGGCGATCGCGTTCTGGACGAAGCGGACGCAGGCGGCTTCCTTGAGGGAGGAAACGAGCAGCGGCACCGGGGCGAGGCCCTGGGCTTCGAGCTCGGCAATGAGGGCTTCGAGCGTGGCGGTGCCGGCGCCTTCGAGGGCGGCGCGGTAGAAGAGGATGGGGGTGTAGGCGCTACCGGGCTCCGCCTGAGAGGGGGAGGAGCCGGCCGGTGGGCGTTGGTGCAAAGCCCGCAAACCGGCTTCGTCGGTCATGCCAGATGTGGGGTGCCAGAGGCCGAAGCGGGGGAAGGGCTTAGGGGTGGTATTGGAGAGCAAGGCCCCCTCACCCGGCTGCTGGGCAGCCGACCTCTCCCCCTCAGGGAGAGGTGAAGAGGCGCCGAGCGCCTCGAATGCGGCGAGGATCGCGTCGGCGTTGGCGGGGCCGCCGGCGACGAAGAGGTGGTGGAGGGCGAGCCAGTCGTCGGGGTGAATGGTTGAGCGGGACTGCAGGATCGGGTCGGGATTGGCGTCGCCCGGCAGGAGGGCGAGCGGGATCTTGCGGTTGGCGCAGAGGGCGGTGATTTCGTCGACGCCATATTGGAAATAGGCGGCGCCGCCGATGAGGCGGAGGACGACGAGGCGCGCATGGGAGGCGGTCTGGTCGAGCCACATGTCGACCGAGAGATTGTTGGCGAGGCGCAGGAGATTGGCGAGGCGGAGTTCATCCTCCCCTGCTCGATCGGCGGCAGCGGCCAGCATGGCCAGTTCGCTATCGGCGGAGCTGGCAAAGATCAGCGCGCCGGGGCGCTGGGCAAGGTCAATGGCCTCGCCTTCCTGCTGGATGGCGCCGGCCTGGGCGGAGAGGAGATGCATCACGACGGTCTTTTACGAAATGGAAGAGCGGTCGCCGTCAGCGCTATGGCGCCAGCCCAGGCGCCAAGCGCTGTGATCGGCATGGCTACAGTCAGCCGGTTCTCGAAGGTCGAGACGACGATGATGATGCCCAGCACACCGCTGATGGCGCCCAGGCCAAGGCAAAGCGGGATGAGTTTTGCAGGGCTCCAGTGGCTCACCGCGGGATAGACTGCCCAATAGGCGAAGGCGGCCAGCATGGCCGGGACGAGGCCGAAGAGATAGCCGAAGCTGAGGATGACGAGGGAGAACTCAGGGTCAGCGAGAAAAACTTCATCCGGGGGATCGGCGAGAAAAAGCCCGCCGACGCCCAGGATGGTGCCCACCAGGGGGCCTAGAAACACAATCGCCGCGAGGCGCGTGCCGCTTGGCCGGTTGTCGGCCCTGGTGGGAGTTTTGGTCACGCTGCGGCCTGATGCAGGCTTGCTGTGATCGCAGCGCGGTCAAGCGGGCTTTCGCCAATGACAACAAGCGCGGTTTCGCGCACTTCATCGGCCTTCCACGGGCGGTCGAAATAGGCGGTGACGCGTGGGCCGACGGCCTGGATGGCCAGCCGCGCGGCAGCGCCGGGAACGGCGGCAAAGCCTTTCAGACGCAGGACATCGTGGGCCTTGATGGTGTCGGCGATGACGGCGAGCAGCTGATCCTTGCCCTCGATCGTGGGCAGGTGGATCGAAAAACTGTCGAAATCGTCGTGCTCGTGGGTCTCGCCGCCGTGCTCGAGCTCGTGATGGCTGGGGCGATTGGCGATGTCGTCTTCCGAGCCCATGCCCATGCCGAGCAGCGCGGTGATATCGACATGGCCATTGGCGGCACGGACGATGCCGACGCCGGGGCGCAGTTCGGCGCGGATATTGGCTTCGACCTTTTCGAGCATGGCGGCATCAACAAGGTCGGTCTTGTTGATGATGATCATGTCGGCGGCGGAGAGCTGATCTTCAAACAGTTCGCCGAGCGGGGTCTCGTGATCGAGCATTTCGTCCTGACGGCGCTGGGCATCGACGGCGGCTTCGTCGGAGGCAAAACGGCCTTCGGCAAGGGCGGCCGCGTCGGCGACGGTGACGACGCCATCAATGGTGACCTGGGCCTTGATTTCGGGCCAGTTGAAGGCGCGGATCAGCGGCTGCGGCAGGGCGAGACCGGAGGTTTCAATGATGATGTGATCGAACTTTTCCTCGCGGGCGAGCAGCGCCTGCATGGTGGGGATGAACTCATCGGCCACGGTGCAGCAGATGCAGCCATTGGAGAGCTCGACCATATCCTCTTCGCGGCAGGTCTCGTCGCCGCAACCGGCCAGGATATCCTTGTCGACGCCGAGATCACCGAACTCGTTGATGATCAGCGCTATGCGCTTGCCCTTGGGGGCATGGGCCAGCATGTGGCGGACCAGCGTGGTCTTGCCGGCACCGAGGAAGCCGGTGATGACGGTGGTGGGGATCTTTGCGGTCATGCGAGGGCTCCAGTGCGAACGCCAGTACGGGCGGCGCGATAATCATTGAACCAGCCAAAAGCGAGGCCGAGGGCGACCCAGAACAGGGCGCCGTTGAAGAGGACAGCCGAGACAAACTCGGCAGTGAGACGCGGCGGAACGCCGGACGGATCATCGGGGGCGACGGGCGCCTGGATGAGATGGGGCAGGATGATGAGCGCCACCGCCACGGCAAGAGCCCAGGGCGCGCGGAATTTTGCCACCAGCACAAGGGCCGCGCCGGTCGAGACGGCAGCGCCTGCCCACCACAGCTGGCGGGCAAAAGTATCGGCCACAGGCATGCCCGGCATGCCGGGCGGCAGGCCCAGCGCTGGCGCGAGGGTAAAGGCGGCAAAACCACCGAGCCCCCACAGCAGGCCATTGGCGAAAGTGATGGGGATGTTGAACAGCACCGAGACCGCGCCAAGGATCAGCGCATAACCCGCGGCCATCAGGAGATTGGCGAAGATGGTGTAGGCGGTGCGCTCAACGCCATCCTGCGGGGCCCATTCGTCTTCGTCGTGGGAATGAGCTGGCACTGCCGCAGCACTCGTGTCGGCGGCAGCCTCCTCGTGGTGGTGATCGGCACCAGAGCCTTCATAGGCTTCGGCGGCAAAGATCAACGGGGTGACGCGCCAGGCCTGGAATGCAGACGTGACAAGGCCAGCACAAAGCGCTGCGACAAGCGCAGCGTAAAACAGATTGCGGAACATTTTTGTCTCTCTAAAGCCCGAACCGCTGCCTTAGTGGCAGGGGAAGCCCATGGCGTGGCGGGTGTCGTGTGCGCCGTTGTGCAGGCGATAATCGCCAGCAAAACCGGTGCCGACGAGCAGCGTCGTGCCAAGGAACAGGGCAAGCAGCCCGGCCATGAGGCGCTGGGACAGCGAGAGAGAGGACAGGGAAGAGGAAACAGTGGTCGTGGTCATGCAGGCACCCTCCGTGCGCAGGATTGATCGGCGTGTGTCGGCAGGTCTCCTGGCTGGCGGTGAGTAAAGCCCCCTCGCCTTCCCGGCGCCGATTGGCGCCAGTGGCGAAATGAGGGGGCGCACCGCTTACAGTTGCGGGGGCAGCCACGGAATTGGTCCCTTATGGGTACGCCGCACCGTGTTCCCTTTTGATCCCCTTGTGCCCTTGCACGCGGGGAACCGTCACAACACAACCTCTACGCCCTTGGAGGGCGCGGGGTCAATATTCCGGCAGGGGTATGTGATCGGGCCAGGGATAACCGACGCTGACATGGGTGACGCGCGTGCCGATCTCATCGAGCAGCGGCATGTCGGAGTTGAGCTCGATATCGCCGGCCACCGAAGTGGTATCGATGGTCTCGGGGTAGTCATCGGCAGGCGAGAAGCGGTAGCCGACATGACAATTGGGATCGGGCTCGAAGAGATTGCCGACTTCGATCCAGGCGTAGCCGCCGTAATCCCACCAGAAGCCGCCGAGCTTGAAGGGCTGGCCATTGAGCGCCTCAACCTCGTCGATGCTCATGCCGACCCGGACGCCGCCCGGAGCGACCTGGCTTGGAGACAGGTCTATATTGCTGGGATAGGCGAGGTTTTCCTCATCGTACCAGAGGACTTCCATCTTGCGGGTGGGATCATCGGGATAGATCGTCGTGCCGAGCAGCTCCATGCCTTCTGGACCGTAAATGGTGCCGGTGACGACATTGTCGGCGCCAAAGTGCTCCCGCAGCCGTGCATCGGTGGTGTCGGCGCCGAAAATACCTTCGCAGAGGAACTGCTCAGCCGGAGGGGATTTGGCCTTGTCCTTGGCGGCGGACGGCTGGACGGCAATGAGAACGGCGCTCAGCGCCAAAAGTCCGATGCGGACAGGCATGATGATCAATCTCCCCCTGGATGCGGCCATTGTGTCGCAAGCAAGGACCGCCTGCAATCAACGACTCAGCTTATGAACGGGGGGTGAAAGAAGGATTTTGCGATGAAGCCGATCAAGTTCGACCGCGATGAAACCAAGGCGATCGTCGCCGAGATCCAGGACTATTTCCGCGTTGAGCTGGACCAGTCGATCGGCGCCATTCCGGCCGAGATGCTGATGCAGTTCTTCGCCGACAAGATGGGCGCCTATTACTATAATCGCGGCCTGCACGACGCCCAGGCGCTGGTGCGCAAGAAGATCGACGACGTCAGCGACGATATCTTCTCGCTCGAGCAGCCAACGAAGGTGCGCTGAGACGCGCGCGCCCACTTCCGCCGAACCACGTTCACGGCTAAATCAGGCTGTCTCGTCTTGAGGAGGAAGCCTTGGGCTTCAACTTTGCCACGCTGGCCCCGATCGGGCTGCTGATTGCGTCCAATCTGTTCATGACCTTTGCCTGGTACGGGCACCTCAAATTCCCCAGCGCAACGCTGTGGGTGGTGGTGCTGATCAGCTGGGGCATTGCCTTTTTTGAATATTGGCTGGCGGTGCCGGCCAACCGGATCGGCTATGGCGTCTATTCAGGGGCCGAACTCAAGACCATCCAGGAGGTCATCTCCCTCTCGGTCTTTGTGCTGTTTGCCGTGTTCTATCTCGGCGAGAAGCTGACCTGGAACCATGGCATCGGCTTTGCGCTGATCGCGCTGGGCGCCTTCTTCATCTTCAAGGGGCCGCTGAAATAGCGACCCCTCTTGTCTCGTGCGGTCAGTGCTCAGCGAGGACACCGCCCACGGCAACAAGACTTGAGGGCGCGCCACCGAGGTCGATGGCACCGGTGAGCTCAAAGGTATCAAGATTGAGCTTGTGGACCTTACCAGCGGCCGGATCGGACACCAGGAGCGCGTCCCCTGCCTGCGCCAGGCGCGGCAAGGGCGCGCCATGCCCGCCGTCGGTCGCGTAGGGCTCGGTCACCTGGACCGAACGCTTGAGCTGAGCGGTGACGACGTCAAATTCATGCACGGAGCCATCGGCGAGAAGCAAATAGGCCAGGCGAGAATTGCTGCCATTGAGGATGAAGTGGATACGGTGGCCCGGCAAGTCTATGACGCGGATCGGGTTTTCGGCATCTGGCTCAATGAGCGCGATGGCGCGGGCGCCGTAATTCGCGAGAAAAAATTCCATCGTCTCCCCGCCCAGGAGCGACCCGACACGGCTTCCTGCAGGCCGGCCGAAGACAGGAACGTGACCTCAGACCCACCGCCACGGGCAATCAACACACCGTCCGAACACCCGAAGGCAATAAGGCGGCCTGATGTGGCTTCTCCATGGACGTCGGCGCATTGATCAATGGTTGCGGTGAGCGTGCCGTCTGCATCGAATACGAGGAAGCCGGAAGGCAACCGCCCTTCTTCATCCGAGGGGCGGGTCACAATTGCACCGCCGTTAGATGGGACGGCCACGCCATGGTGCGGCGTGCCGATGTCGAACGCGCTGATCTCGGACTTTCCGGAGAGCCAGTTGCGCTCGGAGAGAATGCTGGCCTTGCCAGAACCATCGAAATAAACGGCGAGATGACCGGCATGCTCGACGAAATGAGTGGGTTTCTCGCCTTCAATTGCAAGATCGAGGGGCGCGGGCGCAGAAATCTTGAGGTCGCTATGATCCCCGTGATCGTCGCGCTCGATGCCGGAGAAAAAGGCATCGACGCGGTTGGCATTGCTTTGAACAGCAAAAATTGCCTGTCCTGACTGGCTGGCATAGAGCGTGGCGGGCGCAGTGACGTCAAAGGTTTCGAGAGTTTCGCCGGTTTCAAGTTCGATGACCGAAACCGTCGGCACAGCGCTGTAGGCGACAAAGAGACGCCAATGGGAATGATGATGATGATCTTCCCCATGAGCGGCCGAGATCAACGAGGAGCTGACGAGAAGAGCAGTTAAGGTGAGCAGGCGCATGGATTCTCCGATATGTTAGAACATAACAAAATGGGCGAAATGGACGTGACGAGGCAGGCCCCAAAAGGAGCCCGCACCTCCCTCCCGCCGGGCGGCAAGAGGGAAGATCGAAGCAGATCAGTTCAGGCAGTCAGCGATATCGGTAGCAAGGGTCCGGAGGAGTTCGGCATAAAGACCGGGGCCTTCGCTGAGCGCGCTGCCTTCGGGATCAAGCGTGCCCACTTTGGCCTCGGTGCCTTCGACGATGGTGTTGACGATGGCCGGCTGGAAATTGGGCTCCGCAAAGACACAGGTGGCGCCCAGCTCGGCAACCTTGGTCCGCAGTTCATCAATGCGCCCTGCCCCCGGCATGGCTTCGGGAGAGACTGTTACCGTGCCAGCCAGAGTGAGGCCGAAGCGGGCCTCGAAATATTGGTAGGCGTCGTGGAAAACGACAAAGGGTTTTGCCGCGACCGGCTCGAGGATGCCGGCGATCTCGGCGGTAAGGGCTGAAAGCTCGGCCCGGGTGGCCTCGGCATTGGCGGCGTAGATTGCGGCATTGTCCGGATCGGCGACGCTCAGCTCGGCAGCGATATCGGTTACCATGAGCGCCGCGTTTTCGGGATCGAGCCAGAAATGGAGATCGGACGGTTCGTGATGGTCGTGCCCATCGTCATCATGGGTGTGCTCGTCATGTGAATGGTCGTCATGATCGTGGTCATGGCCTTCATGGTCGTGGGCATGGTCATGCGCCTCGAAAGCGCCGCCCTCGCGGACCGGCAGAAGCTTTATGCCGTCAGCTTTGCTGAGTTCGATGATTTCGGCATTGCTGGAAAGGGTTTTGAGGGCATCGGCCAGGAACATCTCGAAACCGGGGCCGGTCCAGAAAACAATGTCCGCACTCTCAAGCGCTGCCGCATCCGAGGGCCGGAGAGCGTAGTCATGCGGCGAGGCTGCACCCTTGACGAGGAGGATCGGCGCGCCGGTGTCGCCCATGACTGCGGCGACAAGGGAATGGATGGGTTTTGTGGAGGCGACGACATTGGGCGCGGCTATCGCGGTGCCGGCCATAAGCAGCGTGGCAGCGGCGGCGAAGGAGAAGGCGGTTTTGTGCATCGTCTGGCCTCTGGAGGAAAAGTCAGCGTGATATGTTATGTTATTACGCTTGCCGGAGTGTTATGCTATAACGTATTGAAATGCGTCAAGAGAGGTTTTGCGGAAAAGCGCAGTGCGCATTTTCCGGTGCCTCGTCTCCACCCGGCGCTCCAAGGATAGCTCAGCCGCAATGCACGATCATCGCCACAGGGAAAATCTGATCAGCCTGAAAAATGCCGGAGTGCGGCGTGGCGGGCGCGTCTTGGTGGAGGGTGTCGACCTGTCGATCGCCCGTGGCGAAATCCTTACGCTGATCGGCCCGAACGGGTCGGGCAAATCGACGACCGCCAAAATGGTGACGGGCGTTATCAAGCCGGATATGGGCCAGGTTGAGCGCAAGGCCGGGCTGACCATTGGCTATGTGCCGCAAAAGCTCGCCATCGACTGGACGCTGCCCCTCACGGTCGAGCGGCTGATGAATTTGACCGGGCGTTTTCCGAAGACCGAAATCGCGGCGGCGCTGGAGGCCGTTGGTGCGAGCCGCCTGCTACATGCAGCGGTGCAGGAATTGTCGGGCGGCGAATTCCAGCGCGTGCTGTTTGCACGGGCGATGATCCGCAAGCCGGATCTGCTGGTGCTCGACGAGCCGGTGCAGGGCGTCGATTTTTCGGGTGAAGTGGCGCTCTATCAGCTGATCCGCGAGATCCGCGACACGACCGGCGCCGGCATCTTGCTGATCAGCCATGACCTGCATGTGGTGATGGCCGAGACCGACACGGTGATCTGCCTCAATGGTCACGTCTGCTGCCGGGGCACGCCGAGCACCGTCAAACGCGATCCGGCCTATCTGCGCCTTTTCGGCGAAAGGGCGCATTCGGCGCTGGCGATCTATCAGCATCACCATGACCACGAGCACCATGACGATGGCTGTGTGGTGGGAGCGGAAGACGGGCATGAGCATGCGCACCACCATCACGACCATGAGGGGCACAGCCATGCGAAGTGAGGCGACGAGTCTGGTGACCAAGGCCCCACCCCACCCTCATTCCCTCCCCATCAAGGGGAGGGAGGCGCAAGCACGACCTTCTCAGCTCCATCGTCTCCCTCCCCCGTGTGGGGAGGGATCAAGGGTGGGGGTGCAAGTGGAACTGGGGGCTGGCCATGTTCGGTGATTTCTTTTCGCGCGCACTGATTGCGGGCGTGGGGCTGGCGGCGGTGACGGGGCCGCTGGGGTGCTTCGTCGTCTGGCGGCGCATGGCTTACTTTGGGGATACGATGGCGCATTCGGCGCTGCTGGGCGTGGCCATCTCGATACTCCTCTCGATGAATATGACGCTGGGCGTGTTTGCCGTGGCGGCCCTGGTGGCGGGAGCGCTGCTGCTGCTGCAGAAGCAGAACACGCTGCCAACGGACGCGCTGCTCGGCATTCTGAGCCATTCCTCGCTGGCCGTGGGGCTGGTGCTGGTGGGGCTGCTGACCGGCGTGCGCATTGATCTCATGGGGTTTCTGTTCGGCGATATTCTCGCGGTTTCGACCGAAGACCTCGCTGTCATCTATGGCGGCGGCGCGGCGATCCTGTTTATGCTGTGGCTCAACTGGCGACCGCTGCTGGCGGCGACGGTGAGCCCGGAACTGGCTGAGGCCGAGGGCCTGCGCCCCGAGGTCAGCCGCATCATTCTCATGCTGCTGATGGCGAGCGTCATCGCCATCGCCATGAAACTGGTTGGCGTGATGCTGATCACTTCGCTGCTGATCATTCCGGCGGCGACCGCGCGGCGGCTAAGTTCCACGCCGGAAATGATGGCGCTTGTAGCCGCAGCGCTGGGGGCCATTGCCGTGGTGGCCGGGCTGTTCGGCTCCCGAACCTGGGACAGCGCGTCGGGCCCGTCCATCGTCGTTGCTGCATTACTGATTTTTCTTGTGTCCCTGACGGTCCCGACCGATCGTCTCTTTGGCAGGAGGGAACGCCATGGCGCATAGCCACGAGATGCCGACGGATCTGACGCGCAATCAGGAACTGGTGCTGGGCACGCTGAACAAATCCCAGGGCCCGCTCAGCGCCTATGACATTCTTGACCGGCTGCGCGATGACGGATTACGCGCGCCGCTTCAGGTTTATCGCGCGCTCGACAAGCTGGTGGACCGGGGTCTCGCGCATCGGCTGGAGTCGCTCAATGCGTTCGTGGCCTGCGCAGATGCCCATTGCCATCGCAAGGGTCTGATCGCCTTTGCCATCTGCAGCGGCTGCGGGAAGGTGGACGAATTTGCCGATCCGGTGATCGAAGGCAGGCTCGGAGAATGGGCGCAGGGCAAGGATTTCACCGTGGAGCGCACCACGATGGAAATCCGCGGCCGCTGTGCCGACTGCAAGCAGGCGGCCTGACCCGGCTCAGGGATCGCGGGGATACATGGGTATCCCCGGCAGGATCGGCAGCCAGGTTTCCCGACGGATGCACCAACCCTCGAATTGCGGCGCGAGGTTATTCGGCGCCTCATCAAGGCTCCCCAGATAGATCTCCACCTGATCGTCGCCGAAGCAGAAGACCCTGGACCCGCAAACGGGACAGAAGCATCGGCCGTCATAGGTTGAATAGGCGCCGGTCTGGGTGAATTGCGCCGGTCGCCAATCGGCGAAGGCGAGGAAAGAGGTGCCGGTGATCTTCCGGCAATCGGCGCAATGGCAAAGCCCCGATTTGAAGGGCGCGCCGCGTACCTCGTAGCGCACAGCGCCGCAAAGACAGCCACCCGAGAGTGCTTCGTTGATCATGAAATTGTCCTCCCACCGTGCGGGAGGACAAGGTGTGAGAACGTTAAAGGTTCACCGCAGCGCCAGTAAAACTGAGGAAGCGGACGGCGGCGGCGCCGTATTCGCGGGTATCTTCGAGGGTAAAGCCCTCTGGAACCACCACCGGCACATCGACCGCTTCTTCCCAGACCAGCGTCGCGCCGGACTTGAGCCAGCCATTGGCGGCCAGTTCGGTCAGGGCCTTTTCGCCCAGCTGCTGGCCGTAAGGGGGATCGAGGAAGACGAGATCGAATTCCCCGAAGGTGCCGGGTGCACCCACCCCCGTCGCATCGCGGCGCAGGAGCTTGGTGATGCCGGCAACGCCGAAGGCCTGGATATGGTCGCGAATGAGGCCACGGGCCTCGGCACCGATATCGACAAAGGTGACGTGGGCGGCGCCGCGCGAGAGCGCTTCGAAGCCCAGGGCACCTGTGCCGGCGAAGAGATCGAGCACGCGCTTGCCCTCGAGCACCGGACCGAGCCGTGAGCCGAGAATGTTGAACATGCTTTCCCGCACGCGATCGGCCGTCGGACGAATAGAATCGTCCGACGGCGAGATCAGCTGCTTGCCGCGGAATTTTCCGGCAACAATGCGCATGTCTTAGCCCCGCGGCTTACGCGGACCCGTGGGACGGGCGCCACCCGTAGGACGGGCGCCACCCGTAGGACGGGCACCGCCTGTGGAACGGGCACCACCCGTGGGACGAGCACCGCCTGTGGGGCGCGAACCGCCGGTCGGATGCTGTCCGCCCTGAGGACGTCCGCCACCACCTGCTGGCCGACCGCCACCCGAAGGACGACCGCCGCCTTCCGGGCGACCCCCGCCGAACGGGCGGCTGCCACCATCGGGACGACCGCCACCGGCCGGACGGCCGAAGGGCTTGTCGCCACGCGGCTTGCCATCAAACGGACGGCCGCCACCCGGCTTGCCGCCGAACGGCTTGCGGTCGCCACCTGGACGCCCACCTGCCGACGGACGGCCCTGCCCCGGCCGATCGTCGCGGCGCGGGCCGCGATTGTCATCAAACGAGCGCTGCGGGCGATCCCCGCGCGGACCATTGGACGGACGACCGGCGAAATCACCGCGTGCGGGACGATCACCGCCATCGCGGGGTGGACGCCCCTCGAAGCTGCGCTGCGGACGATCACCGAAATTGCCGCGGGCTGGACGGTCACCGAAACCGCCGCGAGCGGGACGATCACCGCCATCACGGGGGGGACGACCCTCAAAGCTACGCTGCGGACGATCACCGAAATTGCCGCGGGCCGGACGATCACCGAAACCACCACGAGCGGGACGATCACCGCCATCGCGGGACGGACGACCCTCGAAGCTGCGCTGCGGACGGTCACCGAAGCCGCCGCGAGCGGGACGATCACCATCCGGACGCGGGCCACGCTGCGGGCGGTCGCCGAAGGACTTCTTGTCACCATATGGCTTCTTGTCACCGTACGGCTTCTTGTCGCCATAGGGCTTCTTGTCACCGAACGACTTCTTGTCGCCGTAGGGCTTCTTGTCGCCAAACGACTTGCGGTCGGGCGCTGCGCCATCACGAGGGGGACGCGGCGGACGGGGAGCGGGCTTGCCGAAGGAGGAGATCGGCTGATCGTCGCGATCGCGACGCTGCTTGCCGGGGCCCTTGGGTTCGTATTCCTCGGGGGCGCGACCATCTTCGTCGAAGTGCACGCGGCGCGGGCGACCGGTACGCGGAGCATCGCGACCACCACGGGCAGCACGGAAATCCTCGCGCGGCGGGGGAGCCGTATCAGGCATCTCGCTGTCGAAATCGACGCCAGCGGCTTCGGCCAGCTTCTTGCCAAGCTGGTCCTTGAGCATCTTGGCGCGGACCATTTCGACGGCGCCTTCAGCCAGTTCGCCGAGCTGGAACGGACCATAGGACACGCGGATCAGGCGGTTCACCTCAAGGCCAAGCGCGCCGAGCACGTTCTTGACTTCGCGGTTCTTGCCTTCGCGCAGGCCGAGCAGCAGCCAGACATTGCTGCCCTGGGAGCGTTCGAGCGTGGCTTCAATCGGGCCATAGGTGATGCCTTCAACTTCGATGCCATCCTTGAGGGCATCGAGCTGGGCCTGGGTGACGTGACCATAGGCGCGCACGCGATAGCGACGCAGCCAGCCGGTGGAGGGCAGCTCGAGCACGCGCTTGAGGCCGCCATCATTGGTGAGGAGCAGCAGGCCCTCGGTGTTGATGTCGAGACGGCCGACAGTGACGACGCGGGGGAGGCCCTCTTCGAGCAGGGCCTCGAAAATGGTCTTGCGACCCTCGGGGTCCTTCTCGGTGACAACCAGGCCAGCGGGCTTGTGGTAGAGCCAGATGCGCGTGCCCTGACGGGCAGCGAGCTGCTCGCCATCGACAACGATCTTGTCGCGGCTGGTGACGTTAAAGGCCGGGGTCAGTACCTTCTTGCCATTGACGGTGACACGGCCAGCCGTGATCCAGCCTTCGGCGTCGCGGCGGGAGCAGAGGCCGGCGCGGGCCATGACCTTGGCAAGACGGTCAGCGATTTCGGGTTTTTCAGTTTCGCTCATGCGGACAGACTTCCATAACATGCGGGACCCATGAATGGGCGGCGCGGGGAATGCGAAAGCGGCCGGACAATTCCGGCCGCCTCATTTTTGGATCGTAATGGGCTCGCAGATTACTGCTTGCCGATATCCGAATTGGTGAGACGCGCGCCGGCAGTGCCGAGCGAGGCGCCTGCCTGCGGACCGCGGGGCCCGAAGGCCTTGCGGATGTCTTCAGGGCAGCGGGCGTCGGCCAGTGGCACGAGCTCGCCGTTGGGCGCGCGGCATACCAGATTGGCATCGCCGACGCGGGTGAAATATTCATCAGGCGGCAGATACAGCGGGCGGCTGCCCGAAGCGGTGACCTGCATGCCCGAAGCGGTCATGCGGGCCGTCAGCGCACGTGACTCCTCAGCCGTCAGCGGACGGCCGGAGAGCGAGCGGAGATCGACAACCCGCGCATTGCGCAGGCGGGCAAGATCGGCTTCGCTGAGGCGCGAGGTGTCGATCTTGACGGTGTTGCTGTCGGCCGGGAGCTGGGCCGCGGCGGACTGGGTGGCTGGAACAGGTAGATTATTGCCCGAACGCGGCAGCGCCAGAGGCGCGCGAGCCTGGGTCAGATCGGCCTTGGGAGCCTCGCCTGGGATGAGGCCGATGCCGCGCGCCGTGGTGTTCATCACGTCGCGCTCGAAGGTGCCGAAATCGGTCAGGGCGTTGGTGCCTTCGACCGTGGTGCAGGCGCCAAGGGCCAGAGTCGCTACCAGCGCCAGAGACGCCAGACCTGCGCGCGCCGCGACCGAAACTCGGCTCTTACGGCCAGACAATCCAATACGCATGAAACATCCCTTACGATCCTGGCGGCGCTTATAGCGCATTGTCGGCCCTAAGACCAGATTTTGGCAGCACAATGATTTGTATCGTCAGACCGGGCGATCAGCAGGCTTGCGCTTGAGGCCGAGCATGTCGACCAGAAGCAGTATGACACCAAAGGTGATCGCCACGTCGGCAATATTGAAAATGTAGAACGACCACGTCCCCCAATGGAAGTGGAAGAAGTCGGCTACGCCGCCATAAATCAGCCGATCAAGCGCATTTGAGAGCGCACCACCAATGCAGAGCGCGAGACCAAGGCGCACCAGCGGCTCATGGGCGCGGACCCACCAGATCGACAGCGCAACAATGGCCACCAGCATGATGGCGCCCAGCACCCAGGTCGGCATGCCATCGAGCAGGCCGTAGGAAATGCCGGTGTTCCAGACGAGTACATAATCGAAGAACGGCGTGACCGGGACGATCTCGCCGCCGCGCCACCCCTGCATGGTGAAGGGGATGTAGTTGGCGAAAATGTCGATGCACTTGGCCTGGGCGAAGCCGATGCACTCTTCGGCCAGGTGATAGGCTTTTTGCGCGCGATCAATGCCGAAGGCGAGGATGGCGGCAACGAGAGAGGTGTAGAGGGTCTTCATCTTCGAGTTCAATTACTCACCCCCACCCTTATTCCCTCCCCACGAGGGGGAGGGAGACGATGAACAGCGGCTTTGGCATTTAGCCGAGCTGCCTTGGTTCAAGTTCAGAGACCCGCCGCAGCGCGTTCGCGCAGGGCCTGGGCGTCGCGCGGGGTGACGTCGGGGTATTCCGCGTCGCTGCCAACTTCGGGAAGGACCTTCCAAGAGCGGGCGCAGCGCTGGCCTTCGGCCATGGCCGGCACGACCGAGACACCGGGCACATCATCAAGCCGGAAGGCTTCTGAGGCGCCTTCGTTCTGCTTTATGTGGATGGCGGAGGTGATCGCGATCTCGGCAAGATCCTGGCCTTCGAGCGCCACGATGTAGCGGGCGTCGGCGACATAGACGGTAGGAGCCGCCTCGAGCGAGGAGCCGATGCGCTTTTCACGACGCTCGATTTCCAGCGCGCCGGTGACGACGCGGCGGACCGAGCGGATGAGCTGCCACTTTTCAGCCAGATCCTCGTCGATCCAGTCAGCCGGGATCTCCGGGAACAGACGCAGATGGACGGACGAGCCTTCTTCCGGGTGACGCTCCAGCCAGCATTCTTCCATGGTGAAGACGAGGATGGGCGCGAGCCATGCGGTCAGCGCGTTGAACAGGTGATCGAGCACGGTCAGCGCAGAGCGGCGCTTGAGCGAGGAGATCGGGTCGCAATAAAGCGCATCCTTGCGGATGTCGAAGTAGAACGCCGAAAGCTCGATATTCATGAAGTTGGTGAGGAGCGTGACGACCTTGCGGAAGTCATATTCCTTGTACGCTGAGCGCACGCCAACATCGAGCTGGGCCAGACGATGCAGCATCAGGCGCTCGAGTTCGGGCATATCGCGCGCGTCGACAACATCCTCGGCCTTGAAGTGAGCGAGGTTGCCGAGCAGCCAGCGCAGCGTGTTGCGGAGCTTGCGATAGCTGTCGACCGTGGTCTGGATGATTTCCTTGCCGAGGCGCAGATCTTCCGAATAGTCGGAGGAGGCAACCCAGAGGCGCAGGATGTCGGCGCCGAACTGCTTGATGATGTCCTGCGGGGCAACGGTGTTGCCGAGCGACTTACTCATCTTCTTGCCTTCGCCATCCATGGTGAAGCCATGGGTGAGAACGCTGTCATAGGGCGCGTGGCCGTTGGTGGCGCAGCTTTCGAGCAGGGACGAGTGGAACCAGCCACGATGCTGATCCGAGCCTTCGAGATACATCGAGGCCGGGAACTTGAGGTGCGGCCACTTCTGCTTGTTGCGCAGCACAAAGGAGTGGGTCGAACCACTATCGAACCAGACGTCGAGGACGTCGCGGATCATCTCGTAGTCATCGGCCTTGTAGGCATCTCCGAGGTAGCGCTGGGCAGCGCCCTCCTTGTACCAGGCGTCGGCGCCCTCTTCCTCGAAGGACTGGGCAATGCGCTCATTGACCAGCTCGTCGCGGAGGATTTCGCCGGTTTCGCGATTGACGAAGACGGTGATCGGCACGCCCCAGGCGCGCTGACGCGACAGCACCCAGTCGGGGCGGTCGGCGATCATGGCACGCAGGCGGTTCTGGCCGGCAGCGGGATAGAACTTGGTGGCGTCGATGGCGTTGAGCGCCCGGTGGCGCAGCGTATCGCCTTCCGCACCCTCAATGTTCTTGTCCATGTAGACAAACCATTGCGGGGTATTGCGGAAGATCACCGGCTTCTTGGAGCGCCAGGAATGGGGGTACTGATGCTTGACGCGGCCACGGGCGATGATGTTGCCGTGTTCGGAGAGAGCGGTGATAACGCGCTGGTTGGCGTCGCCCTTCTTGCCATTGTCGTCGATGACGCGCGCGCCGTCGAAGCCAGGGGCCTGAACGGTGTAGAAGCCGTCGTCGCCAACGGTGTAGGGGATGGCAGGATCAATGCCGCGATCCTGCAGCAGGCGCGTCGATTCCATCCAGATGCCAAAGTCGTCGAGACCATGGCCCGGAGCGGTATGGACGAAACCGGTACCGGCATCATCGGTGACATGTTCGCCATCAAGCAGCGGCACGTCGAACGTGTAGCCGCCAGCAAAGCCGGCCAGCGGGTGGCTGGTGATGAGCTGGGACAACACGCCGTCGGGAAGGATGCTCACCTCGCGATAGCCGGTGACCTTGGCCTTGGCCATGACGTCAGCGGCAAGCGCGCTGGCGATGATGTAGCGCTCGCCCGTCTTGGCCCAATTGCCGTCGGGCGCCGAGGTGACCTCATAGACACCATAGTCGATCTGCGAGGAGAAGCTGATCGCGCGGTTGCCGGGGATGGTCCAGGGCGTGGTGGTCCAGATGAGCACCGAAGCGCCGCTCAACCCGATTTCCTCGAGTGCCTGAGCAGACAAGGGAGCGGGGCGGCCATCAGCGGTCGCGTCCTTGGACAGCAATGCCTTGACCGGGAACTTCACCCAGATCGTGTCGCTCTCATAGTCCTGGTATTCGATCTCGGCTTCGGCAAGCGCGGTGCGCTCGACGACAGACCACATGACGGGCTTGGAACCGCGATAGAGCTGGCCGGTCATCGAGACCTTCATCAGCTCGCGGGCGATCTGGGCCTCGGCGTCATAGCTCATGGTGAGATAGGGATTGTCCCACTCGCCCAGAATGCCGAGACGCTTGAATTCGTCGCGCTGGATATCGACCCACTGTTCGGCAAACGTGCGGCATTCCTGGCGGAATTCGACCACCGGAACGTCGTTCTTGTCCTTGCCCTTGGCGCGGTATTGCTCTTCGATCTTCCATTCGATGGGCAGGCCATGGCAGTCCCAGCCCGGCACATAGGCCGAGTTGTGCCCCAGCATCTGCATGGAGCGCGAGATCACATCCTTGAGCGTCTTGTTGAGCGCGTGCCCGATATGGATATTGCCATTGGCATAGGGAGGGCCGTCATGCAGCGTGAAAAGCGGCCGATCCTTGGCCTGCTCGCGCTGAAGGGCGTAAATATCCATGTCTTCCCAACGCTGGAGCCAGATGGGCTCGCGCTGGGGCAGGCCCGCGCGCATGGGGAATTCGGTTTCCGGCAGGAAAAGCGTGGCCGAGTAATCGGTTTCGGTCGCGCTGGAAGCGGTATCGGTCATGGATCGGCGTTTCGTTCGGGAAGATCGGGGTGCCTTTTAGCAAGGCAGGACGGAAGGGGCAAAGGTTGATTTGCCGCGCTTGTACCTCGTCAGGCGGATGGGGCGACAATCGCGACAGTGACTATCAGCTTGGGAGGGGTTCACACCCCCACCCCAGCGCCGCTACGGCCCGGCGGGCCTAGCTCTGCTACCCTCCCCACAAGGGGGAGGGAGGGACAGAGCGGAAAATTCATTGGGACTCGCTGGGCGCCAGGACGCCTAGGCGAAAAAGCCGAGCTTTTCGTCGAGGGGGCCCAGGGGGGCGCATTCGGCGATGAGAGCCCGTGCCTTGCCCGAGTCGCGATCCATGGCGGCGATCAGTTCGTCGAGGCCCTTGAACACTTCCTGTCCGCGAATGTGACCGACCAGCGCGACTTGCAGGGTCTGGCCATAAATGTCTTCGTCAAAATCGAAGAGGTGGGTTTCAAACGGCGGGCGCTGATTGTCGAACATGGGCTTGCCATAGGCCGCGACGCCGTCGAGGAGGCGCGTGCCGAGCCGGGCGCGAACGGCATAGACGCCCTGGGCAAGCTGGAAGCCATTGGGGGTCATGGTGTTGGCGGTGGGATAGCCGAGGTCGCGACCGCGCTGGTCGCCCTTGACCACGCAACCCTCAAAGAACCAGTGATAGCCCAGCAGACGATTTGCTGCGGTGACCGCGCCTTCCGAAAGCGCAGCCCGAATGCGCGAGGAGGAAATGACCTCGTCACCCTCATCCATGAGGTCGAGGGTTTCGACGGCAAAGCCAAGCCGCGCCCCTTCGTCGCGCAGAAATGCGGGCGTGCCGCGACGCTGGCGGCCGAAATGGAAATCGGAGCCCACGATGACGCCGCGCACACCGAGATCGCGCACCAGCATGTCGCCGACGAAATCCTCGGCTTCGATCTGGGAGAAGGGCTTGTCAAAGGGCAGGATGATGATGCCATCGAGCCCGAGCGCTTCGGCGAGACGTGCCTTGGCGTCACCCACGGTGAGCCGGAAAAGATGGGGCGTCGGGGCAAAAACGTCGCGCGGATGCGGCTCGAAGGTCAGCAGCAGCGCGGGAACGCCGGCCGCCTGGGCCCGCTGGCGCAGGGTTTCCACCACAGTCTGGTGGCCGCGATGCATGCCGTCGAAATTGCCGATAGCGACATAGGCGCCGCGCAGCGAGGCCGGCAGATCGGAAAGATTGTCGAGGCGGATGAAGGTCAAATCAGGAGGCTCCAGACGCCAGGGAAAGATTACCAGGTGAGGCGCGGCAGGAAGCCGGCCACACGCGCACGGCTGGGCGCGATAAGATCGGCAATGGCCTGAGGATCCGGCTTGCCGAAGGCATCGAGTTCCGCGGCATGGATCGAGCCGGTGATGAAGAGGAGATCAATGCCGAACTGGGCCGCGCCGGTGGCATCGGTGCGCACACTGTCGCCGATGGCGAGGACGCGGGATTTATCGAGGCTCTTGCCGGCGGCTTCTTCGGCAAGGCGAAAGGCCTCTTCGTAGATGGGCTGATAGGGCTTTCCGGCCATGTGGACCATGCCGCCCATGGCCGCGTAGAGATCGCCGAGGGCGCCGCCGCAATAGATGATCTTGTCGCCGTGCTCGACGACGCGATCCGGATTGGCGCAGATCATCGGCAGCTTTCGCTGCAGCCAGAGCTTGGCGCGCTCGCGGTACATTTCGGGCGTGTCTTCATCGGTATCGAGGTCGGTGACAACGACGACTTCGGCTTCCTCAGCGCCGGTGCGGGTGAGATCAAAGCCTTCGTAGAGCGCGTCATCCTCGGTCGGCGGGCCGACATGATGGATGGCCTTGCCGCGATATTTCGAGATCATCGCCCGCGTCGCGTCGCCCGAAGAGACGATGGCATCATAGGCCTCGCGCGGCACGCCGAGACGATCGAGCATGGCCACGATTGGCGGAGAGGGGCGCGGCGCATTGGTGATGAGCACCACCCTGCCCCCGGCCTTGCGATAGGACACGAGCGCGTCCACAGCCTCGGGGAATGCCGAGACGCCGTTATGAATAACGCCCCAGACATCGCTTAGCACCGCTTCATAGCGAGATGCGAGTTCGGACAGACCAGAGATGATCGGCAGGGGCGAAGTCATGACGACACCAGGCTGTGAGGGATCGGGCGCGGCGAGCTATGGGGCAGTTTGCCCATCTCGATCAAGCAAAAACCTCACCGGCCGACCGCCAAGGCCCTAGTGTTCGGCCTGACGACGGATGGGCTGGGGCGAGACTGTCCGGATCGGCTCAAGCAACAGATCGGGCCGAACGACGCTGGGCGGGGCGATGTGATTGCCCTGGACCAGGAGGATATCGTTATCGAGCAACTCGACGATCTGGCGCTCGCCTTCAACGCTTGTCGCCAGCAGCGAGAGGTCGTAGCGACCCACATAGGCGGCGATATCGGAGAGATGGAAGTCGGTGTAGCTCTCGGTCATGTCGACGAGGCGCGTGGCATCGACGCGAAGGGACCGCACGCCCAGATTGGACAGCTCGGCAAAATCGAGCCGGAGGGAGCGGACTGCCGAAAGCGAAAATCCTGCGCCCTTGCGCAGGATGACTTCGATCAGCGAACGATTGGTCTGGCAGAGGGTCTGGAATTCGGCTTCGGAGATGATGAAGACCAGACCTGTGGCGACGCCCTTGTTAGCATCGAGAGTTGCCATCAATTGCTCGACGGCAATTTCATTGCTGAGCGTGGCGCGGCTGAGCGGAACATAGAGGCTGACTGACTGGCCGCCGCTGCGGGCACGACGGGCGATGGCGACGGCCTCGTTGAGCGCAAGGCCCTCGATCCGTTCGCTGATGTCGTCGCTGCCGCGGCGGGGCATGAAGTCCGCCATGTCGGCAAAATCGCCGTCTTCCATCACAAGGCGCGGCAGGAGATCGTACCCAGCAGGGCGACGCTGCGGCAGGCGGGCGATGGGCTGGATGTGAAAGACCAGACGATCTTCTGCCAGAGCTTCGCGCACCACTTCGGGCGGGATGATCGGCTCGCTGTCGTCATCGGGAATATAGGGCGTAGCGGCGCGAACGGCCTCGATGGCCTGGCTCTGGCGCGGCAGGGTGGCAAGTGCATTGCCCTGCTTTTCCTCAAGGTCGGCGACGGCTTCAGCGACCTGACGAATGACGGTGCCGAGCACCGAAATATCGGCTTCGACGGTATCGAGGCGCTGGCCCGGGTTCATCTCGGAAAGTGCATTGATACGGCGGCCGAGAACTGCGCCAGCCTGGGCATCGGTTGCGAGCAGGCGGGAAAGATCCTCGATGCCACGCTCGAGACGGCGTTCAGCGCGCAGACGGAGCTGGCGCTCGACGATCATTACGCAGACGCAAGCCACCACCAGCGCGACGAGAATTGCATTGGCAGGCGTAAAGCTCAGGCCAAAATAGACCGCGGCCCCGAGGGCAACTGACGCAAGAGCAATGAATACATAGACCAGCGCCTGCATTGGATTCCCGGGAAAATACATAAATAGTCAAGATTCGGCCTCATTCTCATACCACCGCCCCCCAGCAGGCAAAAGCGTTCACTCGCAATCTGAGAGTATAAGAACGGAAAATTTACCCTGTTCCCGAACAATCCCCCCAAAGACAGGACCAGGCGCGCACCCGCCGCCTGGGGCGATAGACCGGGAATCCTTGATAATGGCGATGCAAAACGGCCAGGAACATGCGTTGTGCGGGCGGCTTCTGCTGATCGACCGTGACGCGGAAGTGGCTCGCAGCACTGGCGAATCGCTCTGTCAGGCCCTGCTGGTGCCACCCCAATTGGTGTTTGCCAGCGACGGGCGCGAGGCCGTGGAGCACCTGCGTCGCACCCGGTTCGACATTATTCTTGCCGATATGCCCAGCCTTGCCGACCTCGAACAGAGCGCGGAAGACGCGATGGCGCGGCTGGTTCGCCTTGCCGAAGGCGCGCTGGTTCTTGCCATGGCCGATGGCGCCTCGGTGAGCGCGGCGCTGGGCGCCATGCGCGTGGGCGCCCATGACTATGTGGCCAAGCCAGTTGCCGGACCGGCGCTGGCCAGCCGGATCGGCGAGCTGGCGCAGCGCCATGGTCGTCCGCGCTCGCTGGGTTTTGATACGGCACAGCCGCTGGCGGTGCCGGACTATGCCGGCTTTGTCGGCGCTTCGAGCGCCATGCAGTTCATCTACGAGCAGATCGGGCGTGTCTCGACGTCGTCGGCGCCGGTGTTCATCACTGGCGAAAGCGGCACGGGCAAGGATGTCTGCGCCGAGGCGCTGCACGCAAAGGGTCCGCGCTCCGGCAAGCGTTTCGTCGCCATCAATTGCGCCGCCATTCCCCGCGATCTGATGGAAAGCGAATTGTTCGGCGTGGTGCGCGGTGCTTTTACGGGCGCACATGAAGACCGCAAGGGCGCAGCCGAGCTGGCCGACGGCGGCACACTGTTCCTCGACGAAATCGGTGAAATGGACCTGTCGCTGCAGGCCAAGCTGCTGCGTTTCCTCCAGACCGGGACCATCTCACGAGTGGGCGAATCCACCCTGCGCAAGGTCGATGTGCGTGTCGTCTGCGCAACCAATCGCAACCCGCTGCAGATGATCTCGGAGCGCAAGTTCCGCGAGGACCTGTTCTATCGCCTGCACGTGCTGCCGATCCACCTGCCCCCGCTGCGCCAGCGACCGACCGATATCATGGTGCTCGCGCGTCATTTCCTCACCACCTATTCGCGCGAGGAGCACAAGAGCTTCTCTGGCTTCTCGAGCCAGGCTGCCCAGCAGCTGACGGCTGCCGACTGGCCAGGCAATGTGCGGCAGGTGCAGAACCTGATCCGGCGGATCGTGGTAATGTTCGACGGCGGCGAAGTGGATAACACCATGCTCGATGCCGCCGATATCGAGTCTCAGGCCTTTGCACCGGTGGCCGCGCCGGTCAGCCGCGCCGAAACGCGCCGCACCATTCTGCCGATGTGGCAGCAGGAGCAGAAGATCATCGAAGACGCGATCGCAGCGTTCGGCGGCAATATTTCGCTCGCCGCCGCAGCGCTCGAGATCAGCCCGTCGACGATTTACCGCAAGCGCCAGAGCTGGGCAGACATGTCCGCGGCCAGCTAGGCCGCACCCTCACGCAAGGCCGGCGGTTGTGGCCGCCGTCTATTGGATCAGGGCGTCGTCGCTTCGCGGGCCTTGGTGCGATCGAGCCCGAGCCGACGCTCGCGCAGGATGACGGCAATGCCTGAGCAGACGATGATCAGCGAGCCGATCAGCATGGTGACGGTGGGGACATCGGCAAAGATGATGAAGCCGATGATGATGGTCAGGATCAGCGAGACATATTCAAAGGGCGCAATGACCGACATGTCCGCATAGCGGTAGCAGGAGGTCATCAACAGCTGACCGATGCCACCGAAAAAGCCGGCGCCGATAAGGAGTGCCGCCTGCTGAGGCGTCGGCATGACCCAGCCGAACGGCAGGGTCAGAAGCGCAAGGAAACTGGCGCTGAGGAAAAAGTAGGTAACGATGGTTTCGGTGCGCTCGGTCTGGACGAGATTGCGGACCTGAAGCACCGCGAAGGCGGAGAGAATGGCGGCCATCAAGGCGCCGATGGCGCCGACAGCTTCGGCATTGCCCAGGGCATCCCCGCCACTGAAGACGGTGAGGCGCGGCCAGAGAATGATGACGACGCCGACGAGGCCGAAGAGAACGGCGGTCCAGCGGAAAATATGGACGCGCTCATTGAGCAGCACGGCCGAGAAAATGACGATGAGAAGCGGCGTGGCATAGGTGATGGCCGTCGCTTCGGGAAGCGGCAGGCGCGTCAGGGCAAAAAAGCCCAGACCCATGGAGGCGACGCCGACAAGGCCCCGGACGATGTGACCGAGCGGGCGCTTGGTCTGGAAGGCGTGCGAGAGACGGCGCTTCCATGCCAGATAGGCAAGGACGGGCAACATGGCAAAAAAGGCACGAAAAAAGACCATTTCGCCGGGCGGAATGGTCTGGGTTGCCTTCAGCATGGTCGCCATGACGACGAAGCAGCACACAGAAACGATCTTGAGGATGATCCCCCGCACCGGGTCTGAAGCCGATGCAGGGCGAGCGTCGATGTGCACGGTAGGCGCCGTCAATTGTAGTCCTTCTCAGGGCTTACTTGCCCTGGGCCTGCTCCAGCTTTTCCTTGGCAATGCGTGCGGTGGCAAATGCCTTGTGCTCGGCGCCGACGGCACTGCCCGTCTTGAGGGCCTTCCCGTCTGCATCAAGTACTTCCCAATGCCAGTTAGCGTTGGACCCCATGCCGCCAGTGCGGCGCAATTTGATCTGAAGATTGGATTGTTCGCTCATGGTCAGCCTTATGCAGCACTCCCCCTGCGGAAGGAAGGGGGTATTTTGGGGTTTGACCGGGGGCACGCTTCGTCGGGCAGCTCCCGGAGGGTAAATTACGGCTAGGTGACCGACTCATAACTTCGCAACCAGATACGGATTGAAGCGAGTTGGACTGATGCCAGGAAATTGTCGTCTCGCTTGTCGTATCGGGTTGCGATTGCCCTGAAGTGTTTGAGTTTGTTGAAGTAACGTTCGACAGCGTTGCGCTGGCGATAGACCCAGTGGCTGAATGGGAAGGTTTGCACGCGGTTGGGCATGGCGCGGATATTGGCCCATGCACCGCGCTCGGCCATGGTGCTGCGCAGGGCATCACTGTCGTAGGCTCGGTCTGCGAGCAGGATATTTCCAGCGGACAGGGTGGCAAACATGTCCGCTGCTGATCGCCCATCATGGGCCTGGCCTTCGGTCAGTTTGAGCTGGATCGGCCGCCCCTGGGCATCGACCAGCGCATGGATCTTGGTGGTCAGGCCGCCGCGCGAACGACCCATGCAACGGGATCGCTCGTCTTTTTTTGACCGTTGGCGGCGTGCTGGTGAACCCGGATCGAGGACGAGTCGATCATCTGCACGTCGCCATTGTAAGCGGCTGATACAGCGTCAAGAATGCGCGCCCAGTGGCCGGCCCTGCGCCACCGGTTGAAGCGGTTCACGCAGGTCGTGTGCGGGCCATACCGCGTCGGGATGTCGGCCCAGGGCGCGCCCGTGCGAAGCCGCCAGAAGATGCCGTTCAGAACACGCCGGTCATCGGCGCGCGGAACGCCGCGCACCTTCGTCGGAAGCAGCGGCTGGATCACAGACCACTCAAAATCCGTAAGATCAAAACGCGCCATCATCACCTCCTGTCCACCAAAGGGAAGGAATCACAACAGCAGCACTTTGGGAATCCCGTTAATGGGTATGTGACCTAGACTTCGGAATAGCGGATTTCGATACGCTCGCCGCCGAAGGTGAGCAGGTCGCGGATGCCGCTATAGGCGCCGTCAGCATAGGGATAGTACCATACGCGGTCGGGGCCGTCGGCGGTCAGCAGCTTGATCGTATAATAGTGCGCCTCGCCCTTGTGCGGATCGGCGCTCCGCGTATCCGAAGCCTCCAGAATGCCGGGATGGACGGCATCGAGCGGAATGAAAATCTGCGGTGGAGCACCGGGTTCATCAACGCGCATCGCCTTGAGCGTACTGGCGATTTCGGCGTCGTCGAAATAGACATGCACGCGGCCGGATACCGGAGCGACAATCGGGTTGAGCGTGGCATCTTCGGACATGGGCGCCTCCTGTTGCGTTGTTCGGTCCTTAGCCCTTAACGCACGAGAAAAATCTCCGTTCACTGAGCCTTGACTCTGCGACGCCGCGCTCCCTATATCCCAGTCAGCTTGTTAGCACTCACCCAAATCGAGTGCTAACAAGCCCGAAATTGCATTCAGAAATGATGCCAAGAGGAACATAATCATGGGCTTCCGTCCCCTGCACGACCGTGTGGTCGTCCGTCGCGTTGACAGTGAAGAAAAGACCAAGGGCGGGATCATCATCCCCGATACCGCCAAGGAAAAGCCCTCCGAGGGCATTATCGTTTCGGTTGGCCCCGGCGCCCGCGACGAGAACGGCAAGATCAATGCCCTCGACGTGAAGGCTGGCGATCGCGTGCTCTTCGGCAAGTGGAGCGGCACCGAGGTCAAGCTGAACGGCGAAGACCTGATCATCATGAAGGAAAGCGACATCATGGGCGTGATCGAGGCCTAAGCCTCTCCGCATCCATAAGTCGTTCCCACTCAACCAGATATTCTCAAGGAGCCATAAATGGCCGCCAAGGAAGTCAAGTTCTCCACCGAAGCCCGCGAAAAGATGCTGCGCGGCGTGAACATCCTCGCCAATGCGGTGAAGGTCACGCTCGGCCCGAAGGGTCGTAACGTCGTCATCGAAAAGTCGTTCGGCGCTCCGCGCATCACCAAGGACGGCGTGTCCGTTGCCAAGGAAATCGAACTTGAAGACAAGTTCGAAAACCTCGGCGCTCAGCTGCTGCGTTCGGTTGCTTCCAAGACCAACGACATCGCCGGTGACGGCACCACCACCGCGACCGTTCTCGGTCAGGCAATCGTTGTTGAAGGCGTCAAGGCTGTTGCAGCCGGCTTCAACCCGATGGACCTCAAGCGCGGTATCGACCTGGCCGTCAACGAAGTCGTTGCTTCGCTGAAGGGCTCGGCCAAGAAGATCACCTCCACCTCAGAAATCTCCCAGGTCGGCACGATCTCTGCCAACGGCGAATCCGCCATCGGCGAGATGATCTCCGAAGCCATGCAGAAGGTCGGCAACGAGGGTGTCATCACCGTCGAAGAAGCCAAGACCGCCGAGACCGAACTCGATGTCGTTGAAGGCATGCAGTTCGACCGCGGCTACCTGTCGCCGTACTTCGTGACCAATGCAGAAAAGATGACCGCCGTCCTCGAGGACCCGGTGATCCTGCTGCACGAAAAGAAGCTCTCGAACCTGCAGGCCATCCTGCCGATCCTCGAAAGCGTCGTTCAGTCCCAGCGTCCGCTGCTGATCATTGCCGAAGACATTGAAGGTGAGGCTCTCGCGACCCTCGTCGTCAACCGTCTGCGCGGTGGCCTCAAGGTTGCTGCCGTCAAGGCTCCGGGCTTCGGCGATCGCCGCAAGGCAATGCTCGAAGACATCGCCATCCTGACCGGTGGCCAGGTGATCTCGGAAGATCTCGGCATCAAGCTCGAGAACGTGACCATCGACATGCTCGGCACCGCCAAGCGCGTTGAAATCACCAAGGAAAACACGACCATCGTCGACGGTGCCGGTACGGCCGAAGACATCCAGGGTCGCGTTGGCCAGATCAAGGCGCAGATCGAGGAAACCACCTCGGACTACGACCGCGAGAAGCTGCAGGAACGCCTTGCAAAGCTCGCTGGCGGCGTTGCCGTGATCCGCGTTGGCGGCTCGACCGAAGTGGAAGTCAAGGAGCGCAAGGACCGCGTCGACGACGCGCTGAACGCAACCCGCGCTGCCGTTGAAGAAGGCATCGTGCCGGGTGGTGGCGTTGCCCTGCTCCGCGCCGCTGCTGCGATCACCGTCAAGGGTGCAAACGCTGACCAGGAAGCCGGTATCGGCATCGTTCGTCGTGCGCTGCAGTCCCCGGTCCGCACCATCGCCAACAATGCTGGCGCTGAAGGTTCGGTCGTTGTCGACAAGATCCTCGAGAACAATTCGGCTTCGTTCGGCTACAACGCCGCAACGGGTGAATATGGTGACCTCGTCCAGCTGGGCGTTATCGACCCGGTCAAGGTCGTTCGCACCGCTCTCGAAGACGCTGCCTCGGTTGCATCGCTCCTGATCACCACCGAAGCCATCATCGTCGAAGCCCCCAAGGCTGACGCACCGGCAATGCCGGGCGGCGGCGGCATGGGCGGCATGGGCGGTATGGACTTCTAAGGCTGACGCCTTAGATTTCTCTCGCTCACGGGCCGTATCGCAATCGGCCCGACGCGCTAAAACCGCGCTGGACCAATTGCTGGCCCTGCGCGGGCGCGGCCGACGGCCGGGCGGCCTAGCCGCCTGCCAAAGGAAAGACTTCGCGGTTTGTTTCTTCCCAGTCACGAACCTCGCAGGAAAGGCCCCGGTGGAAACACCGGGGCTTTTTTCATGCCCGTTCTGGCGTTAAGCTGGCGACACACAAAACATGAGTGACCGATGCGAACGCCACGACGCGGCAGTGCCTACGAACAAGCCGAGGCCGCCTTCAAAAGCGCCACGACCCGGCCCACCGCAGCCGAACCGGCAAAGCCGGCCGCTACAGCAAAGCCCGAAGGCAAGGAACTGGTATCGCTGCGGCTCGACCGTGCAGTTCTTGAGCACTTTCAGGATGATGGTGCAGGCTGGCAGGAGCGCATCAATGCGGCGCTGCGGGTAGCTGCCGGGCTCGACAAGGCATAGGGCGCTGGGGAGGCCTCAGGGCCAGACCAGCAATTTCACCGCCATGGCGATGGACACGACGACGATAAGCGGGCGAATCACCTTCGCGCCGTACTTGATGCCTGTGCGCGCGCCGATATAGCCGCCGGCGATCTGGCCGATGGCCATGACGAGGGCGATGGGCCAGACGACCTGCCCCATGGGAATGAAGACGACCAGGGCCGCCGTATTCGACATGAGGTTGAGCGCCTTGGTATTGCCGGTGGCGCGGGTGAGCCCCAGCCCGAACAGCAGCACAAAGCCGATGGAAAAGAAGCTGCCGGTGCCCGGGCCAAAGATGCCATCGTAAAAACCGACGACGAAGGCCATCACCGGCATGAATTTCTCAAACGAGAGGCGCGATGCGCGGTCGGCATCGGACAGTTTCGGCGAGAACAGGAAATAGAGCGCGATCGCGATCAAAGCGATCGGCACCGCGATGTTGAGGAGCGAGGTGTCGACGCGCGAGACGATCAGCGCGCCGATGGCGCTGCCGGCGAAGGCCAGCAGCAGGCCGGGCAGAAGCGTCTTGAGCTCGACATAGCCGCGCCGCCAATAGGTGGTGACGGCCATCGCTGTGCCGATGACCGACTGCATCTTGTTGGTCGCGAGCGCTGCAACAGGCGGCAGCCCTACCGACAGCAGGGCCGGAACCGAGAGCATGCCGCCCCCGCCCGCCACGGCGTCGACAAAACCGGCAAGGAACCCAACGCCAGCCAGCGCCAGAAGAATGAGGGGATCGAGCATGTGCGGAGGACCAGAAGACTATTCCGGGTCCTCTTAGCATCAGGGGCGCGGCGGGGACAGGGGCTTAAGGTCGCCCCTGCCCCAAGGCCTAACTAGAGGCCGTCGGCGCCAATGCGGGACAGAAGATCGTCGAGCAGTGCCTTTTTCTCGGCGGGCCATGGCGCCGTGCGGGAGACGATGAGATTGGCTTCGCTCTTGAGCATGATGCCATCATCGAGGACACGCAGGCCATTGGCGACGAGGGTCGAGCCTGTGGAGGTGATATCGACCACGATATCGGCGACGCCAGAAGCCGGAGCCGCCTCGGTGGCGCCGAGGCTTTCGACAATGCGATATTCTGCAATGCCGGCGCGGGCGAAATGCTGGCGGGTGATGGTGATGTATTTGGTGGCGATGCGCAGCCAGCGGCCGTGACGGGTGCGGAAGTCCGACGCCACATCGGCAAGGTCATGCAGATGGGTGACGTCGATCCAGCTCTCGGGCACGGCGATGACGACGTCGGCATGACCGAATTCGAGCGAGCTGGCGAAGTGGACGGCTTCGGGGCCGGTTTCGCTGGTCTCATGGATCAGGTCACGCCCGGTGACACCGAGATCAATATTGCCGCGGATGAGCTCGCGGGCGATCTCGGAGGCCGGGAAGAAGCGGACGGTGATGTCCGGCTCGCCTTCCATGTGGCCGAGATAGGAGCGTGCGCCGCCGGGGCGGGAAATGGTGAGGCCGCGCTGGGCGAACCAGTCGCGCGTCAATTCTTCGAGCCGGCCCTTGGACGGCACGGCGAGGGTCAATCCGGTCATGGGGTAACCTCCGCCTCCAGCCGATCCACCCAGAGCGCACAGCCCGAGGCGGCGATAGGGGCGCGGGCGCCGAGGCGTTCCAGCAGGCGATCATATTGTCCGCCCGAAGCCAGGATGGCGCCGTCGCGGCCGAGCAGTTCAAACACGATGCCCGTGTAGTAATCGAGGCGCGGCGAGAAGGCAGCGTCGAACTCGATGCGGGCTTCACCCAGCTTGTCGAGATGACGGCGAATGGTGCGGATGGGCGCGCCGAGCATCAAGCCGTAGTCGTCGGCCAGCGCCTCGACCTGACGCAGGGCAGCAAGGACATCGCCGGAGATGGAAAGATAGCGGCGGAGCAGCGCCAGGGTTTCGGCCGGCACATGGGCGGCATCGAGCGCCTGCTGCTCGAGATAGCGGTCGGCGATTTCTTCGGGAGAACGGCCCTCCGAGAGGCTGAGACCGGCAGCGACCATGCGGGCGGTGACGTCTTCGACCAGCGCATCGCGCGTCGGCTGTTCGCTGCGCGGCAGGTCCGGGGCAGCCTCGAGGCGGTTGAGCAGGCGCTCCAGCGCCTCCTTGTGTCCAAAGCGCTGGCGAATGCGGGGACGCCAGGCGTCGGGCATGTCGGCTTGCGCAAGGAGCCCCTCGAAGAGACCAACGCCGCCGAGGCGCAGGCGCGCGGGAATCCCGTAGATGGAGAGCGCGGCACGGGCGAAGGTCAGCACCTGATCGAGGGCGACATCGCCATCGGGCTGAGCCAGCAGTTCGATGCCGGCCTGATCGAATTCGGCGGCACCGTTTTCGCGCTGGCGGAAAATGGGGCCCATATAGGTGAAGGCCGCCGGCTGGCGCGTCGCCTCGGCAATATAGTCCGAGACGATGGGCAGGGTGAAATCAGGACGCAGGCAATATTCGGCGCCGGTCGCGTCGGCGGTCAGCAACAGGCGCCGCCCAAATTCCTCGCCAGCAAGGTCGAAATAGGGATTGGCGTTGAGCAGAAGCGCAGGGGTGGCGCGACACCCGCCCTGGGCTTCGACAAGGGCCTCGAGCTGGCTGCGGCGGTACGCGGAATTGGTCATCGAGAAGCTCCCTCACCCGCCGAAACGAAGGCCATGAAGACCCCCTCACCCGCCCCGCGCGGGGCGACCTCTCCCTCGAGGGGAGAGGTGAGAACTGCGGCTGCGTTTACCCGCACCAGCATCACTGCTCGCTCAGCAGCTTCTGGATGGCAGAGACGAGGTCTTCACGCTTGATTTCAAACTGGCCGGGGCGAGCGGCCTTCCATTCAGCATTGTCGGTGATGGCTTGGGCCGCCTGCTTGCCGGCGACGAGGTCCTTGATCTGGAGGATCCCCTGCTCGCGTTCCTGGCTGCCTTCAATGATGACGGCAGGCGCGTTGCGCTTGTCGGCATAGGCGACCTGCTTGCCGAAATTCTTGGTATTGCCCAGGAACATTTCTGCGCGGATGCCGGCACGGCGCAGCTCGGCAACCATCTTCTGGTAGCCAGCGGTTTCGGCCTTGTCCATGACGAGCACGACAACCGGGCCAACCGGCTCGGTGGCGCCGAGATTGCCGGTGAGCTTGAGGGCATTGGCGAGGCGGGAAACGCCGATGGAAAAACCGGTCGCCGGAACGGGTTCGCGGCGGAAACGGGAGACCAGGCCATCGTATCGCCCACCGCCACCGACGGAGCCAAAGACCACGTCCTGACCCTTTTCGTTCTGGACCTTGAAGGTCAGTTCGATCTCGAAGACCGGGCCGGTGTAATATTCGAGGCCACGGACGACCGACGGGTCGATCTTGATCTTTTCGGCGCCATAGCCGGCGGCGTCGAACAGGGCCTGCATGGCGTTGAGCTCAGCCACGCCGTCATTATCGGCCGGCGGCTTGCCGTCGATATAGTCGAGCACGACCGCAGCCTGCGCGTCCGACAGGCCAGCGCCCTTGGTGAAATCACCGCTTTCGTCCTTGCGGCCGGCGCCGAGGAGGAGCTTGACGCCCTCGGGGCCGAACTTGTCGAGCTTGTCGACAGCGCGCAGCACGGTCAGCTTTTGTACGGCAGAAGTCACCCCGGCCGCTTCCAGCACCCCGTCGAGCACCTTGCGATTGTTGACGCGGACGACGTATTTGCCCTCAAGGCCAAGCGCATCCATGACGTCAGCCATCATCATGCACATTTCGGCGTCCGCTTCCGGCCCCCCTGCCCCGACGGTATCGGCGTCGAACTGCATGAACTGACGAAAACGGCCCGGACCGGGCTTTTCATTGCGGAAGACATAGCCCTGACGGTACGACCGATAGGGCTTTGGCAGGCTTTCAAAATTGTCAGCGAAATAGCGGGCGAGCGGCGCGGTGAGATCGTAGCGCAGGCTCATCCACTGCTCATCGTCGTCCTGCAGCGAAAACACGCCGGCATTGGGCCGATCGGTGTCGGGCAGGAATTTTCCGAGGGTCTCGGTGTATTCGAACAGCGGGGTTTCCACGGGGTCGAAGCCATAGCGCTCATAGACCTTGCGGATCGTCTCGATCATCTGCCCGACGGCGGCGATTTCGCCGGGGCTGCGGTCTTCAAAGCCGCGCGGCAGGCGAGCGGTGATCAGCTTGGTCTTTTCGGTCATTTGGCAACTCTGGAAAGCGGACGGTTCGACTATGGGCGGACGCAGGGCGAAAGGCAGGAACCGGCCCCCACTTCTATGGGACCTGCTCTAGCTTATAGGGTTTTGAGTGACAACAGGCGGGCGGGGGAAAAGGCAGCCGGGGGAGGACCCCGGCCGCCATGCACTATCAATGTCGGCTCCGCTGCCTGAGACTGAGGACAGTGGTCGTTGTCGGCACCGAATGCCAGAGAACAGGTTCTGCTGCCGGTGGCAGGCCCAGGTCTTGCCGCAAATAGGCGGGGACGCGGGCGGGTGCCCGTGGGCGGTTCCACCAGGCGGCAAAGGCTGCGGCCAGAACGGGGGTAAGGCCGCGCTGGTGCACCGCATCGGCGATGGAGAATTCAAGGCGCAGCACAATGCTGCGCTCGTCAAGCACGTTGGACGTCATGATGGTTCCGGCAGGTATGCCTGCCGGCCTCTGGTCTGGTTCAGGAATGGAAGCCCGGAATCCGGACGCAGAGCGACCCGGTTTTCTCAAGACTTCAGCTGGGGGAAATGTCCACTACCGGTCGCCGGCGGTTACACCGGCAAGGGGCGTCATACTCGGGCGATAGTGCCGAGATGTGGAGCAACCCAGGTATGGCGATGCGAACGATTATTCATTATGCGCCTCCCTTGGTTGGCAATGTGGACGCCAGTCTTCTAGATCGCGGTCGCGTGATCCGCAAACCCTATCTGCGGCAGGTTGTCGCAGTTTTTTGCGGTGTTGCGGCGGCGCAACAGACCGGATTGCAGGAAGAAATCGTTTACCCTGCCGCGTAGTCCTCGGTTAACCAGCCCAATTGACCTCTCCTTTGGGGCTTCTGGGGCAAACTGGCCGCGCTTGGCTGGTTTGGGGACTGGAATGCGCACAGGTGTTCGCCGCAGTTTGACTGCAATCATTGCCCTCGTGCTGGCGGGATCCATGGTCCTGCCCTCAATGGCGCAACAGCGGTTCGAGCAAGGCTGGCGGTTTGCGCCGCCTCCAGGCGTCACCGTGTCCGACCAGAAGCCGCGCCACGCCCTGATGTTGCAGGGCAATGCCAAGGTCCATCCGCAATATCTTCGGCAGGTGGTTCGCTATGCCACGACCGAACGCTCCGGCACGATCGTGGTCGATACGCGGTCGCATTTTCTCTACTTCGTACTCGGTGATGGTCGGGCGCTCCGGTACGGCATCGGGGTGGCGCGCGATGGCTTCGAGTGGAGCGGCGCGCACCGGGTCACCCGCAAGGCCGAATGGCCAAGCTGGACGCCGCCGGCAGAAATGCGCAAGCGGCAGCCGGGCTTACCGGCCCATATGGAAGGGGGACCAAATAATCCTCTGGGCGCCCGCGCGCTCTATTTGGGATCCACGCTCTATCGCATCCACGGCACCAATGAACCATGGAGCATTGGGCAAAATGTTTCTTCTGGATGCATCCGCATGACCAATGCAGATGTCATGGATCTTTATGAGCGCGTAAAACTCAACACAAAAGTAGTGGTCCTTTCATAAGGTTTTAACTCGATACTGCAGAATTATTCTGGTGCAGCGAAGAGGTCCGGGTCGATGAGGGGATTTAAGCGCACGATTTCGCGTTTTGTCCGCGACGAAGGCGGGGCCTTTGCCCTGATATTCGGCGTCATGGCCGTGGTGCTGATCGCACTGGGCGGCGCAGTGGTCGACTATGTCTCGCTTGAACAGAGCCGCAATCGCGCCCAGCTGGCGCTCGACGCTGCGGCTTTGGCTTTGCAACCAGAAATCACCCGCCCCGGATATGACGAAGAGAGCATTCGGCTACGCGCCGAAGCGCTGGTGATCGAGCGGATCGGCAACGCCGATGTGCGCGCCGAGATCGACCAGATTGTCATCGATCCGACCAATGGCTCGCTGTTCCTCAGCGGCATTTTTGTGACGCAAACCTATTTCGTGCGCCTTGTGGGCGTGCCGGAACTGGCAGCCCGCTTCAGCTCGGAGACCGTGCGCGGCATCCTTGATATCGAGGTGGCGGTTGCCCTTGATATTACCGGGTCGATGGAGGGCCAGCGGATCATCGACCTTCGGGCAGCCGCGACACGCCTTGTCGACGCTGTGGTTCAGGATGATCAGACCCTCAACAGAACGCGCATGGCGCTCGTGCCCTATGCACAGGCGGTCAATGTATCGCCCTATCAGGTGCAGGTTCGGGGGCCTGAGCAGGGGCCAGTCCCGGCAACCAGGATGAGCTGGGCAATTGGCCCGAAGAAAATCAACGCAGGCGCTGATCGCGATTCAAATGGCAGGGGCGTAGTGGTCAAGATCACGCGCCATGGTTATGCAGAAGGCGACTGGGTCTACGTCTGGAATTTCAATAATTTCACCTCGATCAACAACAAATCCTTCCGTATCAGCGAGGTAAACAACAACTCGTTCCGTCTGGTCGGCGCCAACGAGACCGGATGGTATAATTCGGCAACGGGTGGCCAGGTCATCAAGTGCGAACGCGCGAACTGCGAGGTTTTGGTGACCTCGGTTCGACACGGCTACACCAACGGCCAATATGTCGTTGTGACCGACGTTGGGGGCATGAGCGGGCTGAACTATCCCGTTCCCAGGATTACCCCAAAGGAATTTGAGGTCCGCAGTGTCACCCGGGACACACTGATACTGGGCGGCTCGATGGCTGGCGGGCACGAGCCGGATCGCCTGCCCTACATTGCCGATACCGGCAACCTCCATTGCACCTGGATTACCGCTTCTGTCGGCTGCACCTACTACAGATTCACCACAGCATCCGGTGGATCCAATACATTCCCCCTTACAAACTGCGCCACTGATCGGCCGAACAACCCGACCAGCGACCTGCCCTTTTCCGCCAGCCTCGCCGGGCGCAATTATGCAAATCAGAGCGCCAACAAATGCCCCACCAGCCCAATCGTGCCGCTCACGACCGACAAGACGGCGCTGAAAACGGCAATCGCCGGGCTGATGACAGACGGTTCGACCGCGGGCAATCTCGGGATTGCCTGGGCATGGCACATGCTCTCGCCCAACCTTGGATATCTCTGGCCAGGCAGCCGGCCTGACGCCTATGACGGCGAAAATATCATGAAGGCGGCCATCATCATGACGGACGGCGAGTTCAACACCGTCCATTGTAATGGCGTGGTGTCGTGGAATTCGACGGACGGCAGTGGCGGCAATGCCGACAAGATCGCCTGCAACGCACCCAACGGCGCGCCCTATGCCCAGGCGCGCGCCTACTGCGATGCCATGAAAGCAAGCGACAAGATCATCATCTATACCGTCGGCTTCGGGATTGCCGAGGGCAGCGCGGCAGCCGAACTGCTGGCCTATTGTGCGAGTGGCGCGGACAGCTACTTCCTCGCGGAGAACGCCAGCGGGCTGGACGCGGCGTTCCAGCAGATTGCCAGCAATATTTCTGCGCTACGCATCGCGCGATGAACACATTTCCGCGTCAAAAGGGCAGTTATGAACTGATCACAGCTGGCGCTGTGCTAGAAGCACCCTAGAAACACCGCCTCGCCACCAAGCAACCGGAGCAAAATTGTTGAATGCCAATGGGCTCCGGAATGTGTTGCGGCACAGCACCCAGAACGAACATGACCGGCTCGACGCCCTGATCGGCAATTTCTCCGATCTTGCAAGCTATCGCTCCTTTCTCGTTGGCAGCTATCGCTTTCGCAAAAGTCTTGAGGCGACGACCGCGGCCATAGATTTTTGGCAGGCCGAGCTCCTGCTCGACGAACTGGCGCAGGATCTCGAGGAACTTGGGGGCGACAGCGTCCGGGCGCCCACCGCAGCAGTGTTCGCCAACACGCCGGCAGAACAGCTGGGCCTGCTCTATGTGCTTGAGGGTTCGGCTTTGGGCGCGCGGCTGCTCGTAAGGCGGGCGGAAGCACTCGGGTTGAGCGCGACGCATGGTGCGCGCCATCTCGCGATGCAGGTGCGCGATCCGGGGCGGTGGCGACGTTTTCTCGATCTGCTCGAAAGCCAGAAAGATATTGACCTGGCGCTGGCCGTCCGCGGCGCGCAGACCTGCTTCTCCGCCGCCCTTGCCAATTTCACGGAGGTTCACAGTGAACCCGCCCAATGCGCTTGACCTGACCAGCTGCGATCTCGAGCCGATCCACATTCCCGGCTCCATTCAGCCCTATGGCATCATGCTGGTGGCCGACGCGGCGTCCGGGCGCATCGTCGGATACGCGGGCACCAAGGGTGTCAGCCCGACCCTGCTCGACAAGCCCCTGCAGGAAATTGTCAGCTGGAGCGTCGAGGCCATTCGATCGGCTCTGCCGCGAACCGGCATCCATGTGCTAGGTGATGTGACGTTCGATGGCATCCTTCGCGACGCCATCGCCTATGCCAGCGGCGCACATATTGTTGTCGAGCTGACCGAAAAGGTGGAAGGCACCCGGATCGACGCGGCGCTGCTGGCCGTGCTCGATACGCTCGACGTGCACCTCGAGCGGGCACAGAACCTGACCGAGCTTGCGGCCGAGGCGGCACGCATTTTCCAGCGGCTGACCGGTTATGGCCGCGTCATGGTTTACCGGTTCGTCGATGAGGACGCGGGCGTCGTGCTGGGGGAAAGTACCTCCGAGGGCCTTCCCAGCTTCATGCATCATCATTTTCCGGCATCCGACATTCCGCGACAGGCCCGCGCGCTCTATGTCCGCAACCGCGTGCGCGTGATCGCCGACGTGCATTACGAGCCAGCGCCGATCACCAGTGCCAGCTCGGACCTGCGGGAGCTTGATCTCAGCGATTCGACCCTGCGCAGCGTCTCGCCGGTGCACCTGCAATATCTCAAGAACATGGGGGTGGCCGCCTCGGCCTCCATGTCGATTGTCAAAGACGGCATGCTGTGGGGGCTGATCGCCTGCCACCATCACGAAAAGCGCGAGCTGTCGCTCGACACGCGGATCGCCTGCCAGTCCATGGCTTCGAACCTGGCGCGACTGATCAAGGTCCGCGAGGACAACGAGCTCTATCGCGAGCGCGTCCGGCTGCGCAGCCAGGAGGACGCGATCCTGACACAGCTGGGGCCGGATATTTCCTTGAACCGTCTGTTCGCCCAGTCGGGGGAGGACCTCGCAAAACTGCTCGGCGCCGATGGCTTTGCAGCCGTGCAGGGCGGCGACCTCTACTGCGCGGGAAAATGTCCGGATGATCCGGCGGTCCGCGCCATGGCGGAGCATGTTCGGGTATCGGCGCTCGCCAAACCTGTGGCGACACGGCAATTGTCGAAGCAATTTGCGCCGGCGGCGGAATTTACCGAGACGGCGAGCGGGCTGCTCGCGGTCACCATGTCCACCGAAGTTCCGACAATCCTGATGTGGTACCGGGCCGAGCAGTTGCAGACGGTCAAGTGGGCCGGCAATCCGCACAAGGATGTCACCCATGACCCGAGTGCCAGGCTGACCCCGCGCAGCTCGTTCGAGGAATGGGCAGAGAGCGTTCAGGGCCGAGCGCGGGACTGGACCCTCGCCGAGACCGAATCGGCCTCGCGGCTGGTGCGCCTGCTGCTCGAAGCGCGCAACAACAGTCGGATCCGCGAGCTCAACACCGAGCTGACCACAACGCTTCGGGAAAACGAGATTCTGCTCGAGCAGCGCGGGTTGCTCCTCAAGGAGGTGAACCACCGCGTGCAGAACAGTCTCTCTCTGGTGGGCGCTTTTCTGCGAATGCAGGCACGCGCTGCCACTGAGGAGGTGCGGACTGAGCTTGAGGAGGCGCAAAAGCGGCTGCTGGCGGTGTCCCTCGCCCATCGTCGACTCTATCTGGACAATAGTGTCGAGATCATCGACCTGTCGCGCTACCTGACCGAGCTCATGGATGAACTGACAAGTTCGCTCGAAGGCGGCTGGCGGGATGCGGTCCAGCTTGACCTGTCGCCAGTTCTGACCGATGCGGCGCGCGCCGTGTCACTTGGCCTCGTGGCCAATGAGCTGCTCACCAATGCGGTCAAATATGCTTATGAGGGCCGTCCCGGTCCCGTGAACATTCGGCTCGAGCAGCACCGCGAGACGCTTCGCCTGATCGTTGCGGATCGCGGTCCGGGGATGAACAGCGGCATCGCCGGCACGGGCTTTGGCTCAAAGATGCTGCGGGTGCTGATGCATAGCCTCGAAGGATCTCTCGAGTATGAGGACAATCACCCCGGCGTCCGCGCCATCGTGACCGCCGCCATCCGCGGCAATCCGTGACGCCAGCGGAAAGGTACCGACCCAACGGCAAAACTTCAGCAAATGCGGGGGTTTTGGGTGGTACCACCTCTCGGGATCGAACCGAGGACCTCTAGATCCACAATCTAGCGCTCTAACCAACTGAGCTAAGGCGGCAAACCAGTTCGGGGGCACGGCGTACTCCCGAAATCGGGCGGAACATAGGTCGAGTTTGCCTGGATGACAAGCACCGATTTTCCCCTGTGGACAGTGTGATTGTCGCAGGCGTTTTTCCTCAGAAATATGGGGGTGCATGACCAATCCTTAGGACATGTCTTTTAACCATTGAAGAGAATGAATCGCGCTGGAGGGTGTGCTGGGCTGGATTCAGCCGGGCCGGCACTATATTTAAGAACACATAAAGAACTTAGGCCCACCGTTTCAATATGGGACAGGGCAAACGTATATTGGTCGAACGCGCCGCCTTATGGATGAACTCTGGACGACATTGCCCAATGCGCGCCGCGTTCTGCAACATGCACAGGACGCGCGTCCGGCATGGCTGTGGTCGCAGGATGGCCAGCAGCTGCTCTGGGCCAATGACGCGGCCGGGCTGTTCCTTGCCAAAATAAAGAAGCATGGGCTGAAGCGCGCCGAGCCGGCCGTACCGATCAAGGGACAGATCGCGCGCATCATCCGACTGGGGTCATCCGGCCGCACGAGCCTGGCGCGTATTCAGTTCCGCGCGGGCGAAAAGCCTGTGTCGGCAACCTGTGCCACGACGCCTCTCGCCTGGGCGAACGACGAAGTCGCGCTGCTGATCGTAGGCGTCGACGCGATCGATTCTGACATTCTTTCGGCATACCGCGCCGAACAAGGGCCGGTCGACGAGCCGGCGGCAGAGGGTGCAGCCGAACCAGCAGACGCGACCGGGATGGATGCTCTCGCAGCCGAAATGGTGGCGATCGAGGCAGAAGTGACTGCGGCCGAGGTCAAAGCCGAAACGCAGGCTGAGCCTGAAGCCGAGCCAGAAGCCGAGGTGGTTCCTGAAGCGGAAGCTGCGGTAGAGGCTGAGGTTGAGCCCGCGGCGGAGCAGTTTGCCGAGGAGTTGGACGAGGCGGAAACGCCAATTGGTGGCGATATTGCCGGCGACAATGCCTATGTCCGTGAGCTCCAGAACTGGCAGGATGCCGACGCCGAGACCGCTTACGACGCTGGCTCCAGCGTAGCTGACGTCGCTGAAACAACTGCGCCTGGAGAAGGCGATGACTTGCCGGCAGTGGAGCCTGAAGCGCAGACCGAAACAGGTGCCGCTCCGGAAGCTATCGCTCCCCTGGAAATTGTTGCGCGGACGGAGCTCGCTGTCTCGGCAGAAAATGCGGAACCGGACCGCCGTCTGTTCCGCAGCCTCAGCCAGCTGGTTGATCGGCTTGCCGCCGACGAACAGCTCTACACGCCGCTGACCGAAGCCGATGACGAGGCTCCTGCGCCCGCTGTCGACGTGCCTTCGCCCGAAGGTTTGCCAGAGGTCGCGCCGAGCGTTCTCTACAAGCTCGTGGGCCGGGGTTTCCGACCCGACGTCGAGACCACGCTTCCAGCCGCCGACGACGTCACGCCGCCTGCCGAGGCCGTTGCGCTCAGCGCCGCTCCGGCCGATCCGGAAATCGTCGAGCGGGTGTCGCGCTATAATTTTGACGAGCTGTCGCGCATTCTCAATGACAGGGTCGGAGACCGGGTTGGCCAGGGTGAAGTCACCCCGACGCCCCCTGCCCCGCCGGCCAATCTGCAGCCTGCCAATGGCGGCGCGCTGGTGAGCATCAGCGGAGAGACCCTGGTGCTGAACCGGTTGCCGCTCGGGATCCTGGTCTTCCGCGACCAGCAGATCCTGTTCGCCAATCGCGCCATTACCGAGATGATGGGCTACGACAGCGTCGAGAGCCTGCGTCAGGCTGGCCTTGCCGCCGTGTTCCCGGGATCGGGTTCGGATCAGGAAGCTGGGCCGATCAATCATATCGTGCAGCGCGACGGCACGCTTGTGCCGGTGACGGCGCGTTTGCAGTCAATGTCCTGGCAGGGTCGTCCGGCGCTGATGCTTTCGGCCAGTTCGACCGAAGTCCGCACAGGGCACGAGGACGCCGTCCGCGCCTTCGCCCAGGGATTGGCCGAATTGCGTGACGATGGCTTTTTTGAAGCCAGCCGCAGCGGCATGATCAGCAACGCCAACGGGGTGGCGACCGCTCTGCTCGGACAGGGCAAGTCGATCCTAGGACAGGTGCTGACGAACTATATCAGCGAAGACGAGGCGCTCTCGCTGCGCTCTTTCCTCGAACGGCCAGCGCGCTTTGCCGAAACCGAGCGTCCCTCGCTTGGCCTGCGCAGTGCCGACGGCCAGTCGGATATCCAGATTTTCACGCAGGGCCAGGCAGGCATCGTCAGCGGCTATTTCGGCTTCGTGCGTCCGCGCACCGCCATGCCGCGGCAGCTCCTGACCACCCAGACCGATCTCGATCCTGCCCTTCTGGCACGGATCAGCCGGGGCGTTCGCCGACCACTCAATACGATTATCGGCTTTGCCGAACTGCTGCGCACCGAGAGCTTCGATGCCGAGCGCTTCGACAGCTACGCGCAGGATATTGCGTTGGCGGGCCACGACATCGCCGCGCTGGTGACAGAGCTCGACGATTATGCGCGGCTGCGCGAGGGGCGTTACCTGCCCCAGCGCGCCAGCCTTGATCTGACTGAGCTGCTGGAAAGCTGCGTGCTGCGCATTCGCAACCAGGCCAATGGCGCCCGGGTGCTGCTGCGCAACGCCATTTCGGAGACCCTGCCCAGGGTCACGGCCGATCGGGCGTCGCTCACCCAGGCGGTGCTCAATCTTCTGGCCAGTGCCATCGACCAGAGCCCGACGGGCGGCGCAGTGGTGATTTCGGCGCAGCGGCTCGACGATGGCGGGATCGCCATCCATGTCCGGGACAGTTCCAACCACGCACTCGACATGGCGGAGCGATTCGTCGTGTTCCGGGATGGCCAGAGCGTGCAGGGGAAATCGCTGAGCCCGGTGCGTTCGAGCGTCGGACTTGCCCTCACCCGGTCCCTTCTCGCGGTCAACGCGGTGTCCCTGTCAGTCGACCCCGCGGGTCGCAGCGGGGTCCTGTTCAGCCTCAAAGTGCCGGCAGATCTTGTTGACCACGATACAGACGCTCCATAAAGCGGCTCAATTGTCCCGTTCCGGCGGTGAATTGGGCTTGAGGGATAAACTTGCCCTTCAAAGGCCCAATGGGCGAAAAGTTTAATACGCTAGACGGGTGCGCTGAAAAGCCAGTTTGCCTATACCTAGGCCCGAGGTGCGAACGGGCCTCGCCTTCTGGGAGACCATAATGATATCGACGAAGTCCCTTGCGCTGGCTGCGGCCGGCCTGATGCTGGCCACCGGAATTTCCTACGCACAGTCTACCGAGGTGCGGATCGGGGTGGCGCTGGAGCCACCGGCACTCGACCCGACGGCCGGCGCGGCAGAAGCGATCGACGTGGTCGTCTACCAGAATATCTTCGAGGGCCTCGTGCGCATCGACCAGACCGGCGCTGTGCAGCCCGGGCTGGCGAGCAGCTGGACGATTTCCGACGACGGACTGACTTATCGCTTCAGCCTCGTCGACGGGGTGACGTTCCATGACGGTACGCCTTTCGACGCGGAAGACGTCAAGTTCACCTTCGACAGGCTGCTGGCCGATGACAGCGTCAATGCGCAGAAGGCGCTCTACACGCCGATCGAGTCGGTTACGGTCGTCGATGCACAGACGGTGGAGTTCACCCTGTCGCGTCCGGACGGGCTACTGCTGTTCAATCTTGGACGTGGCGACGCGGTGATCGTTGCCCCGGAGAGCGCCGAGAGCAACGCCAATGAACCGATCGGCACCGGCCCCTTCGCCTTTGTGCAGTGGGATCGCGGCAGCCGGGTGATTCTCGAGCAGTATGGCCCCTATTGGGGCGAGAAGCCGGCGCTCACCAAGGCAAGCTATGTGTTCATCGGCGACACGGCGACCATGACCAATGCGCTGCTGGCCGGCGACATTGACGGCACCAATAATTTCGCGCCCGAAGCGCTGGCCGTCTTCGAAGGCAATCCGCAGTTCAACGTGCTGGTCGGTTCCACCGAGGGCGAAACCATCTTGGCCACCAACAATGCCAAGGCGCCGTTCGACAAGCTCGAGGTGCGCCAGGCCATGGCCCATGCACTCAACCGCAAGGACATTATCGAGGGCGCGACCTATGGCTATGGGGTGCCGATCGGCACGCATTTCGCCCCGCATAACCCTGATTATCTCGACCTGACGAATACCTATCCCTACGACACGGCGGCGGCCAAGACCCTCTTGGCGGACGCTGGTTTCCCTGATGGATTCTCGGCGACCCTCAAGCTGCCGCCGCTCAACTACGCGCAGCTTTCGGGCCAGATCATCGCCAGCGAGTTCGCAAAGATCGGCATCAAGCTTGAGCTGATCAACATGGAATGGGCGCCGTGGCTGGAAGATGTCTTTGCCAACAAGGACTTCGACCTCACCATCATCAGCCATGTGGAACCGTTCGACATTGGCATTTATGCCAATCCCGACTACTACTTCGGCTACAACAACCCCGAAGTTCAGGCGCTGAACGAGACGCTCAATGCCACGACCGACGAAGCACAGCGCAAGGTCCTGGCCCAGCAGATCCAGACCATCATCGCCGAGGATGCCGTCAACGGCTATCTCTTCGAGCTGCCGCAGACTGGCGTGTGGAACGCCAAGCTCGAGGGCATGTGGCAGAATGCGCCGGTCGAAGGCGTGGTACTGCGCGATATCCACTGGGTGCAATAACGCCAGACGCTTTTTCGCGGGCCGGGGGGGTGAGTGCACCCCCGGCCTTCTTTGCAGCCCCACCCCTGCACGAGGTGGCCGGTGATCTCCTATTTCGCAAAGCGGCTCGCTGAGTTCGCGGTGACCCTGCTGATCGCGGCAGTGGTCATTTTCGTGCTGCTCGATCTGCTGCCCGGCGACCCTGCCCGTTTCATCCTTGGCATTAATGCCAGCGACGATGCGCTGGCGGCGCTGCGCCTGCAGATGGGGCTCGACACCCCTGCCCCGGCGCGCTTTGCCAATTGGGTGTTCGGCATGCTGCAGGGCGACTTCGGCATGTCGCATACGCAGCGTCAGCCGGTCGCCAAGTTGATCATGGATCGGATGGCGGTGACCATGCCGCTGACCATCTTTGCCATGGTGGTGTCGATGGTCATCGGACTGCCGCTCGGCATCATGGCGGCGCGTCGCCGTGGCAAGCCGCTCGACACCGCAGTCATGGTGCTCGCCCAGGGAGGCCTGGCCATCCCCAATTTCTGGTTCGGCATGCTGCTGACCCTGTTGTTTGCGGTGACGCTGCGCTGGCTGCCCACAGGCGGGCTCATCCCCTGGCACGAGAATTTCTGGCTGGCCGCACGCGGGCTGATCCTGCCCGGTCTGGCGCTGGCCTTGCCGCAGGCCGCCATTCTCGCCCGCGTCATGCGCACGGCGCTGGTCGATGTAGCGAGCCAGGACTATATCCGCACCGCCCGCGCCAAGGGCATGACCTTCGGCGAGGCGATCTGGCGGCATGGCGTGCGCAATGCGCTGCTGCCGGTGCTGACCATACTCGGCCTCCAGTTCGCCTATCTCATCGCCGGCACGATCATCGTCGAGAATGTGTTCTTCCTGCCCGGGCTCGGACGCCTGATCGCAACCGCGATTTCGGAGCGGGACCTGACGCTGGTGCGTAGTGCGACCATTGTGCTGGTGCTGGCGGTCAGCCTCACCATGCTGCTGGTGGACCTCGCCTATGGGCTGGTCGATCCGCGCCTGCGGGAGCGGCGGACATGAGCTGGCAGCGGATCAAGGACCACCCGAGCCTGATGCTGGGGCTGGCGGCGACGACCCTCTTTGCCATTCTGGGGCTGGTGTCGCTGTTCTGGACGCCCTATCCGATCGGCGACATTGCCATTTCGCGCCGTTTCATGGGCCCGGATGCTGCGCACTGGCTGGGCACGGACCACCTCGGGCGCGATCTCTTCTCGCTGATCATGTCAGGCACGCTGGTGAGCTTTACCGTCGGCGCAGCTGCCGTCGCCATCGGCATTGGTATCGGTGTACCGATGGGGCTGGCTGCGGCCATGTGGGGCGGCCCGGTGGAATGGGTGGTGCTGCGCATCTCCGACCTCGCCTTTGCCTTCCCCTCTGTGGTCATCGCCATTCTCATCGCCACGCTGATGGGGCCCGGCACGGTCAATGCCGTTGTTGCCATCGGCATTTTCAACATTCCGGTGTTTGCGCGGGTGGCGCGCGGCGGTGCGCTGGCGCTGTCCTCGCTCGATTATCTCGGCGCAGCGCGGCTGGCCGGGATGGGACGCGCCGAGATTGCCGCGCGCCATATCCTGCCCAACATCATGAGCCTCATCATCGTGCAGGGCACGATCCAGCTGTCGCTGGGCATTTTGGCTGAGGCGGGTCTCTCCTATATCGGGCTGGGCACACAACCGCCGGCCACCAGCCTCGGGCTGATGCTGAACGATGCGCAAAGCCTCTCCCTTATCCATCCCTGGCTGAGCCTCCTGCCGGGGATCGCCATCGTGCTCATCGTGATCGCTCTCAATATCGCCGGAGACGGGCTGCGCGACGCGCTTGATCCGCGCCTGCGCCGGCAGGAGCTGTCATGACAAAGCCCCTGGTCGAGATTTCAGACCTGACGATTTCCTTCGGCGGCCGGCCGGCCCTCGCGGGGCTATCGCTCGCGATCGAAGCCGGCGAGCGTTTCGGCATTATCGGGGAAAGCGGCTCGGGCAAATCGCTGACAGCGCTTGCCATCGCCGGACTGCTGCCGGAGACGGCCGAAGTCAGTGGCAAAATCGCCTTTGATGGCGCCCCACTTCCCACTGACGAGCGCGTGCTGGCTCGCCTGCGCGGCAAGCGCGTCGGCATGGTCTTTCAGGAGCCGATGACGGCGCTCAACCCGCTCTTGCGCGTTGGCGAGCAGATCGAGGAAGCCATGCGGCTGGTGAGCGCCAGCACGGAGCCTCTGGCCCAACTTGCCGACCTTCTCGCAGAAGTGGGGCTTGAACCCCGCCACGCCGATCGCTTCCCCCACCAGCTCTCGGGCGGGCAGCGCCAGCGGGTGATGATCGCCATGGCCTTGGCCAGCAAACCGGACCTGATGATCGCCGACGAGCCCACATCGGCGCTCGATGTCATCACCCAGCGGACGGTGCTCGATCTGATCCTCGAGATCTGCAAGCGCCGGCACATGACGCTCCTGTTCATCAGCCATGACATTCGTGCCGTCGCGGCGCTGTGTGAGCGGATCGCCGTGCTGCATCGGGGCAAACTGGTTGAAATGGGGCCCACGCACGAAGTGCTGCAGGCGCCGCGCGAGGCCTATACGCGAAAACTCGTCGCCGCGACGCGCGTTGAAGCCAGGCAGCGGCAGGATCTGGCGACGACGCAACCGATCCTCAAGGTTGAAAACCTCATCCGCGATTTCGGACGGGGATGGTTTCAGTGGGGCGAGCAGCCGCTGCGGGCGGTCAATGCCGTGGATTTCTCCATCCATGAAGGCGAATGCCTGGCCTTGGTTGGCCCGTCTGGCTGCGGCAAGACCACTTTGGGGCGGATCATCGTCGGGCTGGACACAGCGACCTCGGGGCGGCTTGAGTTTCAGGGCAAGGCCTATCGCGGCGCTGACCTGCCGGCGGGATTGCGGGCTGACCTCTCCTTCGTCTTCCAGGACCCGTTCAGCAGTTTCAATCCGCGGCTCACCATTGGCCAATCGCTGGGCGAGCCCTTGCGCCTGCTCCCCAAAATGGCGCCGATCGAGCGCCACGCGCGGCTGGAGGAGGCGATCCTCTCCGTGGGTCTGGAGCCGGCCATGCTGGAGCGCTATCCGCATGAGTTTTCCGGCGGGCAGCGCCAGCGCCTTGCCATCGCCCGGGCGATGGTGACGCGGCCACGCCTTGTGGTGCTCGACGAGCCCGTGTCGGCGCTGGACGTGTCAGTGCGCGGGGATGTGCTGGATCTCCTGGCGCGGCTGCAGGCCGACCATAACCTGACCTATCTCATCATCAGCCACGACCTCGATATGATCGCGGCTATGGCCGATCGGGTGCTGGTGATGGAAGCAGGCAGGATTGTCGAGGAAGGCACCCCGGATGCGCTGTTCGCGCACCCGAAGCACAAGCTGACGCAGGCCCTGATGGCGGCCCGTCTGCCGGAAATCGTGGCCTGAAGCGCCCGACTAGCTGGCCTTGTGCAGCCGATAGGCGACACCGGCAAAGCCGGCGATGACCATGGGCATGGCTTCCATCATCTCGTCGTACTCGGCCCATTCCTGTTCGCCGGCAGTTTCATCGGGGCCGGCATCGGGGGAGGAGAGCATGAGCGCCGTGGCGAGACCGAGGGCCGCTTCGCCGCGCTCGCCCTGACTTTCGGTGTCGCGCAGCAGGGCGTCCCAAGCGTCAAAGCGCAGCAGCATGGCTTGCTGGAAACCAGAGATCCAGACCTGCCAGATGACCTCTTCGGTCTCTTCATCGACCTCGAACAGCGGGGCGTAATTGTCGTCGGCCAGTTCCTGCTCGGTCTCGGCAAGGCGAGCTTCGATCAGGCCGGCCAGCTCTTCATTGCCGCTCTTGAGGACACCGCGCTCGTCGGCCAGCCATTCGAACGGCCACCATTCGTCGCGCGAGATTGGCTCGGGGCTGACAGCGAGGCCGCAGAGAAAGCCGTCGAGCTCAGCCAGCAGCATGGCATCAGGCCCGGCTTCCGCCAGCAGCTCTTCCAGCCGCTGCAGGGACTGGGGCAGTTCAGTCAGTTCTGAAGTCATGGGTGCGGTCCGCGCCTTGGTACAGGTTTGGCGCGGACCATACACGCTTAGCGCGAATTGTGCAGCAGGCCCTGGAAAGATCTGTAACTTGCCTTGGGCGTTCGTTTTTGCGTGGCGTAGTCGACATGGACGAGGCCGAAGCGCTTGTTGTAGCCCTCGGCCCATTCGTAGTTGTCGAGCAGCGACCAGGCAAAATAGCCGCGCACATCGGCGCCTGCGGCCCTGGCGGCGAGCACGGCCTTGAGGTGGTCGTCGTAATATCTGACGCGGCGCGGATCATTGTCGCCCTCGACCTCGGCCATGCCGTTCTCGGTGACATATACCGGGATTTTCGTGTAGTCGCTGGAGACGCGGACGAGCAGGTCGGAAAGACCCTGGGGATAGATTTCCCAGCCGATATCGGTCTTTTCGAGCGGACCCTTGATCTGCTCCACGGGGCGACCGGGCTGGGTGGAGGCCTTGTAGAGTCCGCGGGTGTAGTAGTTGATCCCGAGCCAGTCCAGCGGGCGGGAGACGACGTCCATGTCCGCCTGGTAATTGGCCGGCAGATAGGGCTCAAGCCATTTGGTAAGCACCTCCGGGTACTTACCCTTGAAGACGCCGTCGAGATACCAGCGGTTGAACTGGGCATCCCCGAAGTCACCGGCGGCCTGATCCTCGGGACTGTCGGAGGCGGGCTCGGACTTTTCGAGGTTGAGCACAATGCCGAGATTTTTCGTGCCGGTGGCGCGCAGCGCGTCGATGGCGGCGCCGTGGGCGAAAAGCACATGGTGCATGGCGCGGGCAGCGGCGCGGAGGTCGCGATAGCCGGGGGCGTGGACGCCAAGGAAGTGGCTGAGAAAGGCGACGCACCAAGGTTCGTTGATGGTGGCCGTGGCGGTCAGCCGATCGCCGAATTTTCCGCCAATCAGGGTGGCGTAGTCGGCGAACCAATTGGCGATGTCGCGGTTCATCCAGCCGCCACGATCCTGCAGGGTCGAGGGCAGATCCCAGTGATAGAGCGTGGCATAGGGCTTGAGGCCACGCTCGAGCATGCCGTCGATCAGGCGATCATAAAAGTCGACGCCCTTCTGGTTTACTGGGCCCGTCCCTTCCGGGATCAAACGCGGCCAGGCGAAGGAAAAGCGGTAGGCGTCAAAGCCGCCGTCGCGGATGAGGTCGAGGTCGGCGGGCCAAAGCTCGTAGTGGTTGCAGGCGTCGCGGCCGGTATCGCCATTGTGGACGTTGCCGGGGGTAGCGGAGAAGCTGTCCCAGATCGACTGGCCACGGCCATCGCCCTGCCCGCCTTCGATCTGATAGGCGGCAGTCGCTACGCCAAAGGTGAAGTCGGGACCGAAATCCCGCCGGTCGAATGAAAACATGGATCCCCTCCAGGGCAGCTTGTGCCAATTGGGGAGACCCGATAGCCCGCCAAAATCGTTTATGCAATCGATTTCAGCAATCGTTTTCAGCCGAAACGAGCCGAGGCGGCGGTTGGGTCAGGGGATGCGGGTGACCAGACGTCGGGCGATGGCACGATAGGCTGCGGCCTCCGGGCCCTCGGGATCCACAGCAACCGACGGCGCGCCGGCGTCCGAATTTTCCCGGATCGACATGACCAGCGGAATGGCACCGAGGAATTCGAGGTCGAGATCGGCGGCTGCTTTCTCGGCGCCGCCTGAGCCAAAGATATCGTAGCGATTGCCGGTATCGGGCGCGATGAAATAGCTCATGTTCTCGACGAGGCCCAGGACCGGTACGTTCATGCGGCGGAGCATGTCGATGGCCTTTTGCGCGTCGATCAGCGCGAGATCCTGAGGGGTCGAGACGATGACCACGCCATCGACTACGGCCTGCTGGAAGAGGCCGATGTGGATGTCGCCCGTGCCGGGGGGAAGGTCGATGACGAGGACGTCGAGCTCGCCCCAATCGGTTTCGCGCAGCAATTGGCGGAGGCCGGAGGTGGCCATGGGACCGCGCCAGACCACGGCCTGGCCGGGCACGAGCATGGAGCCGATGGAGATGGCCTTCACACCAAACGCCTCGTGCGGCGAGAAAATTCCGTCTTCGCGAATAGCGGGTCGGCCTTCGAGGCCGAGGAGTTTGGGCACGGAAGGGCCATAGAGATCGGCGTCGAGAATGCCGACTTTCAGGCCTTCGGCGGCAAGGGCCAGGGCGATGTTGACGGAGGTCGTGGACTTGCCGACGCCGCCCTTGCCCGAGCCAACGGCGATGATGCGGCGCACGCCTTTCACACTGGTCTTGCCTGCGGGAACCGGCGATCCGTGGGAAAATTTGGGGCCGCTGGATTTTTCAGCGGTGATCGAGACCATCACCTTGCGGGCGCCGCCAAGGGCTTGGGCACGCTTGTGGGCGTCGTCGCGGGCGGGCCCGAAGGCGGCTTCCATGCCGGGTTGCACAGCGATGGCAAAAGCAATGGCGCCGGGGGTGACGATGATCTCCGAGAGACCGGGATAGGAGGCGAGATCTCCGCCGCCGGGGATTTCCACGCCAGCGAGCGCAGACTTGATCTCTGCGGAAAGTTCGGTGTCGGCCATCTCGATCCTTGAAAGAACAAGACCTCACCCCGAGCGTGTCGAAGGGCGAGGTCTGTTAGGCGTCTCCCGCCCCGGAGGGCGGGATAATTGTTTGAAATCCTTAGAGGATCGACTGGCCGGTGCCGGCCCAATCCTTGAGGAAGCCTTCGATGCCCTTGTCGGTCAGCGGATGCTGGGCGAGCTTCTTGATCACGTCTGGCGGGATGGTTGCGACGTCGGCGCCGGCAAGGGCAGCCTCGGTCACGTGGTTCGCCGAACGGATCGAGGCGGCCAGGATCTGGGTCTCGAACTGGTAGTTGTCATAGATCTGACGGATGTTCTCGATCAGCTCCATGCCATCAAGGTTGATGTCATCGAGGCGGCCGATGAAGGGCGAGATGTAGGTCGCGCCGGCCTTGGCAGCCAGCAGAGCCTGGTTGGCCGAGAAGCAGAGCGTGACGTTGGTCGGAATGCCCTTTTCCTTGAAGTACTTGGTGGCCTTGAGGCCATTCAGGGTCAGGGGAAGCTTGATGACCACATTGGGGGCCAGCTTGGCGAGGACTTCGCCCTCGGCAATCATGCCGTCATATTCGAGGCTTGCCACTTCGGCCGAGACCGGATCGGGCGTGATCGCGCAGATTTCCTTGATGACTTCCTTGAAGTCACGGCCGGACTTGGCGATCAGCGACGGATTGGTGGTGACGCCATTGACGAGGCCGGCTTCGTGAAGCTCCGCGATGGCCTTGGTATCTGCAGTGTCGACGAAGAACTTCATCGTTCCCTCCTGAAAAGCGTTTCATCCCGGCTGGTTAGCCGAGGTAGTCCATGGCGGCGCGGGGCCGCAAGCATTGCTCAGCGAATGGCGCCCAGAAACGCATCGGCGAGAGCACCGACGTGCTCTTCGGGGATACCGGCGACATTGATGCGGCTATCAGATGTCATATAGACACCGTTTCCGGCTTTTAAATGCTCCACGGCGTCGGCGGTGAGGCCGAGCAGAGAAAACATGCCGCGGTGACCGGCGACAAAGTCAAAATCGGTGGAATTGGAGCGCTCGCGGATCGCACTTGCGAGCTTTTCTCTCAATGAAATCATGCGGTTACGCATGACGCCCAGCTCTTCTTCCCATTCGGCGCGCAATTCGGCGTCCTGAAGGATGGTGCGGATGATCTCGGCACCGTGATCAGGCGGCTGAGAATAGGCGCCGCGAATGATGTTCAGAAGCTGCGAATTAGTAACATCGGCTTCTTCTGCATTGCGGGCGACGAGAATGGCGGCACCAACGCGTTCGCGGTAGAGACCGAAATTCTTCGAACCCGAGAATGCTATCACGGCCTCGGGGACCGTGGAAAGAATCTTGCGGGTGCCATAGGCGTCGGCTTCGATGCCATCGCCAAAGCCAAGATAGGCCAGATCGATGAAGGGCAGCGCGCCGGTGCGGGCGAGGCTTGCGGCAACCTGATCCCACTGCGCGTCGGTGAGGTTCGCGCCGGTCGGGTTGTGGCAGCAGCCGTGCAGGAGCACGATGTCGTCGGCGCCCAGTTTATCAAGCGCGGCAAGCATTTCGTCGAACTTCACGCCGCGCGTGACGGTGTCGAAATAGGGGTAGGTCGCGACTTTGAGGCCCGAATTATTGGCGATCGGAATATGGTTCGCCCAGGTCGGGTCCGAGACGTGGACCGTCGCACCGGGACGAGCGCGGTTGATCAGCTGCATCAGCACCCAGAGCGAGCCAGTGCCGCCCGGAGCCTGCGCGATGCGGACGCGCAAGAGATCGACAGCGTCGGCTAGGACGAGGTCGAGAACCGCAGTGCCAAAGCCCTTGTTCCCGGCGATGCCGAGATAAGTCTTTGTTTTTTCGTTCGAAAGCATCCGCTCTTCGGCCTTGCGGACCGAGGTCATGACCGGGGTCACACCTTTTTCGTCTTTGTAGACGCCGACGCCGAGGTCGATCTTGGTGGGACGGGCATCAGCCGCATATTCGCCCATGAGCGCAAGGATCTTGTCGCCAGGGGCCTTGGAGAGGTTTTCGAACATTTTATGAAGTCCGGTGAGAAGGCGCGGTCTTTATAGGCGCGCGGGGGATTTTTGCAATTGGGAGCGGCTTTGGACGGCCGGTTTTTGAAACGGGAATGGGTCAGCCGGTGGGTCTGGAGACCCCAAGCTTCTCCAGTTCGGCAATCAATTGCGGAACAACTTCAAAGAGATCGCCGACAAGCGCGACATCGGCGAGTTTCATCAACGGAGACTCGGCATCGGTATTGATGGCAAGAATCTTCTTGGCGCCCTGGATGCCGGCGAGGTGCTGGAGCGCGCCGGAAATCCCGATGGCGATGTAGAGATCGGGGGCGATGATCTTGCCGGTCTGGCCGATCTGCCAATCGTTCGGCGCATAGCCGGCATCGACCGCAGCGCGGGTGGCGCCGACCGCTGCACCAAGAGTTTTGCCAAGCTTTTCAATGAGTTGAAAACCTTCGGCGGAGCCGACGGAGACGCCACCACCAATGACGATCTGGGCCGTCGAGAGGTCCGGCACATCACTCTGGTTGCGGTGCGCGGCAAGCAGGCGCGCCAGCGAAGTGACTGAATTCTCGAGCGTTTCGACGGGTGCGGAACCACCAGCAGCGACCGGGCGGAAGGCGGAGGCGCGAAAGGTCAGCAGGTGCAGTGGCTGCGGGTCGGTGACGGTTTCGAGCGCATTGCCGGCGTAGATCGGGCGGGTAAACCGGTTGGGCGCCGCGATGGCGACGATGTCGGTGACCGGCTGGATATCGAGCTTGGCGGCCAGACGCGGAATGACATCCTTGCCAACAGAAGAGGCGTTCGCGCTAACAGACTGGTAGCGTTGAGCGCAGCTTTCGAGCGTAAGTGCTAACGCTTCGGCGGTGCTTTGCCCTTGAGCGACCAGGACTTTCCGAACATGGGAGAGGGTGGACGCAGCCTCGGCGATGGCGGCGGGCGCCTCGGCGACGACCAGAAGATCAACCGGGCCCAGCTGGCTGGCAGCGGCAACAAGGCGCGCCGTGGCGGGAGAGAGTTTTCCGTTGTCGTGTTCGGCAAGCAGAAGAACGGACATCAGAGCGCCTCCATCTCGTTGACTTCGGCGGCGACGGCCGCGGCGAACTCGGCAACCGAGGCGACGCTTCTTCCTGCCACACGTTCGGGCGGCGGGGATATGTTTTCGACGATGAGGCGCGGCGTGAGATCGACGCCGAGATCGGCAGCGGCGCGGACGGCCAGGGGCTTGGAACGCGCCTTCATGACCATGGGCAGGGCTGCATTGCGCGGGGTGTTGAGGCGGAGATCGGCAGTGACCACGGCCGGCAGCGGCAGCGAGAGAGTCTCGCGGCCATAATCGACCTCGCGAGTGACTTCGAGGGTGGTGCCATCGAGCTTGATCTCGGAGGCGAAGGTGGCCTGCGGACGATTGGTGAGCGCCGCCAGCATCTGGCCAACGTGATTGCTGTCATCGTCGACGGCCTGCTTGCCCAGAAGAATGAGATCGGGCTGCTCCTCATCGACAATTTTGGCGAGGAGCTGGGCGATGGTGAGGGTTTCGAGGGTCTGCTCGGCCTCGACGAGAATGCCGCGATGGGCGCCCATGGCAAGGGCGGTGAGGATCACGTCGTTGGTGTTCTTGGGGCCGATGGACACCACGACGATCTCGTCGGCTTTTCCAGCTTCCGCCAGCTGCACGGCGGCTTCCACCGCATGCTTGCAGAAGGGGTTCATCGACATGCGCACGCCGGCTGTCTCGACGCCCGTTCCATCAGGACGGACACGGATGCGCACATTGTGGTCGACCACGCGCTTGACGGCGACGAGGATTTTCATTGAGCAACTCCCGGGGCTGGGCATCCCTTCGCAAAAAGGGGCGAACGGGGCAAGGCACGGAAGGGAAATTTTGGGCTAGCGGGCGGCGCTTTGTTGAAAAATGTCGCCCCGGGGCATCGCAGGCGGCGAAGACAGAAAAGCCCGCGCTTCGGGAAGAAGCGCGGGCCGGGAATATCAGTGGTAGAGCCGATCAGGCTTCCTGGATCGCCGAGAGCAACCAGTCGCCGCCCACATCACGCTTGAAGGTCCAGATTTCGACGGACTCGGTGGCGTTATCGGCATCGCCTTCGACGATGGCGCCGGTCTGGCGATCCTGCGTGTAGTCGATGGACGAATAGCGCATGGCGACGGTGGCGTATTCGACCTTGCCTTCGCGCCAGCTTTCCGAGAGATCGCCCTGCAGCAGAGTGACATCGGATACGTGGTTCTTGACGCCATTGGTGGCGTTGGTGGCCAGTTCTTCGGAGAGGTAGCCCATGACTTCAGGCGTGGTCAGCGCGCGCAGGGCCGAATAGTTCTCGCTCGAGAATGCAGCCTGGACGCGGGTGAGCATCTGCTCGAAGACCTGGAGATCTTCCATGCCGATGTTGAGCGCGTTCTTGCCCGGCACGGGCTGTGCGGCGCGCGGCGCGGCAGTGCCTCCACCAAACATCTGGCCGAAGTTATTCGGCTGGGCATTGGGCTGCGGCTGGGCCTGGTAGGCCGCCACATCGGGACCGCCGGCAGTGGCCTGACGCGGGCCGCGGAAGAAGCGCATGGCCAGCCAGATGACGCCACCGATGAGGGCGATCTGCGCAACCATGGCCAGAATGCCACCCATGCCGCCGAAGCCACCACCCATCAGGAGACCAATGATGCCGCCGAGGGCGAGACCGCGCAGGAGCGAGCCGCCAAAGCCGTTCATGAAGCCACCGCGCGGCTGAGCCGACTGAGCGGTGGGGGCAGCAGAAGGCTGGTTCTGACCGGGGGTCATGGTGCGCTGAACCGGGGCAACCTGGCCCGGGGCCGTGTTGGTCGGCGCGGGCGAATTGAAAGTGTTGGCGCCGCGGCTGCCGAAGCTGCCGCCACGACGGGCTTCTGCATCACTGACCGAAACCATGGAGAATGCCATGAGCAGACAGGCGAAGAGGCTAGCGAAACGGAAAGACTTGGAAGCGAACATATACCCGACCACAAAACAGAGTTGTGGGGGATATAGGGGCTGATGGCCGGGATGTGTAGCGCAGGCGGCGCAAAAAGTTGCCGGAACGGTTTTTTGTACGGCTGCGGCACTCCGGACGGGAAGAAGCTGCAGCGCAGCAGTTGACGGGAGGGATTGGGACAAGGACATTGTCCCTCTCTCCCATCTGCTTTGGTTCTTCCATGCCCGTTATCAATCGCATTGCCGAATTCCACGATGAAATCACCGCCTGGCGACGAGATCTGCACGCCAATCCGGAGCTTTTGTTTGATGTGCACCGCACCGCGGGCATCGTGGCGGAGAAGCTGCGCGAATTTGGCTGTGACGAGGTGATGACCGGGCTGGGCCAGACCGGGGTGGTGGCGATCATCAACGGGCGCGGCGGGCCGGGCAAGACCATTGGCCTTCGCGCCGACATGGACGCCCTGTCGGTGACCGAAAAGACCGGCGCGCCGCATGCCTCCACGGTTCCGGGGAAGATGCATGCCTGCGGCCACGACGGGCATACTTCGATGCTGCTGGGAGCGGCGAAATATCTCAGCGAAACCCGCAATTTCAGCGGGCGCGTGGCGCTGATCTTCCAGCCGGCCGAAGAGGGAGGCGGCGGCGGGAAGGTGATGATCGAGGACGGGCTGTTCGAGAAAGTCGCCATCGACGAGGTTTATGGGATGCACAACTGGCCGGGCATGCCGGTTGGGCATTTCGGCATCCGCGTCGGCGGGATCATGGCGGCGACTGACCGGTTCTATATCGACGTTGTCGGCCAGGGCGGACACGCAGCGCGGCCGCAGCAGACCGTCGACCCGCTGATCGTGTCGGCCCAGATGGTGGTGGCGCTGCAGACCATCGTCTCGCGCAACCTCGATCCGATGGCCAATGCGGTGCTGAGCGTGACCATGCTCGAGGCCGGCGAGGCGGACAATGTGATTTCGCGCACGGCGAAAATCACCGGCACGGTGCGCACGCTCGATCCGGATGTGCAGGATTTCATTGAAGCCAAGCTCAATGAGATGGTGCCTCAGTTTGCAAAGAGTTTTGGCGCCGAGGCGAGCATCCGCTACGTGCGCGGCTATCCGGTGACGGTCAACAGCGAGCGGGAAACCGCCTTTGCTGCGGATGTGGCGCGCGACGTTGTGGGTGAAGAGCGCGTGGACGACGACGTCGCGCCATCGCTGGGCGGGGAGGATTTCTCCTTCCTGCTGCAGGAGCGCCCCGGCGCCTATATTTTTCTCGGCAATGGCAATTCGAGCGAACTGCACACCGACACCTATGATTTCAACGACGACGCGATTCCGGTGGGCGTGAGCTATTGGGCGCGGCTGGTGGAAAAGGCCCTGCCGGTGGGGTGAGGTTTTTTGGGGGCGAAGAGACCCCCTCCCGAGCGCCGCTAGGGTCCTTGGACCCAAGCTCTGCTTGCCCTCCCCTCAAGGGGGAGGGTGGGATCGTGGTTGTGGCACGTTTTGCCAACATGGCTGGTGTTTGGCGTTGTCTAACCCATACACCGCAGTCACCCTCCCCCTTTGGAGAGGGCCAGGGAGGGGGACTTTCTGTGCCACCACGCACTCTCTGGAACACAGGCTGGAACGCTGACAGAGTGCATTGATCGCTAATCCCTGATACGAGGGGACATGTCGCAGCTGGCGCGCAGGCTGAGGAAGAACCCTACACCGGCGGAAATCCGGTTCTGGCGATTGATCGCGCCGCTTCGAACCCGTCATCACTTTCGCAAGCAAGTCCCGATGGTGCGCTATGTGGTCGACTTTGCCAGCCACTCAGCCAAGCTGATCGTCGAGATCGACGGCGACAGCCATTATCTTGGTGATGGGCAGCGTCGCGACGCCGCGCGGGATGCGGTTTTGGGCGAGCATGGCTATCGCGTGTTGCGGTTCACCAATGATGAGGTGATGCATAGCGCTGAAGGCGTTTATCTGGCGCTGGCCAGAGCGCTGGGGGAAGCGGATTGAGGACGGAAGCCCCCCTCCCGAGCGTCGATTGGGTCCGTTGGACCCAAGCTTTGCTTGCCCTCCCCTCAAGGGGAGGGTGGGATCGTGGTTGTTGCACGCTTTGCGAAACAGTGTTGCTGGCGTTTTCTCGTCCACCCACTGCAGTCACCCTCCCCCTCGAGGGGAGGGCCAGGGAGGGGGGGCTTTCTTGATCCTGGTGCTACGGCCACAAGCCCACTCCTAAAATCCAAGATAGCTCTTTGAATGTTGGGCGAACATGGGCAGGGTGGCGGGGCCTTTCCTGCCAGTTTCTGTGCCATGCCCCGCCCTGCCCTTTCTGATTTTTATTCCTTTGTCCTGACGCTGGGACTGGCGACGCTTGGTGGCGGGGCCGCGACGATGCTGGGCTTGCCAGCGGGGTGGCTTATGGGGTCGGCGCTGGCGGTGACGCTGGCGGCGATGATGGGCCTGCCGATCCGGATGCCGAACTGGCTGCGGGATGTGATTTTCGTTCTGATCGGCATGTCGATGGGCGCGAGCGTGGCGCCGGACAGCCTGTCGCTGCTGGCGAGCTGGCCGATCAGTCTTGCGGCGCTGGCGATCGAGCTGGTGATCATTATTGCCGCGACCGGCTGGATGCTGACGCGGCTTTTCGGGCTCGATGCAGGGACGGCTTATCTCAGCTCGTTTCCGGGGCATTTGTCGCTGGTCCTCGGCATTGCGGCCAGCGGGGTGGGCAATCCACGGCAGATCGTCATTATTCAGGTGATCCGCATTTTCATGCTGACCATTGCCGTGCCGGTGATGGCGATGTTCCTGCCGCTGGGGGACGGCCTCGCGCAAGTGTCGATGGGCGTGATGAGCCCGGTGCAGCTGATCCTGCTCGCGGCGGGGTGTGTCGCCGTGGGGCTGGTGTTCAACAAACTGAAAATTCCGGCGGGGATGGTGCTGGGCGCCATGGCGGCGGCGACGGTCGCCAAGCTGGGCGGGCTCTACGTCGAGACCATGCCCGAGCCGCTCATGGTGATCACCTTTGTGCTGACCGGGGTTCTCATCGGGTCGCGCTTTGTGGGGATCACACGGAGCGAATTTCTGTCGGCAGCCAAGGGTGGTCTCATTGCGACGGCAATGACGGTGGGGATCTGCACCGCCATCACGCTCGTCGTCGCCCAGTTCGTCGACATGCCGTTTGGGCAGATCTGGCTGGGGCTGGCGCCGGGGGCGATCGAGGGCATGGGCGCGCTGGGGATTGCGCTGGGCTATGATACCGCCTTCATTGCAGCCCACCATGTGGTGCGCCTCTTGATGCTGAGCTTTGCCATCCCCACAGTGGTGATGCTGGTGCGCTGGCAGGAGAAGGCTGCGCAGAACCGTAAAGCCGGCGGATCGCCGGATCCGAAAGGGAGCTGAAGATGAAACGGATTGCCATAGCCAGCGTGATGCTGATGGGGCTGACCCTGCCGGCAGCGGCCGTGCCCTATTGCACGGGCTCGGGGGTGAGTTTTTCGTTCGGCTTTTCGGTGGGCAAGTTCAGCGAAAGCGAAGTGAACGAATTCAATCTTATGCGGCTGCGGCAGATGGGTGTTGATGCCACTGCGGCGGAAAAATGGAACGGCTGCATCCGCGCCTTTGTGCGCAAGCCGGGTGGCGGGGAAGAGATGCAGTTCTTTGACCCGGATACTTTTGCCCGGGTTTATTGAGAATACCCCAACCTGACCTCCCCCTGGTAGGGGGAGGGACGAAAGGGCCGATGGGTTTGGTGTCAGACTGAAACTGAGCTTTCGCCCGCAGGGACTTCGACGATCGCAAAACCGTTGGGGCCGAGGGAGAGGTGCTCGTCGATGAAGGTGGCGTTGTTGCTGACCGGCTCGAGCGGGGTGCCGTCGACGCCCGAGAGCGTGATGTGGCGAGCGTCAGGGGAGAGATTGAAGACGCAGATGAGGTCCTTGTTGCCGGCGCTGCGGCGATAGGCGAGGACCGGCTCCGGCGTGTCGAAAAATTCGATACCGCCGGTCTGCAGCGCCGGTTGGGAGCGACGCCACGCCAGCAGCTCGCGATAGTAACTGAGGGTCGAGCCCGGGTCCTCGTTCTGGCCTTCGACATTGAGCGCGGACTGGGTGTGCTTGATCGGCAGCCAGGGTTTGCCGGTGGTAAAGCCGTTTGGCGGCGGGCCGGCTTCCCAGGGCATGGGGGTGCGGCAGCCGTCGCGGCCCTTGTCGCCGGGCCAGAAGCGGATGCCGCGCGGGTCGGTCAATTCCTCAAAGGCAATGTCGGTTTCGGGCAAGCCCAGCTCTTCGCCCTGATAGAGGCAGACCGAGCCGCGCATGGTCAGCACCAGCGCAGCCGCCTGGCGGGCGAGATCGGCGGGCGAGACGCTGTGGGGCGCCCAGCGCGTCATGTGGCGGATGACGTCGTGGTTGGAAAAGCTCCAGCACGGCCAGCCTTCGCCGCTCGAAAAGAAGGTTTCGAGCTTGCCGCGGAAATGAGCGGCAGTGAATTTGGGACTGAGGAAATCGAACGAATAGCACATGTGCAGCATGTCGCTGCCGGCGGTGTATGCCGACATCAGCTCGACCCCGCGCTCGTCGTCCCCGACTTCGCCGACGCTGGTGGCGTTTGGATATTCGTCGAGCAGCTTTCGCACACGCTTCAGCCAGTCGATATTTTCGGGCTGGCTCTTGGAGAACTGGTGGCTCTGCATGTCGTAAGGATTGACCTTGAGCGTGTCATCCTTGTCGCGCGGCAGCGGCGGATTGGAGCGGAGCTGGTCGTCGTGGAAATAGTAATTGACCGTGTCGAGGCGGAAGCCATCGAGCCCGCGTTCGAGCCAGAAGCGCATGGTGTCGAGCACCGCGTCCTGGACTTCGGGATTGTGGAAGTTGAGGTCGGGCTGCGAAGTCAGGAAGTTATGCAGGTAATATTGCTTGCGCCCGGTGTGCCATTCCCAGGCGGAGCCGCCAAAGACCGAGAGCCAGTTGTTGGGCGGGGAACCATCGGGATGGGGATCGGCCCAGACATACCAGTCGGCCTTGGGATTGGTACGGTTGAAGCTCGACTCCTGGAACCAGGGATGGCGATCCGAGGAGTGGCTGACCACCTGGTCCATGATGACCTTGAGGCCAAGGGCGTGGGCGGATTTGATCAACAGATCGAAATCCTGCAGCGAGCCGAAAAGCGGGTCGACATCCTTGTAGTCGGAAACGTCGTAGCCCATGTCGGCCTGGGGCGATTTGGTGATGGGCGAGAGCCAGATGCAGTCCACGCCGAGGCTGGCGATGTGGTCCAGCCGTTCGATGATGCCCGGCAGGTCGCCGACGCCATCGCCATTGCTGTCCTGAAACGAGCGAGGATAGACCTGATAGATCACTCCGCCGCGCCACCATTCCTTCATGGACCTGTCCCTTTCGTGGATTCGCAAGCTAGGCTAGCGGTTTGTGGCGCGGCTGGAAATCCGGCCCAGTGCAGGGCGCCAATGCGTGAGGAGCCGGGAAAATGGCAATAGAGACAGCATTGCTGATCGACCGTGGCGATACGGTGACGCCGCTGGTCGACCTCCTCGAGGCGGTGTGGCCGGAGTGGTATAATCCGCGTGGCGCCTCGGCGCGGGCGGATCTGGCGGAGCGGATGGCGCGCGAGCACATGCCGCTGGGGATCGTCGCTTTTGTCGACGGGGCTTTGGCGGGCACATGTGCGCTGGCGGCAAAATCGGGCGGGCTGGTGACGGAGCGCGGGCCGTGGCTGGGCGGGCTCGTGGTGGCGCCTGAGTTTCGCGGACAAGGCGTTGGGGCGGCGCTGCTGGCGCGGACACTGGTCGAGGCGCGGCGGCTGGGGCATGAGCGGGTCTATGCGCTGACCGCCACGGCGCAGGCTCTGTTTGTGCGCGAGGGTTGGCGGCTGGTGGAGACGACGCCGGTGCATGGCGAGGTGCACGCGGTTTTCGTCCAGAGCTGCTAGTGCCCTGCTCCCATTCGTAAAACTGGCGCGAAGATTTCATGGACCCTCCCAAACGGGAGCGGTGAAACGCCGCTGCCAGGACTAGCCTTTGTGGACGCGCCACTCCGGCGCAGACCATGGAGGACAAGATGGCACTGATCTCAAAGCACTTCGAAAAGGTCGACCTCAAGACGGGCGTTGGTGCCCGGCTTGGCGTGTTGACCGAGCAAGAGCGGATCATACAGGCCAAGTATGAAGCAATGGGGGGCGAGGCCCGACTGGGGAAACCGCGCGAGAAAAAGGCGCGCATGTGGGTCTTTGACGGCCATGCCATCGTCTACAACAAGACAAGGAAGGCGGCCTTCCATGTGATGGGGCGATCTACGAAAAGTGGATAGACCGCGGGGGGCTCAAGTGGGGCGAACCGACGACGGACGAGACAGCAACCCCGGACGGCGTGGGCCGCTACAATCATTTCAACGAGGGCGGCGCCTCGATCTATTGGCATCCGAACACCGGCGCCTGGGGCATCTACGGGGATATCCGCAAACGCTGGGCGGAACTGGGATGGGAGCGCAGTTATCTCGGCTATCCCACCAGTGACGAGGACGACATCGACGAAGGCGGCCGCGCCAACAGTTTTGAGCACGGGCAGATCTATTGGTGGCCGGACACCGGCGCCATCGATATGCGCGGCGTTGTTATTCACTACACAGGCTTTTATGCTCACAAGGAGTCGGACTGGGACCAGGGATCGGGCTCGGACGAACCCTATGCCATCTTCTCGATGGTGGCTCCGAAAGTGGCACCCTATTCCCTGCGCACCAAGGTTTATAGCGGGGTGGACGACAATTCGAGCCGGCCTGACCTGATGGAGCTCTATCGTGGTCCCGCCTGGGGTATCGGCATTGTGGTGACCGCAATGGAACAGGACCACGGCGATCCGGAAAAAGCCCGACAGAAGATACAGAGTGCCTGGGTGGCCAATCACGAGATCGGCAAATTCGTCATGGATTTCATCCCCCTGGTAGGGCCAATTTTGTCCAAGCTCGCGGGCGCTCTGCTGGATGACGTGATGCCCAGCGTCGGCAATTCCCTGGCCGGGTTTCTCAATATGGGAGACGACACCATCGGGACCTATGCGTTTACGCTCAAGACCAAGCAATTGGTGATGTTGGCCACGCGGACCCCGAACTCGGTCTTCAAGGGGATCGGCTACAAGCTGCAGTCGGGCATGATGAAGCGCGGCGGCGCGGAATATCGTGTCTATCTGGGGGTGGTGCCGGCCTGACCCCGGCTCTATCCCGAAAGACGCGATGCCAGGCGGATCAGCTCCGCCTGGCGATTGACGCCGGTCTTGCCGAAAATGGCCTTGAGGTATTGCCGGGCTGTTTCGTGGGTGATGCCGAGCGTTGCGGCGGACGGGAGAGGCTGGCCCAGCACCAGCGCCGCCACAAGCTGGCTTTCGCGGGCTGTCAGCCCATATCTGTCGACCAACCGCACCAGAGCGTGGCGGGCGATGACCTGAGCATCCGTTACGAGAACTGCGACCCAGCCATGGTCCAGCCCGGCGGCCGACAAGATCGCCAGCCCCCTGACCGGCAGGACAGAAACGGAGAGCGCCGGCCGACCCGGGCGCTTCACGGAAAACGCATTAACCCCACCGCCAACGGACGCACCCGGCAGGGTATCGGGCCAACGCTGCACGGCGGCAACCCGCTCGGCCAGCCGGGCAGATGCGGAGCCAGAGCAACAGCTCAGGCCGCGACTGGTGAGAACAAAACTTTCGCCACTGGCCAGGAGGTCGTCGGCCATAGCGTTTCGGTAGGCGAGACGTCCGGCGGGATCGATGAGGAACAGTGCCTGATGGAGGCTATCAAGGGTTAGTCCTGCAGCGAGGGCGATCTGATTGGCGCGCTGAAGGCTTTGCCGGATTAACTGGGCGGTTGCGATATGTGGCAGGAGCGCCTGCAGGGCCGCGACCTCGCTATCGCGAAAATCGGCTCCGAGACGCAGGGAACGGCAGAAGAAAATGGCGTTGAGTGTGCCCTTACCCCACCAATAGGCGCATGCGGAAAGACCACCGTCATATCTGTACAGCAGCTCCCGATAAATGCGTTCGCGCCTCAGCGCAGCGAGGTCGCTATAGTCGGTATTGCGGAAAAAGGTAGCCTCTGGCGGATAAACGTCGGGGAGCCTCGACAACTCCGCTATGCCCATCAGCCGCTCCGAAGTGGTGATATCGGCGAGATGTCGGGAGGTTCGGACCAGTCGGGAGGGACCGGATTCCAGCATCACCACATGCTCGACATTGATCCAATGACTCAGGGCGTCGAAAATCGGTTCGTCGTCCGTCAGGGTGGCCGCGGCCTCGTAGAGACCACGAATGATATTTTCTGCAGAGCCCGGGCGCATATTGCCAGCCTCCTCGCCGTTCCGAGGGTGGAGCCAGCATAGTCCCCTCCCCGCCCCGGCTGGAAATCAAATCAATGGGCGGGGCTGGCGCCGTCGAAATGAGCGCGGCAGGATCGTCGCGGGGGAAAGGAGGAAACTGCCATGGTTCATGTCCTGCCCGCAGCTAATCGGCCGCCCGGCACCAGCCGGACAATCCGCTTTGAAGGGGAAGCCTATGGGACGCCGGTTTCCTTTTTCGCGGTGGATGTCGCGCCCGGGCATGGGCCGGTGCTGCACCGTCACCCCTATGCCGAGACCTGGATCGTGCTGCGTGGCCGGGCAGAGGTGGTTGCCGGAGATCGGGTCTTCCCATCGGCCCAGGGGATGTGGCCGTGGTGCCGGCGGAGACGCCGCACAAATTCACCGCGATCGGGGACGAGCGGCTGGAAATGACCTGCATCCATGCCGCCGGGATGATGGTGCAGGAGAATCTCGAATGAGAAGGCGTTGGGGACTGGTCGCTGTGGCGTGGATGGTCGCAGGAATGAGCGTGCCGGCGAGAGGACAGGAGAAAACGGAAATGGACACGTCAGCAACAAGCGGGCGGATCGCCGTCAATGGGGTGCAGTTGCATTACGAGATCCATGGCGCGGGCAAGCCGCTGATGATGCTTCATGGCGGGGTCAACCCGGCGGATATGTTCGGCGCGCCGCTCAAGGCCATGGCCGAGGCGCATCAGGTGATTGCGGTGCATCTTCGCGGGCATGGGTTGAGCAGCGATGGCGATGCGCCATGGAGCTCCGAGCTGATGGCGGATGATGTGGATGTGCTGCTGGGGACGCTGGGGATCGGGAGCGCCGATGTGATGGGCTATTCGCTGGGGGGCGGCGTGGCGCTGCAGCTGGCGATCCGGCACCCCGAGCGGGTGGGCAAGCTGGTGATGGTTTCGGCCAGCATCAAGACGAGCGGCAATTATCCGGAGGTGGAAGAGGCTTTTAAGGCCATGGGCGCACAGGCGGGCGCGATCGGGGCGTATCTCGCGACCACCCCCATCGGAGAGATGTATCCCGACGTGGACTGGGAAAAGCTGATGCGGCGGACCGGGGAGATGGCGGCGGCGCCGTTTGACTGGTCGGAAGGGGTGAAGGCGCTAGACGTCCCGACGCTGGTGATCTTTGCCGACGCCGACATGATGTATCCCGAGCATATCTCGGAGATTTACCGACTGCTAGGTGGGGGGACGCGGGATGCGGGCGTGGATGGGTCATTGCGGCCGACGCAGAACCAGCTCGCGATCATTCCGGGGACCACGCATTATGATCTGATCAGCAAGGGGGTGGGGCCGGTGACCGGTTTTGCCAAGGCGTTTTTGGCGGATTGAGGGAGGCGATGGGGCCGAGGATTTTGTGGCTCTCTTACCCCCACCCGACCTCCCCCTGAAAAAGGGGGAGGGGTGGATCGGGGCTCTCGATGTCTGGCTTCCCACTGGCCGGTCCCTCCCCCGTCTTCCGGGGGAGGTTAGGAGGGGGTTTTAGACCACCGCGCTTATCAGCGGTTCGCCGGCGAAGTGTTTTTCGAGGTTGGCGACGAGAAGCGCGCCCATGGCGTCGCGGGTCTGGTTGGTGGCGCTGCCCTGGTGGGGGGAGAGGACGACGTTGTCGAGGCTGAAGAGCGCTTCGGGGACCGAAGGCTCGTTTTCAAATACGTCGAGGGCGGCGCCGCCGAGGCCGCCGTTTTGCAGGAGCTCGACCATGGCGGCTTCATCGATCAGCGTGCCGCGGGCGACGTTGACGATGGCGCCCTTGGGGCCGAGGGCTTCGAGGACTTTTCGCGAGACGATCTTTTCGGTGCCCTTGCCCCCGGGGGCGATAATCACCAGCCAGTCGGCGTCGCGGGCCATGTCCTCGAGATTGTCATAGTAGACATAGGGCACGGACGGCTGGGCGCTGCGGCCGTGATAGACGACGCGCATCTTCATGGCCTGGGCGCGGGAGGCGATCTCCTTGCCGATACGGCCGAGGCCGAGAATGCCGACGGTCTTGCCGGTCAATTCGGAGAAAAGGCCGAAATTGGCATTGGGCCATTTGCCCTGGCGGACGAACTGGTCGGACTGCGGAATGCGGCGGGCGAGCGAAATCATGAGGCCGATGGTGAGCTCGGCCACCGCGTCGTTGAGCACGTCGGGCGTGTTGGTGACGCGGATATTGCGGGCCTTGGCGGCGCGTGTGTCGATATTGTCGTAGCCGACGCCGAAGCTGGCGATGATCTCGAGATTGGGCAGCGCGTCCATGAGATCGGCCTGGACGCCGGAGCCGGCATGGGCGCGAATGCGGGCGCCGTTTTCCTTGAGCCAGGCAGAGGGGGCAGCCTGTTCGTGCAGCTTGTGGACAGTGTAGCGCTCGGCAAGCGCCTTTTCGCAGGAGGCCAGAAGCGGGCCGGTCTGGAGAATTTCGATGGTCATGAAAAGGCGTCCCCCTCAGGTGGCAAAGGCTTGGTGATGATAGTCGAAACGGCCGTCGCGTCACCCCTCCCGGGCAAGGCGACGGCTATAGGGCTAGGATATAGAGCCAAGCGGAAATGGTCAGCGCCGACAGCAGGGTGGCGATGAGAATGGTGTTGGCGGCAACACTGGTGCCGCGATCGTAATAGGTGGCGAAAACATAGATGTTCACCCCGGCCGGCATGGCCGCGAGCAGAATGCCGTAGCGGGCGATATCCATGGGCACGCCCAAGACGTGGATCATCAGCACATAGGCGAGCAGCGGGTGGAGGATCAGCTTGATCAGCGAGGCCACCAGCGCCTGACGCCAGTTTTCCGAGAGCTTGAATTCGTTGAGCGCGCCGCCGATGCCGAAGAGCGCGGCGGGGACCACGGCCTGGCTCATCATGGAAAAGAAGGCTTCGGCCGGTTCGATCAATTGCAGATTGAGGAGCGAGCCGATGATGCCGGCGGCGATGCCCCAGATCAGCGGATTGGAAACGACGCGGCGGATGGCGACGATGAGGGTCTTGCCCAGCGACTGGCCATCGCGGCGCACCAGTTCCATCGTCACCATGCCGAGGGTCAGGAGGATCGCGCCATGCAGGCCCAGAATGGATAGCGTGACGGGCAGCGCTTCTTCCCCATAGGCGCGGGTAATGATCGGCAGGCCGATAAGCACGGTGTTGGTGAAAGTGCCGGCAAAGCCGAACGAGACGCTTTCGCCCGGGCGATTGCCGAAGAACTGCCGGGCGATAAAAATGCCGAGGCCAAAGCAGATGAAGGCGCCGATATAAAACGGGCCGATGATCGACAGATTGAACGCCGAACGGAAATCGCTGGTCAGGATCGACAGAAACAGCAGGCACGGCGTCGCGAAATTATTGACGAAGGCGATGAGGCTTTTGACACCCTCGGCCGGAAACAGGCGATAGCGAACGGCGCCAAAGCCAAGCGCCATCATGGCGAAGATCGGCGCGATAACAAAGAGGATGTCGAGCATTGGCCTGCAGGTCCGGGCCGGAGGAACAGGGGGAGGCCTAAACGTTCATCTCATTGTGGTCAATTGCCATCTGGTATGGAAGTGACGCAGGATCGAAACGAAACATATTACGTTCACAAACGAAAGATAATGACGTAAAAACGAAAGTCGCGGAGCGGAAAATCATGAGCGAGACGGCGATGCTGGATGTGTTCGTCATTGGCGGGGGGATCAACGGCGCGAGCGTCGCCCGGGACGCGGTGGGGCGCGGGTTCACCGTGGGCCTAGCCGAAATGAATGATTTTGCCTCCGGCACGAGTTCGGCCGCGACCAAGCTGGTGCATGGCGGGCTGCGCTATCTCGAGCATTATGAATTTCGCCTCGTGCATGAGGCGCTGGCCGAGCGCGAGGTGCTGTGGGCGGCGGCGCCGCACATCATCCGTCCGCTGCGGTTCGTGCTGCCGCATCACAAGGGGCTGCGCCCCGCTTTCGTGCTGCGCACCGGGCTGGCGATGTACGACTATATGGGCGGGCGCAAATTGCTGCCGCCGACCAAGACGCTGGATCTGACGCGCGATGTGACCGGCACGCCGCTGAAGCCGGGGTATCGGCTGGGCTTTGAATATTCGGACTGCTGGGTGGACGATGCGCGCTTTGTGGTGCTGAACGCCCGCGACGCGGCAGACAAGGGCGCAAAGATCCATGTGCGCACCAAGGTGGTATCGTCGCGGCGCGAGAATGGCGGCTGGACCATCGAACTCGATGGCGAAGGCGGGCGCGAGACGGTTCGGGCCAAACTGCTGGTCAATGCCGCCGGGCCGTGGGTGGACACTGTCATCAACGGGGTGATGGGCAAGAACGGGACGCATAATGTGCGGCTGGTTCAGGGCAGCCATATCGTGGTGAAAAAGCTCTATGACCACGACCGCTGCTATATCTTCCAGAATGGCGACGGGCGGATCATCTTCGCCATTCCTTATGAGGGGGATTTTACGCTGATCGGCACCACCGACCGCGACTATAAGGGCGACCCCAAGGATGTGAAAATCTCCGAGGAGGAGACGGATTATCTCCTCAGCGCGGCCAGCGAATATTTTGCCAAGCCGGTGACACGGGACGAGATTGTCTGGACCTATTCGGGCGTACGGCCGCTGTTCGACGATGGCGCCAGTGCGGCGCAGGAGGCGACGCGCGACTATGTGCTCAAGGTCGATGGAACGGCGGGCGAAGGGGCGGCGATCAATGTGTTTGGCGGCAAGCTGACGACCTCGCGGCGCCTCTCGGAATCAGTGCTCGAAAAGATCGAGGGGCTGATCGGTCACAAGGGACCGGCCTGGACCAAGGAAAGCACCCTGCCCGGCGGCGATTTTCCGACGCTCAATTTCGAGGCGGAAGCGCGCCGGCTGGGCATGGATTTTGCTGATCTGCCGCAGAAGCTGACGCGGCGGTTGATGCGGCTTTATGGGACCAAGGCGCGGGTGCTGCTGGGCGAGCGCAAAACCATTGCCGATCTGGGCCAGCATTTTGGGGCTGATCTTTATCAGGCCGAGGTGGATTATCTGGTTGCAGAGGAATGGGCGCGGACGGCACAAGATATTCTGTGGCGCCGCACCAAGCTTGGGCTGCGGGTCGCGCCGGAGGATGTGGCGCGGCTGGAGGAATATCTGGCGGGGAGGTGAGACCCCCACCCGGCCTCCCCCTGAAGGAGGAGGAGGAGTGGGGCCGGTGATGGTGGCGGCACCGTCGCAAACCCGGGTGATGACGGCAGTGCCGAGACATTTCAGCTGGGCGCAGAAATGTCGTCCTTCTCCCTCAAGAGGAGAGGGGAAGAAGCGAGTGGAGGGAAAATGACAAAATATATTCTGGCCATTGATCAGGGGACGACGTCGAGCCGGGCCATTGTGTTTGATGGCGAGCGGAAGATTGTTGGGGTGGGCCAGAAGGAATTTACCCAGATCTTTCCGAACGATGGCTGGGTGGAGCATGACCCGGAGGAGATCTGGGAGAGCGTGGTCGAGACCATCCGAATCGCTCTGGACAAGGCCGGGATCAGCGCCGGGGATGTGGCGGCGATCGGGATCACCAATCAGCGCGAGACGACGCTGATCTGGGACAAGGCCAGCGGCGAGCCGATCCATAATGCGATTGTCTGGCAGGACCGGCGGACGGCGGCGATCTGTGCGGAGCTGAAAGAGGCCGGGCACGAGGCGCTGTTTACCGAGCGCACCGGGCTGCTGCTCGACCCCTATTTTTCCGGCACCAAGGTGAAGTGGCTGCTCGACAGGGTCGAGGGCACGCGGGCGCGGGCGGAAAATGGCGAGCTGGCTTTTGGCACGGTCGATAGTTTTCTGATCTGGCGACTGACCGGTGGGAAGGTCCACGCCACCGACGCGACCAATGCGGCGCGCACGCTGATGTTCGACATTTCGCGCAATGAATGGGACGACGAACTGCTGGGCGTATTGGGTGTTCCCAAGGCGATGCTGCCGGAGGTGAAGGATTGCGCCGATGATTTTGGCGTGACGGATGCCAGCCTGTTCGGGGCGGCAATTCCGATTTTGGGCGTTGCCGGCGACCAGCATGCGGCCACCATCGGGCAGGCCTGTTTCGAGCCGGGCATGGTCAAATCGACCTATGGGACGGGGTGTTTTGCCGTTCTCAATACAGGCGCAGAAATGGTGCGCTCCAACAATCGGCTGCTGACGACCATCGCCTATCGGCTGGATGGGAAAACCCATTATGCGCTGGAGGGGTCGATCTTTATCGCCGGGGCAGCGGTGCAGTGGATCCGCGACGGGCTGAAGCTGGTTCAGCATGCCAGTGAAACCGGGCCGCTGGCGCGCAGCGCAGACCCGAGCCAGCATCTCTATATGGTGCCTGCCTTTGTGGGGCTCGGCGCACCCTGGTGGGATGCGGATGCGCGCGGGGCGATTTTCGGGCTGACGCGCAATACCGGGCCGGCGGAAATCGCCCGGGCGGCGCTGGAAGCGGTCTGCTACCAGACGCTCGATCTGCTCGAGGCGATGCGAAAAGACTGGCAGGGCGGCGGCACGGAAACCGTGCTGCGCGTCGATGGCGGCATGGTGGCGTCGGACTGGACGATGCAGTTCCTCGCCGACATTCTCGATGCGCCGGTTGACCGGCCGACCATCCTTGAGACGACGGCGCTGGGTGCGGCGTGGCTGGCGGGGATGAAGGCGGGCATCTGGCCGGACATGGCGAAATTTGCCGAGAGCTGGGCGCGTGACACGCGTTTCGAGCCCAAGATGGACGCCGCGGAGCGGGGCCGGAAGGTGCGCGGCTGGGACGATGCGGTGCGGCGGGTGCTGACGACTTAGTTTACGCCCTTGGCGGTCTCCTCCACCCGGCCTCGCTCCTGGAAGTAGAGGGCCGATAGTCCCTTGGTAGCGTGTGCCCCTGCCCGCGGTTGGCAAAGGCTTGGGGAAGTGCCATAGCAGCCTCATGACTGAGAACAATGACGACTACATCTATGACGAAGCGACGGGCGAATGGCTGCCGGCTTCCGAGGTGGCAAGCAAAGCCAGCGCGAGCCTTGAAGTTCGGGATGCCTCGGGCACTCTTCTGGCCGATGGCGACCAGGTGGTGCTGATCAAGGACCTCAAGGTCAAGGGCGCCGGACAGACCCTCAAGCAGGGCACGGTGATCAAGTCCATCCGGCTCACCGACAATCCTGAAGAGATCGATTGCCGGCACGACGCCATCAAGGGCCTCGTGCTGCGCACCGAGTTCGTGCGCAAACGCTAATCGGCTTCGCCCTCGACGCCTGGCGGGGGCGGTTCCTCTTCTTCAGCCACAGGCTGATTGGCGTTGGGATTGTCGCGGAGGAGACGCGTCACCTCGCCGTCGAGCGCCACCATGAATTCCGAAATACGCTCGCCGTTCGAGCTGAAATCGTGCCAGGCATTAATCGAGGCCGAGCGCATGTCGATGGCGGCACCCTGAGGGTCCGGGGACACGCGAATGACCGCCTCCTCTCGCCAGCCGGCGAGCGTCGTGATCCGCGCATTGATGCGGCCGTTCTGACCACTTTCGCCCGGAGCCGCGCGCATGCGGACATCCCAGCCGCGTTCGGCGACGAGCCGTTCGGCAAGGGCGAAGAGCTGTGCCGGATCGAGCGGATAGCGGCGCGTTGTGGCATTGGGGAAGATGCGGGCCTGCTCGGCCGCCGGGATCAGTTTTGGCGCGGGCATGGCGCGCGTGTCCGGCAGGAACAGCAGGGGCAGTTCGCCCCGATCGACCGTAGCGATGTCGGTGACCGGCGGATAGCGCCAGGCCAGATAGCCGTAATAGCCAAAAGGCATGAGGCAGAGTGCGCCCAGGAAGAGGCCCATCAGCGCCCTGCCCCAACCCTGATCGCCGCTGTACCAAAGGCGGATCAGCGCGATGAGTGCGGTGAGGAGGGCGAAAAATGCTGTCGCCGCGGCAACAAGAGCGGCAATAGAAAAGCTCGGAGAGTCGATCAGGCCGAGATGGTGCAGGCCAATGGGCAAGACGAGGAGCGGCACCGCCAGCCGGCCTAGCCGCTGCGCCCAGATGGCCCATTTCGAGGTACGGATCAGTATGCGCACCGCTGCCTTTTCCCCTTTGTTGCGCGCACTCTAGCGGCAAGGTCTTTCCCGAGGTTGAACAAGACTTAAGGGCGCTTCACTTTGGCGACAGGCGGTTGGCACATGGTGCGGATCGCCTCCCATTCCGCCGCGGTAAACGGCGGCGCGAGACCCGTTGGCCGCTCACGCGACAGGGCTTCGAGCGCGATGCGCCGATCATCGGTCAGCGGATGGGTGTTGAGAAGGGCCAGAGCGCGGCTGAAAGCATCGTCCTGACTGACCCGGGCGATAAGGGCGGCAAAGCCGGCCGGCTGATAATCGAGCCGCTGGGACACCAGGGCGGCGAAACGATCGGCTTCGTGCTCGGCCTCGCGGGAAAACCGCGCGTCGATGATGGTGGCGCCAAGGCCGGCGGCGACGGAAATGCCGGTGAGATCGCCGAGGATAAAGCCGATCAGCGCGCCAGTACCGGCGGTGGAGACCAGCTGTTCCATGCCATGGCGATAGGCGATATGGCCGATTTCGTGGGCGAGGACGCCGGCGAATTCATCGGGCGTGCGGGCAGCGTTGAGCAGGGCTGAGTGGAAATAAATCCGGCCGCCGGGAATGGCGAAGGCATTGGGAATATCGGACCGGACGACGCGGATATCGAGGGTGAAGGGCGAAGTGGTTTCGGCCAGTGCCTCGGCGGCGAAGCGGGCAATGGCGCGATTGGCAAGGCTCTGAGGGTCGGGATCGCAAAGCGGAAGCCCATCGTCCCCGCCCAGGCTGGCTTCGACCTGATCGGCCACGGTGGCGCCAATGCCCTCTTCCCAGCCGGGCGGGATGAGATGGACCACGCGGCTGGCCAGGAGCGGGACGAAGAAGACATAGGCAAGGATGACCGAAGCCAGCGCCAGGGTGGAAAGAATGGCAAGGCGGAACTGGCGGCCGCTTTCGACCCGCTGGCGCTCGCGCAGAACCGGCAGGGTGGCGAGGATGCGGGCGATGTCGTTTTCGGTTTCGATGACCAGCCGGGCGCCGTCCGGGGCATCAGTGGCGCCGAGCCGCAATTGGCCGGCGCGGGCGGGAATCTGGACGAGGTTTTTGGCAGCCCAGCGCACGAGAACGTCGTCGGACCCGGCGGGATGGATCAGCAGCGTGCCATCGCCGGCACCGCGCTCGTAGCTGAGGGCAACGTGGTGGACCGCCGAAGTCAGGCCATCGTGGTAGCGGGCGGGGATCACTTAAAAGCCCCCGACATTGAGAGCGTCGGCGAGGCCTTCACCGGCGAGAGCCTTGTCTTCGGCACGAGCACGCACATCGCCGAGCGTGTCGAGGCCGCTGATGACGGCGCTGCGGGCGAGGAGGTGCCAGAAGCCGTAGCCGAGGAAAAGCTCGTGGACATAAGTGAAGGCGCCGAACAGCAGGAGATAGCCGAAAATGATGGCGAGCAGCGTGATGGTGCTCGACTGCATGGCGCGGATCAGGAGGTCGAAGTCCACCCCGTAACCGGCAAAGGCTTCGCTCGCGAGAATGGTGAGGACGACGAAGCCGCCGAGGGCGAGGATGATGTAAGCGGCCACGAGCGCGATGGCGAAGAGAAGATATTGCCAGAGGAAGCGCAGGCCGGAAAAGCGGAGGGTCAGCGCCGCTTCGCCCAGCCGCACGGCGGAGAACATGCGGCTGATTTCGGTGGCGCGGTAAAAGGTGACGACAACGAAGCCGGCAAGGAGCGGGGCGAGCAGCGAAACAGAGCCGGTCGGGTCAGCTTCGAGCGGCGCTTCGATGAGACCGGCTTCATCGGCGACGACAAGCCCCCAGATGGCGAGCGCGGCGACCGCGATCCAGGACAGGTAATAGGGCACGGCCAGCTGTTTCCAGCTGCCGACAAAGCTGAAGCGGCGATCGCCAAACCAGCTGTGGGCATAGCGATAGGACCAGAGATTGGCCGCCATGAAAGGATAGGCGAGCCCGAGGGTGGCAAGCGTCAGCAGCGACCAGAGGAAGCGCCGCAGCGCGTAGCCCCAGGCGCTGCCGGCCTGATCGAAGCGGATGCCGCGCCAGAGGGTGCGCGAGAGGCGGAAATCGCGCGCCCGGTAGTGGGCATAGCCGAAGAGCAGCCAGAGCAGCACGGCGGCGGCGCCATAGCCGATGATGACAATGGTCGCCGACTGGGTGGAGAGAAAGAAAAACAGCCCATAGACCGGGACGAAGACGACCAGCGCCATGAGGAAGCCGAGCAGCAGCTGGCCGGCCTCGCCGGTATATTCAAGCGTCTCGCCGCCGATATCGGTGTGGCCCCAATAAAAGCGGCGGCGGGCGGTGGTCAGCCAGAAGCGATAGAGCCCGATGGTGGGCACCAGCAGGACGTAATAGCGCAGGAGCACGAGGGCGAGCGCACTGCGCTTGCCCCAGAACCGAACGGCGGATGTGCCCGAAGCCGCGCCAGCCATCTCTGCTCCGTTATGGATAGAGCCGCTGGCTGGTCCAGGAGGCGCTTGGCGTGTCGCGAACGAATTTCACCCGGTCGTGCAGGCGATATTCGCCATCCTTCCAGAACTCGATGCTGAGCGGCAGGATGCGGAAACCGGACCAGTGGGGCGGTCGGAGAACCGCGCCATCGCCGATCTCGGCGGCAAGGTCGGTGACGCGCTCAATCAGAGCGGTGCGGCTCGCCACTGGGCTCGACTGCAGGGATGCGGCCGAGGCGATCTGGCTGCCGCGGGCGCGCGAGGCGAAATAGGTATCGGCTTCTTCTGGCCGAACCACCTCGACGGGACCGCGCACGCGTACCTGGCGACGAATGGTCTTCCAGTGCATGACCATGGCGGCCTGAGGATTGGCGCGCAGCTGCTGGCCCTTGGCGCTTTCAAAATTGGTAAAGAAGACAAAGCCCCGGGCATCGCGAGCGTTGAGCAGCACCATGCGGACGTCGGGCATGCCGTGTTCATCGGCGCTGGCGAGGGCCATGGCATGAGGGTCGTTGGGCTCCGAGGCCGCGGCGAGCGCGAACCACTCCTCAAAAATGGACATGGGGTCGAGCCCTGTCCGGTCGCTGTCGTCGAACAGGCGATCGGAAAGTGTATGCTGCATCTTCGTAATTTCCCGCGCTTCTCACCCTTCGCAAACTGGACAAGCGAGGGGGGCGTGGCCATATAGGACTGCAATTGTTGGCGAAGCAACGCCCGACCACATCAGATTGGACCAAATGCGCGATCCTTACACCGTGCTCGGGGTACCACGGTCCGCAAGCGAGAAGGACATCAAGTCCGCCTATCGCAAGCTGGCCAAAACCTACCACCCCGACCAGAATCCCGATGACCCTTCGGCCCATGCCAAGTTTGCAGAGGCAGCCAATGCCTATGACCTGCTGAGCAATGCGGAAAAGCGGGGCCAGTTCGACCGTGGCGAGATCGACGCCGACGGTAATCCGCGCTTTGCCGGCTTTGGCGGCGGCGGAGCCAGGGGCGGTCCGCGCGGCGCGGCCGGCGGCGGGTTTTCGGCCGAGGACATTCTCAAGGAATTCATGAGCGGCTTTGGCGGCCAGCCCCGCGGCGGCGCAGGCGGCGGTGCGCGCACGGCCGGCGGCGCCCAGTGGGACCCGTTCACGGGTGGCGCCACAGGCGGCCGCGCGGGCAAGGGCGAGGACATTATCGTCAATATCGCCGTGTCGCTGGAGGATGCGCACAAGGCCGCTTCCGTGCCGGTGCGCATGCCCTCGGGCAAGGTGCTGTCGGTCAAGCTGCCGGAAAAGGTCGAAGAGAACCAGCAGATCCGCCTCAAGGGTCAGGGCTCTCCCGGACCGATGGGCGAGCCGGGCGATGCGCTGGTGACGGTGAAGTTCGAAAAATCCAAGCAGTTCCGTCGGGACGGCTCGGATATTCGCACCGATGTGGCCATTGCGCTCTACGAGGCCGTGCTCGGCGCGAAAGTGCGCGTGCCGACGCTCGATGGTCCGGTTGAGCTCAACCTGCCGCCCGGGGTCGATACCGGCAAGGCGCTGCGCCTCAAGGGCAAGGGGCTTTACGGCGACGGCGATCTCTATGTGAACCTGCGCGTCATCCTGCCGCCGGGCGGAGATCCCGACCTCGAAGCGCTGGCGCGCTTCATGCGCGACCAGAAGCCGTACAGCGTGCGCGACTAGCCCATGCACCGGTTCATGCTGGCGGGCGTCGCAGTGGCAGCACTCCTCATGGTTGGGGGCATGCTGCTGCTGGGCCTGCCAGGTGGCATTTATGCAGAACTGACTGCCCCTGTGGTCGAACTGCTGCGCGGCCTGCCGCAGGGGAGCCTGCTCGACAATGACCGGGCCTGGCCGACCGCCATATTGATGGCGCTGATCGTGCCCCCTGCCCTGCCGGTCAGCATGTGGATCATCGGCTGGGTCCGCCCGCAGGCGCATTGGCTCGAAGGCACAGCCTGGGTGCTGGGCGGGATGTATCTCTGGGCGCTAGCCGTGATGTTTTACGCCAGTTTTTAGCTCCGATGAGCTTTTGTCATGACCCGGCTTGCCCGGGTGATCTTGGCTGAGGTGCGATAGATTGCCCGGACGAGCAACCGTGGACATCACTGTTGGAATGCCGGTTCCTGTCGGGCGATGGCGTTGAGGATTGTGATGAGTTTTCTCACCGTTGCGATCATGGCGAGTTTGAAGGGTTTTCCGCGCAGGCGCAGTCTTTGATAGAAGTCGCCGAGAACGGGGTCTTTCACCTTGATGGCGCTGAGCACGGCCATGTAGGCGATATCGCGCAGATGTTTTCGTCCGCCAAGACAGCGGCCGTTGCGATCCGATGCGCCCGATTGGCGGGCATAAGGGGCAACGCCGATGAGTGCTGCGGCCACCTTGGCGGAGACCTTGCCGAGCTCGGGCATGTCGGCCAGTAAGGCGATCGCCAGAACCGGACCGACGCCGGTCACCTGCCGCAGCCGCGCCTGGCGCTGCTGGAGCTGGCGATTGTCGGCGAGAAGGGCAGTGATGGCCGCTTCGATGCGTTTGATCTCCAGGGCGATGGCCGCCAGACGCTCCTCGATCAGGCTGCGCACAAGCGGCTCGTCGATGGTATCGAGCTGACTGACAAGGCCGCTCTTTTCCGCAACGATCCGCCGCCGATGGGCTGTGAACGCGCTCAGCCTTTGTCGGATCGGATCAGACACATAAGGGGTCAAGCTGGCGCGCACGGCCTGCAGATAACGCGCGATCAGAGCGGCATCGATCTTGTCGGTTTTGGCCAATTGGCCGATACCCCGCGCGTAACTGCGGATCCGCGCCGGGGCTAGAACATGCACTTCAAGGCCAGCGGCATGCAGGCTCTCGGCCACGCGGGCTTCATAGCCTCCCGAGGCTTCGAGCCCGATGGCCAACGGCCCCAGTCTGGCCAGGCGCTGCGTCAGCTCGGCGAGCGCCTCCGGTCCAGTGCTGCAACGCCAGGATTTGCCAGCGGGATGGGTATGAACGTCCAGATGCGTCTTGGAAACGTCGATGCCAACGAAGAGGGTGTCGTGTATCATGACCTTGCTCCCAGGCTTGTGGTGCGGGCAACAGCCCGATCAACCGTTCGGGGTCAAAGGGAGCAGACAGGGCCTTGCTCGTCCTCGGCTGTGACAAACCAGCCGGACAAAACGGCCTCCTGACTGCATCAGCCGGGATGCGCAACCCGGCTGATGCCACCACTAAAGCACAGATCCTCCACACAAGCCGGGCAATGACGATGGGTGGGATGGAGCAGAGGCTCTCGCCCCCCACCCCTGCCCTCCCCACAAGGGGAGGGAGTTGGGCCGGTGTCAGACCAGGCCGACAGACCCTGTCGCGAGATCGTAGACTGCGCCGACCACTTTGACGCCGCCTGAGGCGACCTGGCCTGCGATGATCGGCTCGGCCGTGGTGAGGCGGTTGACGCCGAGACGGACGTTTTCAGTGATTGCGGTGTTGAGAATGTCGCCATCGGCCGCGAGTGCGGTTTCGGCGGCCGGCTTGATCTCGCGCAGCATTTCGGGGAGATGGCCGGGAAGCTCGATCTTGTCGCGCACGACCTTGATGGCCGCATCGACGGCGCCGCAATTTGAATGGCCGAGCACCATGATGAGGCGCGTGCCGAGGAAATTGACGGCGTATTCGAGACTGGCGAGGCCATCGTCGCTGACGAAATTTCCGGCGAGACGGACGACGAAGAGATCGCCGGGGCCCTGATCGAAGGCGAGTTCCGGGGACACGCGGGAGTCCGCGCAACTGAGGATGGCGGCGAAGGGCCGCTGGGTCAGCGCACGCTGGGCGCGGCCGACAGAGAAATCCGTGTTGGTGCGGGTGCCGGAGGCGTAACGGGCATTGCCGTCGATGAGGCGCTGCAGGGCGGCGTCGGGATCCACCGTATCGGCGACCGACTGGGCGGACGCTGGCAGCGCGCTGGCGGCAAAGGCGGCGAGGCCGCCAAGCAGGACGGTGCGCCGGGACGGAGCCGGCACGGGCAGGCCGCAGATCTCACACATATTGTCCTCCCCCAAGGTACGGAGGGAGTGTGCATGAGCGGATTTACGAATTCCAGCGGGAAATGGGATCAGCCGCGCGGGGCGGCGGCGCGGGCGAGGCGGTCGTTGATCGCTTCGCCGAGACCCGTTTCCGGAACCGGGGCCACGGCGATGGTCGGGACACCCGCGGCGTCGAGTTCATGCAGCATGGCAAAGAGGTTGCGCGCGGCTTCGCGGAGATCGCCTGTGGGCGAGAGGTTTCTCGTGGGGCCGTCGAATTTTTCTTCGGCGGCGGGGCCGAAGGCGAGATAGGCTTCGCCCTTTTGCGGTGCGGTGTTTAGGCGGATATGGGCCTCGGGGGCGTAGTGGCTGAGCAACATGCCGGGCGCGGAAATCTTGGCGCCCTTTTCTGCCAGCTCGACCTTCATGCCCATGGCCGCCTCGATATCTTCGCGCGCCATGGCGCCGGCGCGCAGCTGGACGAGACGATCGCCATCAATGGTGATGATGGTGGACTCAACACCGGCCTTGCAGGGCCCGCCATCGAGGACGGGGACGGCGCCGGCGAAACCGCGGCGCACCTGCTCGGCCGTCGTTGGCGAGAGCTTCCCGGATGGATTGGCAGACGGCGCGGCAAGCGGGCGGCCGGTGGTGCGGAGGAGTTCGCGGGCCAGCGGATGATCGGGGATGCGGATGGCGACGGTCGAGAGACCGGCCGTCGCCACATCTGCCAGGCCATTGCCGGGCTTTTGCGGCAGGACAATGCTGAGCGGGCCGGGCCAGAGCGCAGCAAGCCGCAGCGCCAGCGGCGAGAACTCGGCAAAATTCTGCGCCATATCGAGATCGGCAACATGGATGATCAGCGGATTGAAGCGGGGACGGCCCTTGGTCTCGTAAATCGAGAGCACGGCGTCGGCATTGGTGGCGTCTGCGCCCAGACCATAGACAGTCTCGGTGGGGAAGGCGCAGAGCTTTCCGTCTCGCAGCAGGGCTGCGGCGCGCTCAATCTCTAGCTGGTCCGGGGAAATGGTCATGGCGGCTGTTTGACAACAGGCCCGGGCCGCGTCAAGACACAGATGCGCATCTCCGGAAGGCCACAGTGAGCACGCTTCTCGTCAGTCAACGTAATTTTGAGGACCACCGGACTCCGCAAGGACATTCCGAGCGGGCCGACCGCATGCGCGCGATCGAGGATGCGCTGGGGGCGAGTCTTTTTGACGGGCTGGTGCGCATGGATGCGCCTGACGGCGATATCACGCTGGCCGAACTGGTGCACGACGGCAGCTATATGGGCCAGCTGCGCGACGCGCGGCCCGCTGAAGGCATCGGCCAGCTCGATGCAGACACCTTCATCTCCGATCGCTCGCTGGACGCGGTTTCGACCGGCCTCGGCGGGGCGCTCGCCGGGTTGCATGGCGTGTTGCTGGGCGATGTCGACAATGCGTTTTGCGCCATTCGTCCGCCGGGGCACCACGCGGAAATTGCGCGGCCGATGGGCTTTTGCCTCATCAACACGATCGCAATCGCAGCGCGGGAAGCGCAGCGCAAATATGGCGCGGAGCGGATCGCCATTGTCGATTTTGACGTGCACCACGGCAATGGCACGCAGGACATTTTCAAAGACGACCCCAATATTTTCTTCGCCTCAAGCCACCAGATGCCGCTGTATCCCGGCACGGGGCACCCGTCGGAAACCGGCGTCGGCAATATTTTCAATGTGGCGCTCGATGCGCAGGGCGATGGCAGCGATATGCGCGCCGCCTACAAGGACACGATCCTGCCGGCGCTCGACAATTTCGCCCCGGACCTTTTGCTGATCTCGGCAGGGTTTGACGCGCACAGGCTCGACCCGCTGGCGCAGCTCAACTGGGAAGACAGCGACTATTCCTGGCTCACGGGAAAGTTGATGGATGTCGCCGAGCGCCGCTGCGGCAACCGGATTGTGTCGCTGCTCGAAGGTGGCTATGACCTCAAGGGCCTCGCCGGGGGCGTGCGCCACCATGTGGCCATGCTGCTGAACGGGGTTGCGCCCACGGACAAGGAATAGGACGAGCCATGGCTGAAACTGCCCATGACGATGTGAAGTCGCTGAGCTTCGAAGCCGCGCTGGAACAACTCGAGCAGATCGTCCAGAAGCTCGAAAGCGGCCGCGCCCCGCTGGCGGAATCGATCGCCATTTATGAGCGCGGTGAAGCCCTCAAGGCGCATTGCGAAACCCTGCTGCGCACGGCCGAAGCGCGCATCGAGAAGATCACGCTCAGCCGTGAAGGCAAGGCCGTGGGTGTGGAACCGCTCGACGCGAACTGAGGTTTTTCGGGGCCGCGCGTTGAGGCCCCCTCACCCTAGCCCTCTCCCCGGAGGGGCGAGGGGATTTGGCCGGTGGGTGCGGATCGATCCTGCCTTGAGCAGTAAATCGCGACGCTGCGTCCGGTGCCAGAAAGTTACAAAACAATGACGAATAAAGGTCTGCGCAATTTTCGGATCGTGCTGTGGGTGCTGGTGGCGATTGTCGCTATTGGCGCGACGGCGCTCTACATGTTCCGACCGCCCCAGCGACCGCTGGGCGTGACCGGACAGGAATTTGCGCTGGCTTCGACCAAGGGCGGCACGTTTACGCAGAAGGATCTGGCGGGCACGCCAAGCCTGATTTTCTTCGGCTACACGTTCTGCCCGGATGTGTGTCCGACGACGCTGGCCGAGACCACAGCGTGGCGCGCCCAGCTGGGCCTTGATGCCGATGATCTGCGGATCATCTTTGTCACCGTTGATCCCCAGCGCGACACTTTCGACGCGGTGAAGGGCTATGTGGAGGGGTTCGATCCCTCCATTATCGGGCTCGTCGGTGACCAGGCGGCGACTGACAAGGCCAAGGCTGCCTTTGGCGTGTTCTCGGAAAAGTCCGGCGATGTGGAGGGCGAATTCTATCTCGTCAATCATACGGCGCTGACCTTCCTCATCGACAAGAACGGCCAGTTCCAGAGCACGATTTCCTATGAAGAAGCCCAGGACACCGCACTGGCCAAGGTCAAGCGGCTCGTCGAGGGGTGAGCGAGCGGATAAGGCTCGATCTGGCGCTGGAGCAACGCGGGCTGTTGCCCAGCCGGGCACGGGCGCGCGACGCCATTTTGCGCGGCACGGTGCTGGTCAATGGCGCACCGGCGAAGAAGCCCAATCAGATGGTGGGTGCTGCCGACGCGGTGACGCTGGATGATCCCGCTGCGCGCTATGTGTCGCGCTCTGCGCTAAAACTGGTGGCGGGGCTGGATGCCGGGGCGGTGTCGGCCGAGGGGAAGGTTTGCCTCGACGTCGGGTCGTCGACGGGCGGGTTCACGCAGGTGTTGCTGGAGCGCGGTGCGGACAAGGTTTTTGCCGTGGATGTCGGACATGGGCAGTTGCACGAGAAACTGCACGGCGATGGGCGCGTGGTGAGCCTTGAGAGCACCAATGCGCGCGAGCTGGATCGGGAGACAATCCCGGATGTGATAGATCTTCTGGTTTCCGACGTCAGCTTCGTGTCGGTGACCAAGGTATTGGAGGCGCCGCTGGCGCTGTGCGCTGAGAAGGCCGATGCGGTGATCCTCTTCAAGCCGCAGTTTGAAGTGGGCCGCGACCATATCGGCAAGGGCGGGATTGTGACCGACGACGCTGCCAGCGCGCGGGCGATGGAGGATGTTATCGCCTTCGTCGAGCGCCAGGGCTTTGCGCACCGGATGAGCGTGCCCTCGCCTATTGCGGGGGGAGACGGGAACAGGGAAACGGTGTTGGTGTTTTCGAGAGGCTAAGCCTGAGTTTTGTGGACGAGGCCCCACCCCACCCTCAATCCCTCCCCATCCAGGGGAGGGAGGCGATAGAGCCGCTGGGTTGGCGAACTAGCCACAGAGTGTCTGAAACGAAGGCGCTAAGGTCGCGCCCGCAAGTGGTCCGTCAGAGCCAGGCCTGAAAGCTGCCGCCGGCGATGAGGGCCCAGTAGAGTTTTCCGGAACCCGTGCGCGCGGTGGCGAGGCCGAATTCGGTGAATTTGGGCGAGAGCAGCGTGTTGCGGTGGCCCTTGGAGGCCAGCCAGCCTTCGATGACATCGGGCAGGGTCTTGTAGCCCTTGGCGACGTTCTCGCCGACAGCGCCGAGATAGCCGGCTTCGGTGACGCGTTCACGCAGGGTGATGCCGAGGTCGTGGCTGAGCGTGTCCTTGCTCGCCATCAGGCGCGCATGGGAGCGAGAAGCTGCTTCGAGGCGCGGGTTATAGGTCCAGTCGGCGACGCCGTTGGCTTTGCGGACCGCATTGATCGCCGCGATGATCTGCTCGCGCGAGAGGCTTTCCGGATTGGTCGAGGTCGACGCCGGCAGCGGCGGAATGGTGGCCGAGCAGGCAGCCAGCAGCGAGGCGGCGCCCATGGCGAGGACGGCGCGGCGGGACAGATCGAGCATCAGTAGGTTCCGGGGTCAGGCCTGATCATAGGCACTGAGCAGATTGGGGAGCACCGCGAGCTGGTTGACGATGGGCTTTTCGGCGTCCAGGTCCCAGCAGGCCGAGAGCGCAGCATGTGCTGCCGCCCAGCCCAGAACGCGCTTGCGCGGATAGTTGAGGCGCTGGGTGAGAATGTCGAGGCGCGCAGCGATATTGCGCGGATCGGCGATCTTGCTGCCGGCACGCTCGGGGTTGATGAAGAAATTGGCCAGCTCATAGGACGGATCGCCCAGAAGCCCCTTGGGATCGATGGCGAGCCAGCCACGATCAGAGGAGATGATATTGTCGTGGTGCAGATCGCCGTGCAACGGCACGATGGCACTGGGCTTGTCGAAGAGCTTGAGCGCAATGCCGGCCGAGCGCGCGTAGAGGTCGCGGGCGGTGTGAGGCCAGGCGCGCACATCGGTGTCGAACAGGAGCTGGAAACGGTCTCGCAGCGGCTGGAGGCCGTCGAGCGGCTCCTTGCGCGGGCGGTGTAGCCCGGTCACCACCGCGGCAAAGGCGATGGTGGTTTCCTCATCGCGCCCGGCGCGGGCCGGTTCGCCCAGCGTCACGCCATCGAGCCACTCCATGAAAATGGTATCGCCGTGGATATCGAAGACAGTGGCGGCACCATCGCCTTCATACCACTGCAGGAGACGTGCACCCCTGCCCTCTTCGTCGGCGGCGATGGCCTTGAGGATTTTGAGCGCCGCGAAATTGCGGCCATTCTGCTCAACCCGGAAAATCCAGCTGCGCGGTGTCTCCGCCACGAGGGCGGACTTGGTGAGGGACCAGCGGATCATGGCGCGGCTGAGCGCGGTTTCTGCAGGAGACTGATTCATCATGGGCGCCATTAGAGCAGAAGGCTGCGTTTGATTCGACTGGCTCGTGTTGATTGACGCGCAAAGGTGAAGGAAATGCGGCTTCGCCTTGTCACATCGGTGGTGGGGGCAGGACCAGCGCGACAATGCCAAGCGCCAGGAACACACCCACGGTCTGCGAGATGAACAGCAGACCGATCTGTAGCGGCGACAGGGTCACGATGAAGCGGCCGATATTGATGAAGGTCAGGAGCGCGATCACCACGATGCCGAGGAGCATCACAATGCCGACTTCGCCGAACAGGGTGGAGATGAGCAGCAGCAGGCCGGAGGCCAGGGTCACCCAATTGCTGGCAACCAGATAGGGCACGAACCCATCCTGACGGCGCATCTGGCGCAGCACGATCCAGGCCATGCCGGCCTGGGCGGCAAAGAGCACGCCATTGATGATGATCGACTGGGTCGGTGCGCCTGCGGGCACCGGAGCGCCCAGCAGCATGGGGCCGAACCCGGCCAGCATCACGGCGATCAGGACGGCGATGAGGCTGCCGACCAGGCCCTTGGGCGAAAAATCGAAATAGGCAGCGGCATCGCGCTTGCCGGTGACGAGAGCGACAAAGCCACGAATGGCGTTCTGGACTTCATCGGCGAATGTCTGGGTAGGCTGGGCCAAGGCAGGGTCTCGTCTAGAGGGCGGGCGCGGCAACAGGGCCAGTAAGCATGTAGAGCGTCATGGGCATGCCGACAAGCAGTGCCATGGTCAAAACGGCGAAAGCAATTGAAACCTCGAGGCTCCACTGCGCCGCCATTCGGGCAAGACGATAAAAGAGATAGCCAAGCCCCAGCCAGAGCACGAGCAGGACTGCGCCTCCAAACATGGAAAAGACAGTGCCCAGCACGAGATAGCAAACGAGACCGTAAAGCCCCGGGACGAGGAGGGCAAGGAGCGGTTGCTCGACCGGGACGGCGCGGCGCGTGACCAGCGCGCCAATGAGGAGCGCCAGGATCGAGAGGCACTGCACCACAAGCCCCGCGGCGAGACCCGGCAAGGTCGGGGCATTGATGCCGATGGCCGCAATGGCGATGGAAACAAGCGCAAAAAAGACGAAGATGACGAGCGCGGTCGCGAGGCCGGCGGGGGTAATGGCAAAATGCTGCTGCCAGCTGGCGTCGCCGCGCAGGATCTTCATCCAGCCGGTAAAGGCCGCGCTGAGAGCGCCCCAGATCTTCATCGGGCCACGGATCCGAAAAAGCGGGTGATGAACTGCCGGTAGATTTCGGTGAGGCCGGTGAGATCCGCGATGGCGATGTGTTCGTCTACCTTGTGCATCGACGGACCGACGAGGCCGCATTCCACCACCGGACCATATTGGGCGATGAAGCGCGCGTCCGAGGTGCCGCCACCAGTGGAATAGTCCGGGCGGCGGCCGGTGAGCGCCTCAATGGCATCGGAAAGGATATCGATGTCGCCGCTGAGCGGGGAAAGGAACGAGCGCGAGGGCACGCCGGCGATGGCGAAGTCGATCGTGCAGCCCCTGGCGTCGACGCCAGCAATGCGGCCGCGGATCCAGTCGGCCAGGGCGTCGGGCGTCCAGAGGTCGTTGTAGCGGATGTTGAAGTGGAGGCTGCCGCTGGCGGGAATGACGTTGGACACGGGATTGCCGACGTCGATGGTGGTCAGCTCAAGGTTGCTGGCCGGGAAATGCTCGGTGCCGGTGTCGAGCTTTTCGCTGCTGAGGGCTGTCGCAACCGCGGCGAGGACCGGCAGGGGATTGTTGGCCTTGTGCGGATAGGCGACGTGGCCCTGGGAGCCGGTGACGACGACCCGACCGGAGAAGGAGCCGCGCCGGCCAATCTTGATGCTGTCGCCAAGCGTTTCGGCGGAACTGGGTTCGCCGACGATGGCGAAATCGAAGGCGTGGCCATTGTCCTTCATCCAGGCGCAGAGCTTTTCGGTGCCGTTGATGGCGTCGGCTTCCTCGTCATTGGTGATGGCGAGCTGGATGGTGCCGGCGTCGGCAGGGATGGCGGCACAGGCGGCGACGAAGGCGGCGATGCCGGACTTCATGTCGGCGGCACCACGGCCAAAAATCCTGCCGTCGTCGATGCGCGGGGTGAAGGGGTCGGAAGCCCAGAGGGCGTGGTCGCCCGGCGGCACCACATCGGTGTGGCCGGCAAAGAGCAAGCGACGACCGCCGGTTCCGCGCGTGGCGAAGAGATTGTCGACGGGATAGGAGCCATCGCCCTCAAATCGCAGCCGGGTGACGGCAAAGCCAAGGGCCGTAAGTTCGGCTTCGAGGAGATCGAGCGCGCCGGCCTCTTCAGGAGTGACCGAGGGGCAGGCGATAAGGCGTTCGAGGAGGCGGACGGGATCGTCCGAAGTCAGTGTGGTCACGGTAATCCCGTCCTTGTTCGATCAGGCAGTGGCAGTGATGGTGACCGGATCCGGCCCGTAATTATTGGTCCCCGGGGTCCCGCGCAGGAAGCCGAGCTGGACCAGCATGTAGATACCGGCGACGGCGAGCAGCAACATCAAAATGCTCATCCACATGTCGGGCGTGGGCACCATCACCCCGCCACCCACGTCGGTCACCGTGAAGCCGAGACCAAAGGTCTGCAGCAGGGTCACGAGGGCCGAGAAGCCCATGAAAATCTTGAAGTCGGTGGCGTCATTGCCGCGATCCTGGCGCCGTTTGATGCCGAGGCACCAGCTTGGGTAGAACAGGATCACATAGGTGATGATCGAAGCGATGAAGGCCCCGGTGACCACGCCCAGAAGCAGACTGAGCACGATGCTGGCAAAGATGAGTCCGACGACGCCAAGCCACCATTGTTTACGCGACAGGCGACCCGAAGTGGTGGTGTAGAGCGCTTGCAGAGTTTCCATGAGTCTTCCCCTCAAAAGACAATCGCGCCGACCCGATGGCCGGCGCGATGTCGAGATTAGGTGAATCGCTTTTGAGGCGCCAGTCCGGCTTAGTCGCGCAGCAGGTCGTTGATGGCGGTCTTGGAGCGGGTCTGGGCGTCGACGGTCTTGACGATGACGGCGCAGTAAAGGTTCGGGCCGGGCGTGCCATCGGGAAGCGGCTTGCCGGGCAGGCTGCCGGAGACGACCACCGAATAGGGCGGGACCTTGCCGATATGGACTTCGCCGGTGGCGCGGTTGACGATTTTTGTCGAGCCGCCGATGAACACGCCCATTGAGATGACCGAGCCTTCGCCAACGACGACGCCTTCGACGATTTCCGAACGGGCGCCGATGAAGCAATTGTCTTCGATGATGGTCGGTGCGGCCTGCAGCGGCTCGAGCACGCCGCCAATGCCGACGCCGCCGGAGAGGTGAACGTTCTTGCCGATCTGGGCGCAGGAGCCGACGGTGACCCAGGTGTCGACCATGGTGCCTTCATCGACATAGGCGCCGAGATTGACGAAGCTGGGCATCAGGATGACGTTCTTGGCGATGTAGGCGGACTTGCGGGCGATGGCGCCCGGCACGGCGCGGAAGCCGGCATCGCGCCACTTGTTCTCACCCCAGCCCTCGAACTTGGTCGGGACCTTGTCCCACCAGGTCGAACCCTGAGCGCCGCCAGTCATGGCCTGATTGTCATTGAGACGGAAGGAGAGCAGCACGGCGCGCTTCAGCCACTGATTGACCTGCCACTCACCATCGATTTTCTCGGCAACGCGGGCCTGGCCGCTATCGAGAAGGTTCAGCGCTGTTTCGACTGCGTCGCGCACTTCGCCACGGGTGGCAAAATTGATCTCGGCGCGATTTTCGAAGGCGGTATCGATGATCTGAGCTAGCTCGGCGTGGGGCATGTGTTCTCCTTGGACAGTTGGCGCGGACATTATTCCTGCGCATGAAGCTGTCAACGAAAATGCGGTGTTTTCTGCGCACTCTCTGCTCAGGATTTTGGTGAAACGATCTCCTGCCAGGTGTCGAGAAAACGCTGTCGACGCAGGGTGTCGAGCGCCACGAGCAGGCTCGGCCCCAACGCGATGGCCTGGATGACGCCGCGGCCGCGCGCCGTGATGGCCTCGCTGGTCCACGGCCCCTCGCCACCCGAGATAACCGAGCCAAGGGCCGTGTCGCCCGCAGCGATGGACTGGCCCGTTGGAGAGAGCGCAAAGTCGATGAAATCGCGCGCCAGCTGCGGATTGGGCGCGCTGCGCGGGATCAGCATGGAGCGCGTGAGCACGAGGACATAATCGTCGGGGACGACGATCTCGATATTGGCGCCATCGGCCTGGCGGGCAAAGGCATAGGAGCCCAGCACATTGTAGCCAAGGGCCAGACTGCCATCGGCGACGCTGTTGAGAATGGCGGGACTGGACCCCGAGAACTGGGCGTTGACGCGGCCAAAGGCGGTGGTGAGGCGCCAGAAGGTGGACGAAATGGTCTGGTCCTGCGCGGCAAGGAGATAACCGACGCCCGAGAGGGCGATGTCATAAGTGGCGATCTGGCCCCGAAACCGCTCGGTCTGGGTCTCGAGCAGTTCGGCGAGCGTCAGATGGGTGCGCGGCACCTCCGCGGGGGCGATGCGGTCGGGATTATAGATGATGACCGCCGGCTCAAAGGTGAAGCCGAACACCTCGTTGCGCCAATGCGCCCATTCGGGGAGCTGGGAAAGATAGGGGCTGTCGTGGCCCAGGGCATGGCCATCATTGGCGAGCTTGAGCTGAAGATCGGAGGCCGAACTTATGAGGAGGTCCGGCACGACCGGCATGGAGCCATCAAGGAACTGCTCGTAAAGAGGGAGCGAATCCATCTCTTCGTAGACGACGCTGACATCGGGATAGACCTGCTGGAAGCCGGCGATGAAGGCGGCAAAGAGCGGCGTATCGGTGACGCCGGCAATGGTGAGCACGGTGGCCGTTGCACCATTGGGCGCGGGATAGTGGCTCGATTTGGCCAGCGCATCCTGCGGCGTGGCAACCAGTGCCAGCATGGCGAGACAGATGGCGGCCAATGCGCCTGCGCCGCGCGCGGGCTGGGCGAGGACGGGAAATTCGACCTGCACCATGAGCCCGCCTCCCGGACGGTCGAGAAGGCGCAGCGTGCCGCGATGGGCGGTGACGACGCGCGAGACAATGGAGAGACCAAGACCGGAGCCGACCACGCCGGCACTGGTCTTGCCCCGCTTGAAGCGTTCGAGCACAGCGATCTTTTCGTCTTCGGCAATGCCCGGGCCGCTGTCGCTGACGGTGAGCACGAGGGTTTCGTCTTTGAGCTCGGCCGAAATCACCACCGCGCCGGTCGAATAGACCAGCGCATTGTCGACGAGATTGCGGATCATTTCGCGCAGGGCGAGGCGGTCGCCGCGCATGCGGGCGGTGCGGGCCGCCGGACTGGGCGAAAGCTGGACGCGGTCCGAGAGATCGGGATCAAGACGGGTGCCGACTTCCTCGACGAGCGACCAGAGGGCGGTGGTTTCGCTATCCTGGCTTTCGAGGCGATGGGAAATAGTGGCGTCCATAAGCAGCTGGCTGACCAGTTGGCTGGCCTGAACCGCCCCGGTGTGGATGCGCTTCACCCTGCCCCGCAGCGCTTCGGGATCGGGCTCGTCCATCGCCACTTCGGCCTGGGCGCGGAGCGAGGCCAGCGGCGTGCGCACTTCATGGGCGGCTTCTGCCACGAGGCCGCTGACCCGCTCCATGGCGCTGCGCAGCCGGGCCATAAAGACATTGAGGGCGGAAACCAGGTGGTCGACCTCCACCGGCACCGGCACGGTGAGCGGGGAGAGATCATCGGGCGCGCGGGACTGCAGCTCCTCCTCGAGCTGGGTGAGCGGGGCAAACATGCGCGAAATGCCAAACCAGACCAGCGCCACCGCAAGCAGGGTCAGCGCAATGACGGGCACGATGGAATTGGAGAGGATTTCGGCGGCCAGGGCTTCGCGCTGGCGCTGGGTTTCGGCGACGTGGATGGTGACCCAGCCGGTGTCGCTGGCGGTCGAGATCAGGCGACCGATGGTGGCGACGCGCACCAGTTCATCGCGATAGACGAGATCGGTGAAATGGGGTTCTGCAGTGGTGGTCTCGCTCATGGCGGCGGCGAGATCGTCGTAGCCGGTGACGGTGCGCGCGCCCGGGTCCTCGACGGCGTAAAACACCCGATCGAGACCGGAGAACATGGCAAAGGCGGCGAAGGGGAGTTCGACAAAGACAGTTTCGTTTTCGACCTGCACGGCGCCGGCGATGGTGAGGGCAGAGGCGGCAAGGAGGCGATCGAAGGCCCTGTCGGAGGCGCGATCGGCGTAATTCTGGATGAAGATGATCAGCACGACGGCCGCGCCGAGGAGAAGCGCGACGGCGAGCGCGAGAATGCGCCGGCGGATGGAGAAGGTGGAGGTCATCATCTCAGAAGCCGGTGGCTCGCGCACCCCCACCCGGCCTCCCCCTGGGAGGGGGAGGAGAAGGTTGGGGGCTTACTATGGACGAGCGAAGCGCGATGGGTCCCTCCCCCTTTTTCAGGGGGAGGTTAGGTGGGGGTAGTGCATGTCGAGACATGCTGCCCCCCACCCCAGCGTCGCTACGGCCGGACGGCCGAGCTTTGCTACCCTCCCCACGGGGGGGAGGGAGAAGAAGAAAGTGTTCAGGCATCCAGGGCTCTCGCCACATAGCCGACGCCGCGGACAGTGCCGATTTCGACGCGGGCCGTTTCCAGTTTCTTGCGCAGGCGGGAAATGTGGAGTTCGAGGGCGTTGACCGAGACCGCCTCGTCGAAATTGAACAGCTGGTTCATCAGCCGCTCCTTGGCGACAACTTTGCCGGCGTGGGTGAGGAGAATTTCGAGGAGGCGGAATTCGCGGCGGCCGAGCTCGAGGCCCTTGCCGCTGATCGAGGCATTGAGCCCGGCGAGATCGAGTTCGAGATTGCCCAGGGAGAGCGTGCTGCTGGTCTGGCCCCCGGTGCGGCGCATGAGGGCGCGGAGACGGGCTTCCATCTCGCGGAGATCGAAGGGTTTTACGAGGTAATCGTCGGCACCGAGATCAAGGAGGCTAACCTTGTCATCGATCTCGGAGCGGGCGGTCATGACGAGGATCGGAGCGGAGAAGCGGCCCCGGCGCAATTCGGCGATGAGGCTGATGCCATCCCGATTGGGGAGCATGAGATCGAGCGCCACGGCGTCGAAATCCTGCCCCTGGGCTGTTGGCACCACGTCGGCGCCGTCGCGGACCCATTCGACACTGTGGCCGGCGGCGCGGAGGCGCTTTTCGATCGCCTCGCCCAGATCCTCATTATCCTCGACCAGCAGAATACGCATAGGCGGTCCCCTCTCCCGGCGCCCATGATAGGCGATGTGGTGCGCCGGAGGAAAGCGGGGCGATCAGACGATGCGGGTGAGAAAGGCGGCGGCGATGGCGACCATGCCAAAGGCGCTGAGACCGGCGGCCAGCATCATGCGCTTGGCATGCTGGACATGGGCGGAGCGGCGCAGCTGGCTGCGCAGGCTCGAGAGATCTTCGGGGAGACTATGCGTGTCGAGATTGGCCATGGCTATTCCCTCGCATTGGTTGGGTCTTTCGACCGGCAACATCAATGGGCAGCCGCCTTGGTGGACTGTTTCTCGCCCGATGGAGGAGAGCCTACGCCGGGCGGGTCGAGGCGCGAATGGCAGGTTGAGATCGGGGTTAATTTGTCTTAAATTTTAACAGCCGTCATCTTGTATGGTAGATGTTGAAACCGGCGGGGGATCGTGGCACATATTGGTCCATGACCCAGCCATCGCACCTTCATCCCGATCGCCTCTTTCCTGCATCCGAGCCCGCGCAGTCTATTGCCCGCGAGCTTTATCCCGCGGTGAAGGACCTGCCCCTTGTCAGCCCGCATGGGCATACGGACCCATCCTGGTTCGCGGACAACGGGCGCTTTGCCAGCCCGACGGCGCTGTTCCTGACGCCGGACCATTATGTGTTGCGCATGCTGCGCAGCCGCGGGTTGAACTATGACGCGCTGGGCATTCCCCGCAAGGCCGGCAAGCCGGTGGAAGGCGACGGGCGCAAGGCCTGGCGGCTGTTTGCCGAGAACTATTACCTGTTTGCCGGCACGCCCTCGAAGACCTGGGTCGATCACTCGCTCCATGCCGTGTTCGGCATCACCGAGGAACTGTCAGCGGCGACCGCCGACAGCATTTATGACGCCATCGACGCCAAGCTGGGCACGCCCGAATTGCTGCCGCGGGCCATTCTCGACCGGTTCAATGTCGAGGTGATCGCAACCACCGAATTTGCACTCGATCCCCTCACCCATCACCAAAAGATGGAAGCCGACGGCTATATCGGGCGCGTGCGCACCACCTATCGCCCGGACGATGTCACCGACCCGAGCCGCCCCGCCATTGTGGAGAACCTGAAAAAGTTCGGCGAGCTGACCGGCGAGGACGTCAGCAAGTGGGATGGGCTGATCAATGCCCACCGCAAGCGCCGCGAGGTTTTCCGCCGCTTTGGCGCAGTGGCGACAGACCATGGCGTGCCGACGGCCAATACGGCAGATTTGCCGCTGGTGGAGAAGCAGGCGCTGCTCGACAAGGTCCTGGCCGGCAAGCACGACGCGGCCGATGCCGAGCTGTTCCGCGCCCAGATGATGACCGAAATGGCGCTGCTGTCGGTCGAAGACGGCATGGTCATGCAGATCCACGCCGGCTCCCGTCGCAATACCGATCCGCTGCTGTTCGGCGAACGCGGGCCGGACCTTGGTGCCGATATTCCGGGACCGACGGACTATGTGGGCGGTTTGCGGGCGCTGCTGTCGCGCTGTGGCAATGAGCCCAATCTGCGGCTCATCATGTTCGTGCTCGACGAAACCACTTATGCGCGCGAGCTGGCGCCGATGGCGGGATATTGGCCAAGCCTGCTTATCGGTCCGCCGTGGTGGTTCCACGACAGCCCGCAGGGCATTCGCCGCTATCTCGACCAGGTGGTGGAAACCGCCGGTTTCTACAATCTTGCCGGGTTCAACGACGATACCCGCGCGCTACTGTCGATCCCGGCGCGGCACGATGTGTGGCGGCGCGAAGTCTGCGGCTTTTTGGGACGCTGGGTGGGCGAGAACCGCCTCAGCCGCTCGTCGGCCGAAGAGATTGCAAAACAGCTGAGCTATCAGGCCGCCAAGGACGCTTACCGGATCAAGTAGAATTCCTTGAGGCTCACCATACCCGCGTCATCACCCGGCTTGTGTGGAGGATCTGTGCTTTAGTGGTGGCATCAGCCGGGTTGCGCATCCCGGCTGATGCAGTCAGGAGGCCGTTTTGTCCGGCTGGTTTGTCACAGCCGAGGACGAGCAAGGCCCTGTCTGCTCCCTTTGACCCCGAACGGTTGATCGGGCTGTTGCCCGCACCACAAGCCTGGGAGCAAGGTCATGATACACGACACCCTCTTCGTTGGCATCGACGTTTCCAAGACGCATCTGGACGTTCATACCCATCCCGCTGGCAAATCCTGGCGTTGCAGCACTGGACCGGAGGCGCTCGCCGAGCTGACGCAGCGCCTGGCCAGACTGGGGCCGTTGGCCATCGGGCTCGAAGCCTCGGGAGGCTATGAAGCCCGCGTGGCCGAGAGCCTGCATGCCGCTGGCCTTGAAGTGCATGTTCTAGCCCCGGCGCGGATCCGCAGTTACGCGCGGGGTATCGGCCAATTGGCCAAAACCGACAAGATCGATGCCGCTCTGATCGCGCGTTATCTGCAGGCCGTGCGCGCCAGCTTGACCCCTTATGTGTCTGATCCGATCCGACAAAGGCTGAGCGCGTTCACAGCCCATCGGCGGCGGATCGTTGCGGAAAAGAGCGGCCTTGTCAGTCAGCTCGATACCATCGACGAGCCGCTTGTGCGCAGCCTGATCGAGGAGCGTCTGGCGGCCATCGCCCTGGAGATCAAACGCATCGAAGCGGCCATCACTGCCCTTCTCGCCGACAATCGCCAGCTCCAGCAGCGCCAGGCGCGGCTGCGGCAGGTGACCGGCGTCGGTCCGGTTCTGGCGATCGCCTTACTGGCCGACATGCCCGAGCTCGGCAAGGTCTCCGCCAAGGTGGCCGCAGCACTCATCGGCGTTGCCCCTTATGCCCGCCAATCGGGCGCATCGGATCGCAACGGCCGCTGTCTTGGCGGACGAAAACATCTGCGCGATATCGCCTACATGGCCGTGCTCAGCGCCATCAAGGTGAAAGACCCCGTTCTCGGCGGCTTCTATCAAAGACTGCGCCTGCGCGGAAAACCCTTCAAACTCGCCATGATCGCAACGGTGAGAAAACTCATCACAATCCTCAACGCCATCGCCCGACAGGAACCGGCATTCCAACAGTGATGTCCACGGTTGCTTGTCCGGGTGGTCCATTTTCTGAGGCGAGATGGATTGCCCGGGCAGGCCGGACAATGACGATGGAGGGATGGGGCAGTGGTTGGGGACGCATGGCACCGGCATCGGTGTGCACACCTTGGCGGCTCTGCCGCACGCTGCTGCGGCTAGGCCGCCGGGTAGTCCACGCGCATAAAATAGAGGCCGCTTGAGGGGGCCATGGCGCCGCATTTGCTGCGATCGGCGGCGTCGAGTGCGGCGCGGAACTTTTTCGGTGTCCACTTGCCCTCGCCCACCAGTTTCAGCGAGCCGACCATCGAGCGCACCTGATGGTGGAGGAAGCTGCGGGCGCTGGCAGTGACCACGACATGATCGAGCTCCCGACGCACAGCGAAATGATCGAGCGTGCGGATGGGCGAATTGGCCTGGCACTCCGACGAGCGGAAGGTGGTGAAATCGTGCTGCCCGAGTATCGACTGGGCGGCGACGTGCATCAGGTCGGCGTCGAGCGCCATGGGCACATGCCAGACGTGGTTGCGCTCGATCACCGCCGGCGCACGACGATTGAGGATGCGGTATTCGTAGTGGCGGGCCGTGGCGGAAAAACGCGCCTCGAAATCCTCACCGACCGCTTCGCATGTCAGCACAGCCACGGGATGCGGACGCAAATGATAGTTCAGCGCCTCGCGGACGCGGAATGGGTCCCAGTCTTTCGAAAGATCGAAGTGAGCCACCTGCCCGAGCGCATGCACGCCGGAATCGGTGCGGCCAGCGGCCTGCGTTCCGACGGCTTCGCCGGAAAACCGCGCGATCGCCTCTTCCAGCGCCTGCTGCACACTTATCCGATCAGCCTGACGCTGCCAGCCGAAAAAGGACGTTCCATCATATTCAAGGGTGAGCTTGAAGCGGGGCATCAGCCGACGACAGTGGCGGGCAATGTCCCTGCCCCGCGCAAAAAGGTTGCGGCGTCCATGGCGCCTTTGCCTTCGCGCTGCACCTGGGTGAGGCGAACGGCGCCGGAGCCACAGGCGATGGTGAGATCGGGGCCGATGAGGGTTCCGGCAGCGGCAGTGCCATCGACGACGGTCGAACGCAGGGTCTTGATGCGGACCGGCTTGCCGGCGAGTTCGAGCTCGAACCAGGCGCCCGGGAAGGGCGAAAGGCCGCGGATGGTGTTGTGCACCTCTTCAGCGGATTTCGAGAAATCGAGCCGGGCCTCGGCCTTGTCGATTTTTTGCGCGTAGGTGACGCCGGCCTCGGGCTGGACGGTAAAGTCAAGGCTGCCGCGTTCGAGCGCGGCAAGGGCGCGACCCATGAGATCGGCGCCCAGCCGCATCATCTGGTCGTGCAGCTCGCCGGCCGTCATGTCCTTGCTGATCTGGATAATCTCGGTGGGGCCCATCGGGCCGGTGTCGAGACCTTCGTCCATGCGCATGACCACAATGCCTGTCTGGGCGTCGCCCGCCATGATGGCGCGCTGGATCGGCGCCGCACCGCGCCAGCGCGGCAGAAGCGAACCGTGGAGGTTAAGGCAGCCATCGGTGGGGGCATCGAGGATGGGCTTGGGCAGCAGCAGGCCATAGGCGACCACGACAGCGACCTCGGCATCGAGCGCGGCAAACTGGGCCTGCTCGGCTTCGCCCTTGAGGCTTTTGGGTGTGAAGACGGGGATACCGAAGGCGTCGGCCGCCTGATGTACCGGGCTCTTGCGCTCAGCCTGACCGCGACCAGCCGGCTTGGGCGCTCGGGTATAGACCGCGACGACCTCATGGCCGGACGAGACAATCTCGGTCAGCGTCGGAACGGAAAAATCGGGCGTACCCATGAAGACGACGCGCATGGTGTGACTTGGCTCCACTGTCTCTCCCTCTTGTGAGAGAGTGCCCTAGGGGCGGATATGAGGTGCTTCAAAGCTGTGTGCCCCCTCATCCGTCTCGCTGCGCGAGCCACCTTCTCCCGCGAGGGGAGAAGGGGAAAGGGCGCTTCCGATCAGCGAGCCGCCAGCTTGGCCTGCTTGTCGAACTTCTTGATCACCCGGTCACGCTTGAGACGGCTGAGATAGTCGATGTAGAGCACGCCATCGAGGTGATCGAGTTCGTGCTGAATGCAGACGGCGAGCTTGCCATCGGCGTCCTTGACCACTTCCTTGCCGTCGAGATCGGTGTAGGTCACCGATACGGTGGAGGGGCGCTCCACCTCGTAATAGAGTTCGGGGATGGAGAGGCAGCCTTCTTCGGTGACCTGGATCTCGTCACCGAACTTGGTGATCTCGGGATTGATCATCACCAGCGGCGCAGCCGGCTCGCCTTCAGCGGCCAGGTCCATGACCACGATACGCTTCATCACACCGATCTGCGGCGCAGCAAGGCCGATGCCCGGCGCGTCATACATGGTGTCGAGCATGTCCTTGGCCAGCGTCTTGATCTCCTCGTCGATCTCCACGATCGGGTCGGCGACCGCGCGAAGCCGCGCGTCAGGAATGATGAGGATAGGGCGGATGGCCATGGCAAAAGTCCGGCAAAAAAGGAGTTGCCTCTCGATATGGTATTTGACCGCGCCGGGTCAACTGCGGAGCAGGGTTGCGCCAGCTGCGAAAAGAACATTATGTGAACGAATGGCTGTTATAGGCTCGTTCCATGGAAATGCTTGATACGTTTCTGTTCACCGCCGGCGATCTGCCGATCACTGCCGGCATGGCTGTTGCCGCGGTATTGGGGCTGGTCCTCTTTGTCTTCGTCTGGATGCTGGTGGCCTGGGCGCAGGCCAATGAGGTGCGCGCTACTGCCGCAGCCCAGGAAGCCAGCGACAATCTGCGCGCCGGGTTTACCGAACTTCTCGCCCAGCGCGATATGCGCATTCGTGAGCTCGACCTCGAATTGGGCCGCGAGCGGGAGCGGTCGGCCGACATCATCGAGGAAGAGCGCAGTCGCAACAGCGAGCTGATGGCGGAGTTGGCGGCAATGCGCACCCGTCTCGACGAACAGGCCCGCCAAAACGAGGTCAATCTCAAGCGTTTCGGCGAAGCGCGCCAGCAGATGACCGATGAATTCAAGGCCATCGCCGGGGATGTGCTGCGCAGCCACAGCGAGACATTTACCAAGCAGAACCGCGAGCAGGTGGATGTGCTGCTCAAGCCGCTGCAGGAAAAGATCGGCGAGTTCCACCGGGGCCTGATCGAGGATCGCTCGGCCATGAAGGAACGCATCCAGGCACTGGTGGAAAGCAATCTGCAGATCACCACCGAGGCGCAGAATTTGACGCGGGCGCTCAAGGGCAATTCGCAGACCCAGGGCGCCTGGGGCGAGATGATCCTCTCCACCATTCTCCAGCAATCGGGCCTGCGCGAGGGCGATCAGTATTTTACCCAGCAGAGCCATACGGGCGAGGATGGCCAGCGGCTGCGCACGGACGTCGAAATCCGCATGCCCAATGGCGATGTGCTGGTGATCGATTCCAAGGTATCGCTGAACGCCTTCGACGCTTATGTGAACGGCACCGAGGACGATCGCGACCAGTACTTGCGCGCCCATATCGCCTCGGTGCGCAACCACATCACCACGCTCTCGGACAAGACCTATCACCGCGCGGCGCGATCAAGCCTTGATTATGTAATGATGTTCGTGCCGATCGAGGCGGCGCTGGCGACGGCCATTCAGCATGATGCGAAACTGGTGGAATTCGGCATGTCGCGCGGGGTCATGCTGACGACCCCGACGACGCTGATGACCGTGCTGCGCACCGTGCGCAATGTGTGGGACATCGAAAAACGCCACCAGAACGCCGAGGAAATCGCCGAGCGGGCCGGTGCGCTCTACGACAAAGTGGCGGGGTTTCTGAGCTCCATGGACAAGCTGGACAGCCATCTCGACAAGGCCAGGTCGAGCTTTGAGGAGGCGCGCAATCAGCTCTCGTCCGGGCGGGGCAATGTGGTTCGGCAGGTGGAAATGCTGCGCGAGCTGGGGGCCAAGACCACCAAGGCCATTCCGCCGAAATGGGACGGCGGCCTCGACGAACAGCCCAGCCTGCGGCTTGTGGGCGAAGAGCCGGGGGACCGGAACTAGGCCCCTGCCCGCGCTTGGTCCCTGTTTGCCGCAATCCTGCCTGCAACATTGCCAAAGCTTAATGTCGGCGCAACTTCACAGAAAGGCGGGACGTTCCATATGTAAGCCCACAGGCTGTTGAGAGCTTTTGCAAGGAGACTCGTCCTCATGCGTCCCACACTCATTTCGCGTACCCGCCGCTGGCTCGGCGCTTCCGCCCTCGCACTGATGGTTGGCGTCGGCGGTGTTTCCACCGCCTTTGTCCTCAATGGACAGGCCGTCAATGCCGAAGTGCGCAATGCCGCGCAGATCGTCGTTCCCCAGGTCACCCAGCAGCAGGGTTTTGCCGACCTCGTTGAAGCGGTGAAGCCGGCCGTGGTGTCGATCCTGGTCGAAGCCCAGGCGCCGGGCCGCACGGTTCAGCGCGGCCGCGATTTTCAGTTCAATTTCCCTGACCTGCCCGAAGGTCATCCTTTCCGCGACTTCTTTGACCAGTTCGGCGGCCCCGGTGCGCCTGGTGGCCGCGGTGGCAATGAAGCCCGTCCGCGCCAGTTCATGGCGGCAGGCTCCGGTTTCATCATCTCGGCTGACGGCTATGTCGTGACCAATAATCACGTGGTGGAAGACGCCACCAAGGTCACGGTGATGATGGAAGACGGGACCGAACAGGTTGCTGAAGTCGTCGGCACCGACGAGCGGACCGACCTTGCCGTGCTCAAGATCAGCGGCGAAGACCTGCCCTTCGTTACCTTCGAGGAAGAAGCCAGCCGCGTCGGCGACTGGGTGGTTGCCGTGGGCAATCCGTTCGGCCTCGGCGGCACTGTGACCGTTGGCGTGATCTCGGGCTCGGGCCGCAATATCGGCGGCTCCAGCTATGGCGATTTCCTCCAGATCGACGCGGCCGTGAACACCGGCAATTCCGGCGGCCCGGCCTTCAACACCAATGGTGAAGTCGTCGGCGTCAACACCGCCATTTACTCGCCCAATGGCGGCAATGTCGGTATCGCCTTTGCCATTCCCGCCGGCACGGTCAAGCAGATCGTCAACCAGCTAATCACGGACGGGACGGTGACCCGGGGCTATCTCGGCGTTTCGATCCAGGACGTGACGCGTGACATCGCCGACGGCGTTGGCCTCAGCCAGCCGCTGGGTGCAATCGTGCGCGAGCCGGCTGCTGACGGCCCGGCAGGTGATGCCGGCGTCAAGTCCGGTGACATCATCACCGCCGTTGATGACGAGAAGATCGACGATGCGCTCGACCTCAGCCGCACCATTGCCAGCAAGTCCCCGGGTTCGACCGTCGAGCTGACCATCTGGCGCGACGGTGCCGAGACCAAGCTCAGTGTCACTCTGACAGAGCTCAACCAGGAAGTGGCCGCGGCCGAAACGCCGACCCCGCCTGCCGAAGTGCCGGAAATCCAGTCCACGCTTGGCCTCACTCTCGTCCCCAATGGTGACGGCACCGGTGGCGTGCTGATCCAGGACGTGGAACGCGACACGCCGGCGGCCCAGCGCGGCCTCTCGGTCGGTGACGTGATCCTCGAAGTCGACAATGCGCCGATCGCCAGTGCCGATGATTTCAACAAGGCAATCGAGGGCGTGCGCAGCAAGGGGCTGGAGACAGCCCTGATCAAGGTTGCGCGCAATGGCGACAGTACCTTTATCGGGCTGCCCATTACCGAGTAAAAGCGCCTGATCAAACCTCGGCCCCGGGCAACCCCCGGGGCCTTTCTTCAAGGATGCGGAGCGTCAGCCGTGAAAATCCTGCTCATCGAAGATGATCGCGAGGCCGCGAGCTATCTGATCCAGGCGCTGGATGAAGCCGGCCATGTGACCCATCACGCCGCTGATGGCGAGACCGGCTATGCCATGGCCTCGGGCATGGATTACGACGTGCTGATCGTCGACCGCATGCTGCCCCGCCGCGATGGGCTTTCCATCGTCGAATCGCTGCGCGCAGAAGGGGATACGACCCCGGTTCTCATTCTCTCCGCCCTCGGCGAAGTGGACGACCGCGTCACCGGACTGCGGGCTGGGGGCGACGATTATCTCACCAAGCCCTATGCCTTCACCGAACTGCTCGCACGCGTCGAAGTGCTGGCGCGGCGCTCGAGCCCGGTGGAAGCGGCAACCCATTACAGTGTCGGCGGGCTCTCGCTCGACCGGCTGAGCCGCAAGGTGGAACGCGATGGCGAGGCTATTCTTCTGCAGCCGCGCGAGTTTCGCCTGCTCGAATATCTGATGAAACATGCCGGCAAGGTGGTGACCCGAACCATGCTGCTGGAAAATGTCTGGGACTATCACTTTGATCCGCAGACCAATGTCATCGACGTCCACATGTCACGCCTGCGCTCCAAGATCGACAAGGGTTTTGAAGCGCCGCTGCTGCACACGGTGCGCGGCGCCGGCTATATGATCAGGGACTAGGAATTGAACGAGTTCGCGCAGGTCTGGCGCACTTCGACCGTTCGGCTGACCGCCACATTCATCACTATTTTCGGTGTATTCGCCATTCTGCTGATGGCGTTTATCGGATGGCAGTCGAGCGTGCAGATCCAGCGCCAGCAGGCCGATGACATCGACCTGGAAATCCGGCAATTGCAGCGCATCGAGATCAACCAGGGGGTCCGCGGGCTGGCCTTTGCACTCAACAGGATTTCTCGGCAGCCGGGTCCCGGGATCTATTATCTCGGCGATGCCTCGGGCCAGTACCTGATGGGAAATCTGGTGGCGGTTCCGGCCGAAGTGCTCATTGAACCAGGGGTTTATACCTTCGACTATGATCGCGCCGGACCGCTGAACGAGGACGCCGGGCCGGAGGCGGAGGTGCGCTCGGGCGTGGCTATCGTTCGCTCGGTTGAACTGGGGAGCGGCATGCGGCTGGTGGTCGGCCGCGACGTGGTCGAGAGACGCGGCTATTCGGCGATCATCCTGCAAAGCTTTTTTGTCGGCGTTGCCGGCATTATCCTTTTTTCCGTGATCGCTGGTGGGGTGACGGCGCGGCGGGTGCTCAAGCGCATCGATACGATCCGCGACACGTCCACCAAGATTATGTCCGGCAACCTCGCCGAGCGCGTGCCGATCACGAAACGCAATGATGAATTTGACGGGCTGGCGCTCAATCTCAACGCCATGCTCGACCGGATCGAGCAGCTCCTCCAGGGACTTAAGGAAGTGACGGACAATGTCGCGCACGACCTCAAGACCCCCCTCACGCGCCTGCGCAACCAGGCCGAGGCCGCCCTGCGCGATGGGGCGACTGACGAGATCCGACAGGACGCGCTGGAGAATGTGATTGGCGAAAGCGACCGGCTGATCCGGACATTCAATGCGCTGCTAATGATTGCCCGGGCCGAGGCTGGTGCCCCGTCCGGCGCGCTGGCGGAGACCGATATCAGCGCGATTATCGCTGATATGGCCGAGCTTTACGCGCCGGTGGCCGAGGACGAGGGGATCGAGGTGGTGACCGATGTGGAGCCCGGGGTGATGCTGCGGGCCAATCGCGAGCTGATCGGCCAGGCCACGGTCAATCTGCTCGAAAACGCCATGAAATATGCCAAGCCGGAAGATGGCAGCGCAGGGAAAATTACTGTTTCCCTGCAAAGCGTTGGGGGGATGGTGCAATTGATTGTGGCCGACAATGGCCCGGGTATTCCCGAGGCCGAGCGCAAGCGGGTGTTGGAGCGGTTTGTGCGGCTAGAAAAAAGCCGGTCCGAGGCTGGGTCGGGGCTGGGGCTGGCGCTGGTCAATGCCGTGGCGCGGCTGCATGGCGGCAGCTTCCGCATCGAGGATAATCAGCCCGGCGTCAGGGCAATTCTTGAAGTGCCGGCAAACAGTTAGATGTTTGTGCGGGCCCTCAGCGCCTGGCTCAGCGTGCCTTCGTCGAGATAGTCGAGCTCGCCCCCGACCGGGACGCCATGGGCGAGGCGGGTGATCTTGACGCCGCTGCCGGCGAGGCGGTCGGTGATGTAGTGAGCGGTGGTCTGTCCCTCGACCGTGGCATTCATGGCAAGGACCAGTTCCGAATAGTCAGACGCCCGTGAAATCAAGGGATTAAGGTTGAGGTCGTCGGGGCCGACACCGTCGAGGGGCGAGAGGACGCCGCCGAGGACGTGATAGCGGACCGAGCCGACGCCGGCGCGTTCGAGCGCCCAGAGATCGGCCACATCCTCTACCACGATGAGCATGCCGCTTTCGCCGCGGCGCGGGTCCCGGCAGATCGAGCACGGGCTGGTCGTGTCGATATTTCCGCAGGTTTCACAAGTCTTTACAGCCACGACGGCGCGATCAAGGGCGGCCGAAAGGGGCAGCATGAGCTGCTCTTTTTTCTTGATCAGATGCAGCACCGCCCGGCGGGCCGAGCGCGGACCGAGCCCTGGCAGGCGTGCCAGGAGCTGGATCAATTGCTCGATTTCCGGTCCGCCATTGGCCATGTGTTTTGTGTCGCGTTTGGGGTGAGTTGGTCAGCAGACTGTTAGCATTGAGAGCGGGTGGGTGGGAATGCGCCGCGAAATTCGGGCGGCGAGGCCCCCTCATCCGGCCCTTCGGGCCACCTTCTCCCTCGAGGGGAGAAGGGAAGTGGCACTCTGCCCGCTCGACGCTTTGCGTCTCAGTCCCAAAAACTAGAACGGCAGCTTCATACCGGGGGGGATGGGCAGGCCGGCGGTGACTTCGGCCATGCGGCGCTGCATTTCGGCTTCGCTCTTGCCCTTGGCGTCATTGTAGGCGGCGATGATGAGGTCTTCCAACACATCAGCTTCGTCGGCCTTGATCAGCGAGGGATCGAGCTTGAGCGACTTCATCTCGCCCTTGCCCGAGAGCGCGACGGTGACCATGCCACCGGCGGAGCGGCCTTCGACGACCAGCTCGGCAAGCTCGGCCTGCATGGCCTCCATCTTGCCCTTCATTTCGCTGGCGGCTTTCATCATGCCCATGATGTCTTTCATTCGTCATCCTCTTCGTTGGGTGGCGGGGCGATATCGGGAATGGCGGCCTCGTCGTCGCGCACTGTGACGTTAACGAGCTTGGCCCCCGGAAAGGTTTCAAGAATGGCTTTCACCAGCGGGTCTTCATAGGCCGCGGAGGTGGCCGCTTCCTTGCGCTGCTCGCGCTCCTGCCGGATGGTGAGGCCTTCGGGCGGACGCGTCGACACCATGACCAGCCAGCGCTGGCCGGTCCATTGCTGGAGGCGGGCGGCGAGCGTGGCGATCATCCCGGGGTCGGAGCCCTCGGCCAGCGCCACTTCGATGCGGCCCTGTTCAAAGGAGACCGGGCGCATATTGGATTCGAGCGCCAGCTTGACGAGCACGTCGCGTTTGGCCGTGGCGAGCGCGATGAGGTCCTTGTAGGAGGCGATGGTGGCGAGAGCGGGCTGGGCGGCAGCCTGCGGGCGGGTGACCGGCGCGGGCTGGCTGGTGGCGATCATCGGCTGGGGCGCTTCGACGCGCATGGCCGAGGCGCCGCCACCGCCGCCAGACGGACCGCGCGGAGACGGCGTCGACATCGGCGCATTGGAGAGCACCTGGCCGCTCAATTTGGCGATGACTTCATCGGGGCTCGGCAGATCGGCAGCGTAAGCCAGCCGGATCAGCGTCATTTCCGCCGCCTGCAGGCCATTGCCGGCGCGGGCGGTTTCCTCATTGCCCTTGAAGAGGATCTGCCAGGCGCGGGTGAGCGCGCGCATGTGGAGGCGCTGGGCGAGATCCCGTCCGCGGATGCGCTCATCGGGCGTCAGCGAGGCATCGTCGGCCGCGGCCGGCACGATTTTGATGCGGGTAACGAGATGGGTGAATTCGGCGAGATCAGCCAGCAGGGTCTGCGGATCGGCGCCGAGATCATAAAGCTCGCGCAGCGCGGTCAGCGCTTCGGCAATGCGGCCGGCCATCAGATCTTCAAAGAGATCGATGATGCGGGCGCGATCGCCCAGGCCCAGCATGGCTTTTACTGTCGCCGCCGACACGGTACCGCCGCCGTGGGCAATCGCCTGATCGAGGAGGGATAGACTATCGCGGGCCGAGCCTTCGCCGGCGCGCACGATCATGGCGAGCGCGTCGGGCTCGAAGGAGATGTTCTCCTGCCCGAGGATTTTTTCGAGATAGGCCGTCATCACGTCGGCGGGAATGCGCCGGAGATCGAAGCGCTGGCAGCGCGACAATATGGTGATGGGGACCTTTCGGATTTCGGTCGTGGCGAAGATGAATTTTACATAAGGCGGCGGCTCTTCGAGGGTCTTCAGCAGGCCATTGAAGGCCGCCGTCGAGAGCATGTGCACCTCGTCGATGACATAGACCTTATAGGGCGCCGAGGCCGGGCCATATTTGACCGAGTCGATGATCTCGCGAATGTCGCCAATGCCGGTATTGGATGCGGCGTCCATCTCGATGACGTCGACATGGCGGCCTTCAATGATGGCGCGGCAATGCTCGCCCTCGACCTCGAGATCGAGCGTGGGGCGGCGGCCATTGGCATCTTCATAATTGAAGGCGCGGGCGAGAATGCGGGCCGTGGTGGTTTTGCCCACGCCGCGTACGCCGGTGAGAATAAAGGCGTGGTGGATGCGGTTCTGCGCAAAGGCATTGCCCAGGGTCTGCACCATCGCGTCCTGCCCCACCAGGGTGGAGAAGTCGCGCGGGCGATATTTTCGGGCGAGCACCAGATAGGGCGTGCTTACAGCGTCAGCCATCCTGCCCTTCCCTTGTCGGCTTGAAGTGAAATCTGGTTGCGATCATCCGGTGATCATAGGGCATCGGGCCAACAAAATAATGGCCGATTCTCCATTCTTGCCCGCAAATTTTGTGGGGGCTGAGTAGGAGGCTGGCATCGACCCGTGAGGATCTCGACTGGGCTGCTTCCTTCCGGACCTGACCCGATGGACGAGGAACACGTCCGCGCCAACCTCCCGAGGCGCTATATGCGGATTTTTGGGAGGAGATGCAAGGGGGATGGGGGGGAGTGGCGGCAATCTAGCGCTGGCGGGCAGCCATCGTCGAAAATTCCGAACGGTAGACGGTTTCGGGCCATAAGTCCGATGAACGGAAGCAATCGGCATCTTTCACTATAACAATCTCATACACCGCCCTTTAACGGATGGAGAGCGGAATAAAATCAATCACAGCTCAGTTGAGATGGCCCGGCGGATCGAGCGACAACCGCTCCTCGGTGGCTTTCGCTGAAACCCCTTCTGAGTACGTCTTTACAAGCTCACCAGATTCCTCATCAAACGTGATGGAACCTATCAGAACGGCCTTTGCGGCATTCGGGTATTTCTCGGAGGCCGCGTAATTAATCATTTCGAAGATCGCATCCGCGATATCGGAAATGATCGATCGTTCGTCTTCGCGCCACCAGAATGGATATTCGTAACCCGCCTCATCCAGCAATTTTATTATCTCCGAAATAACTTCTGTGGCGATTTCGAACCGCAGGAAGGCCGGATCATCAAACACCCCGGCATCCCGTCCGTTGACGTCGCTAATTGTCATGCAGGCCTTAGTTAAACTTTCAAGCGCGTTTCTAAGGGCACGACTCTCAAATCGCCTCCTCCTCACCAGGTCGTGTCCCGGGACGTGGTGTAACTGAGGTGGTCAAGCCGCTCGCGAGCGCGCCATTAGGAGCGCCGTAGCGAGCGAGCGGCTGGGTGGTCATCGACGGATTTCCGGTAAGGTCTGGTTGCTTACGCCAACCCTGTACCTGAAGGACCACCGATGACCGACTCGATGATGAACCTGCGCTCGCTGGTAGAGAAGGCCCCCGACGCCGATATTCTGCGCGAGATGATTGGCTTTGCTGCCGAACGGCTGATGGAAATGGAAGTGGGTGCCGCCACTGGCGCCGGCTATGGCGAAAAGAGCGCCGAGCGGCGGGTCCAGCGCAATGGCTACCGCGAGCGGGACTGGGAGACCCGGGCCGGCACGGTCGAGCTGCGCATCCCCAAGCTTCGCAAGGGCAGCTACTTCCCTGGCTTTCTGGAACCTCGGCGGCTGGCCGAGAAGGCGCTGACGGCGGTGATCCAGGAGGCGTATATCCAAGGCATCTCGACCCGGTCGGTGGACGACCTGGTCAAAGCCATGGGCATGAGCGGCATCTCAAAGAGCCAGGTCAGCCGCCTGTGCGAGGAGATCGATGGTCGGGTGAAGGCTTTCCTTGAGCGGCCGATCGAGGGCGACTGGCCCTACCTGTGGATCGACGCCACCTACCTCAAAGTGCGCCGGGGCGGCCGCATCGTCTCGGTGGCCGCCATCATGGCCGTGGGCGTCAATGCCGATGGCCGGCGCGAGGTGTTGGGCATGGAGATCGGCACCTCGGAAGCCGAGGCGATCTGGACCGAGTTTCTGCGCAAGCTGACCCGCCGCGGCCTGCGAGGCGTGAAGCTGGTGATCTCCGATGCCCATGAGGGCATCAAGGCCGCCGTCACCAAGGTGCTTTGCGCCACATGGCAGCGCTGCCGCGTTCACTTCATGCGTAACGTCCTCGCCCATGCCGGCAAGAGCGGTCGCCGCGTGGCCAGTGCCTTTATCGCCACGGCCTTCGCCCAGGAGACGCCGGAGGCGGCCAGCACCCAGTGGCGCGCCGTTGCCGACCAAATCCGCCCTCGCGTGCCCAAGCTTGCCACCATCATGGATGAGGCCGAGCACGACGTCCTCGCCTACATGAGCTTCCCCAAGGAGCATCGGGCCAAGTTGCACAGCAACAACCCGATTGAACGGGTGAATGGCGAGGTGAAGCGCCGGACCGAGGTCGTGGGCATCTTCCCCAACGAGGACGCAATCATCCGCCTCGTCGGCGCTATCCTGCTCGAACAGAACGATGAATGGGCGGTTCAGCGGGCGAGATATATGACGCTGGAATCCGTCGCCCCGTTGAGCGATGATCCCCTCGTCAGCTTGCCGGCAGTTCCCGCACGCTGACCAGCCCGGCCAAGCCGGATATGCGTGGAGGCCAAGCCTCAGTTACACCACGCAGTGGGGCACGATCCCTCACCAAGTCTCGACTGTAGATCAGTATAGCAGCGGCATAATTTCTTAGCTGGTCTGGATCCATACGCCACGAAAACTTGCCCACCAGAGCAAGAGGCCCCCAAAAAGGCGACAACTTCTCAACAAGCTCCGAGTCACTAAACACAGCTGTCCCAATGGGCTGAAAGTGTTTGAAGTAACCTGTGTAGCCGGTTATTTCCCATCGTAATGGTGAATCTGTTGCGACTATCAACTCGGTGCCGATATTTGAAGCCAAGTCTATGACAGGAATATTATTCAAATCCCTATCGCTAAACTGATTGAATATTTCTTCAACGGTCCAAGGTGCCGATCGAACAAGCGCTCTAACCATTCGCGGATCACCCAAGAGATGTATGCATAGCCAAGAAATTGCTTCTGGGGATTTATCAGAGGATTTCTGCGTCCTGCGACCAGCGGTATCGAACATCGGCTTTATGGACTCCCGAAGTTGATCGGCCAGCACCGCCAACTTCTCCTCGTCCCCGACACCTATGGAAGTGTATATGACCGACGCCCACCGCCTGGAAGAATTAGCTGTGAATACAGGCGGCTGCACGAACACCACCCAACAACAATAAAGCACAACAGCCAGAAAGGCGATGCCAAGAACTAGGTCCTGTTGACAAACTGGATTCCCAAATCGGGTTTGCCGTGATTCAAGACTGCTTTTTAGGAGGCGGTTTTGGCGCGTGGGGATTTGTCGGACGCAGAGTGGCGGCTCATTGGGGAGCTCTTGCCGGCTGAGCGAGGGCGCAAGTCCCGACCAGCGCAAGATAACCGTCGATATCTGAACGGCATGCTCCATGTTCTGCGAGTTGGCTGCCCCTGGCGCGACATGCATGAGCGCTATGGCAAGTGGAACTCAGTCTATGTGCGCTTCCGTCGCTGGGCCGAGCAAGGGGTGTGGGATGCCTTGCTTGAGACCCTGGTCGAACTCGGGCTCACCGATGACTGGCAGCACATGATCGACAGCACCACGGTGCGCGGCCACTCTCAGGCAGCGGGCGCTAAAGGGGGACTTATAAGGAGGCTTTTGGTCGATCACGCGGCGGCTTTACGTGCAAAATCCACGCCCGCACAGACGGTCAAGGACGCCCTCTTGGCTTTGTCCTCACAGGCGGAGAAACATCCGACTATGCAGCCGTTCCTGCCTTGATGGCCATGCCGGTTGGCAAGCCGCGATTGCTCCTGGCCGACAAGGGCTATGATGGTGACGCCGTGCGCCAGGATCTACTCCTGAGCGGCATCGTTCCGGTGATCCCACCAAAAACCAACCGCAAGAACCCGCCACCATGCGACTTCAAGGCCTACAAAGACCGCAACCGCATCGAGCGCATGTTCAACAGGCTCAAGCAGTTCAGGCGCATCGCCACACGCTTCGACAAAACAGCAACGTCCTTCGCGGCCTTCCTCGCCCTAGCCGCCGCAAGGATATGGATGCCACACTTTGTCAACAGAGCCTAGTTGAATGAGCGGAAGATCATTCAAACCGACAGGGACGGGCAGCCCCTTTATAAACCAAAACTCGACACACATCAGCAGAATGCCGATCACGGCCCCGGCAACAAACAGACCGCGCTGCCCACCAAAGCCAGCCAAGCTCAGCCGGAGCCGATATCGATAATCAGAGACAGAAAGACCAATAGTAGTATTGCGCATGCTGACAAGTACTCTGCGATACCAAACAACCGGCCAGAGGCGGTGTATCTAGAATTCTCTAGACAGATTTGGACCAACGGCTGGTCACAGCCTAACATAGGATATGGATTCATCGACCACGGCGCCCTGAGTTTTGGATTGCCAGCCTTACGCAACCCCACATAGAGGGATAGCGAGGCAAATGTGAATGTGGCGAGAATACGGGGTTAGCCATCACCGACCAAGCGAGGGATACGCTGAGCAGCAAAGATGGGCGCAGGGGCTCCAAATAGCGGCTACTGAATCAAACACAAGCATCACCGCGACAGCCGAGAAACCTGCAATTGCACGCTCTCCCAACGCAAGCTCGGCCATACTCCGGCCCCAGCCCCTTAAGGGCACTTAAAACGGGTAGCTGTGAAGCCGGACCGGTAGATAAGTCCGGTCTGGCGCCAACTTAACAGATATTCCCGTTTTCACGGGAATGCCCAGCGGGAAACTCGGGCTTGGTTGGGACGCGTTAAGGGGAAACTTTCCAAAAATGAAAAAGCCGACATCGGTTTCATCGCTGACTGAGTTTGGACGCGTCAGGCTGTCCAAGAGCTTTTTCATGCGGGATTTTTTGTTTTCGGACATCGCGTCAGTTCATGGGCTGAACAATGTGCCGGATGATCCCGCGCTGGCGATTGCGGCGGGGACGCGGCTTTGTGAGGAGCTGCTGGAGCCGCTGCAGGATCGGTTTGGGCGCGTGGCGGTGCGGTCGGCGTTTCGCTCGGCGGAGGTCAATGGGCTGGGCAATGAGATGCAGCGCGATGGCAAGGCGGGGTATAATTGCGCTGTCAATGAAGCCAATTACGCTGGTCATATCTGGGACCGGCGCGACGCCAACGGGCATATGGGGGCGACCGCCTGCATCGTCATCCCGGCGTTCTGGGACCAGTTTCAGGGCGAAGGCGAGTGGACGAAACTGGCCTGGTGGATCCACGACCATCTGCCCTATTCGAGCCTTTACTTCTTCCCCACCTATTGGGCGTTCAACATCACCTGGCACGAGGCGCCGGAGCGGCGGATCGACAGCTATGTCAAACCGCGCGGCTGCCTGACGCGGCCGGGAATGGAGAATTTCGAGGGGTCGCACGAAAGCAAATGGGCGGGGATCGAGCGGGCGTTTGTGGGCTAGAGGAGCCGATAAAGGCCCCGGCGCTTCATGATGTTCTTGTAATCCCATTGCACGGTGCGGGCCTCGGCCAGCCAGCTTTTGAGCAGGGTTTCGTCGATCTGGTCGGCCGCGGTGTAGCGCTTTTCGGCGGCCTTGAACGTGCCCTCCCTGGCAAGGCCCGGAGTGGAAAAGGACTGGCCGCTCCAGAAGAGGAGGCGGACGCCGCCTTTGAGCTTTGAGTAGCCGACGACAGGATTGCCAGCGAGGAACCAGACCGGGTGCGCATGCCAGATCTTGCTCTCCGCCTCGGGCAGCGCCGCATCGATGATGGCGCGGAGGGCCTCGCAGATATCCCGGTCCTCCGGCGCCTGCACAGCGTGATAGGCGGTGATGGTCTGCGGTTTGATGGAAATCGTGTCGGCCAATTTTTGCCCTCCCTTTTCCCCGCGACGGGTGGTTTGCGCGATTTTCGACACGCGTCAGCAGGATGGCAAATTTATTCGGCTTCGAGCAGGGCGGCGATTTCGGTAAAGTTGCGGGTTTTTGCGTGTTGGATTGCGGTGATGCCGTCGCGGTCGGGGATGGTGCGGTCGGCGCCGGCGTCGAGGAGAAGCTTGACGATCTGCTGGGCCGTGGGGCCGCCATCGGTGAGGATCACGGCTTCGAGGAGCGCCGTCCAGCCGAGATTGTTGACGTGATCGATATCGACGCCCGCTTCGATGAGGAGGGCAACGGCTTCGGGGTGGCCCTTTTCGGCAGCGGGGATCAGCGCGGTGCCGCCATAGCGATTGGTGCTGGCGAGATCGGCGCCATTGGCGAGGAGGAGTTTCAAAATCTCCACGCGGCCATGGGCGCCGGCGACGAGATAGGGGCTGTCGTCGATGGCGTCCTTGGCGTTGACATCGGCGCCGGCGGCAACGAGGCGGGTGGCGGCGTCGAGATCATTATTCCAGACGGCGACGAGCAGCGGAGTCTGGCCCCGCGCGTTGCGCTGCTCGATGTCTTCGCCGGCGGCAATGGCCGTTTCGAGGGCGGGAATGTCGCCTTGTTCGACGGCGGTGAGGATTGCGGCGGCGGCGTTCGAGGTCAGCACCATTCCCAACACTCCCAGCAGGATCAGCTTGCGCATAACATGGCTCCGATGATGGGGCATGGTGGCAGCAGAACCGGGGGGCGTGGCAAGGCGCTGACCGAGATGTGAAGGCTCAGAGCAGTTCGGCGCGCAGGGCTTCCGGGCTCTTGGGGGAGAGGAGGCCCGGGGGCACGTCGAAGACTGTCAGGGCGCCGAACTGGCCCTTGGCGTTGAGCCGATGGACGGCGCGGGCATAGGCGACGAGCACGCTGGCAGTGAACTCGGGATTGCTGTCGAGTTTGAGGCTATATTCGATGACCTGGCGCTCGGTTTCCGAGGTGTTGCCGCTGCGGATGACGAAGCCGCCATGCATCATGCGGGCGTGGTCGCGGGCCAGTTCCTCGGCGGAGATGAAGGTGACGCTGGTGTCGTAGGCGTCGAAATAATGGGGCATGGTGACGATGGCTTCGCGCACCGCCTCGGCATCGGCCCCCGCCTCCAGCACGACAAAACAGTCGCGAACGTGCTTTTCGCGGGTGGTGAGATCGGGACGGTCGCCGCTGCGGACGCGATCGACGGCGTCCTTGATCGGGCGGGTATACTGGACGGCATTGGCGACGCCCGGGAGACGACGGACGGCGTCCGAATGCCCCTGGCTGAGGCCATCGCCCCAGAAGGTATAGGTGGCGCCATCGGGCAGCAGGGCTTCGCCGAACACGCGGTTGAGCGAGAACATGCCGGGATCCCAGCCGGCCGAGATCAGCGCGGTCTTGTTGTTGGCGCGGGCGGGCGCATCGACGGCGGCAAAATGCTCGGGGATGCGGGCGTGGGTGTCAAAGCTGTCGACGATGTTGAAGTTTTGGGCGAGTTCGGGCGACTGGCGGGGCAGATCTTCCTTGGAGCCACCGCAGAGGACCAGCACGTCAATATTGCCGGCGTGGGCGGCAAGATCATCCATGGCAAAGACGGGCGTGCCGGGAACGCGCGGGGCAAGGCTCTGCGGCGGACGGCGGGTGAAAATGCCGGCGACGGACATGTCCGGGTTCTTGGTGATCGCAGCCTCCACGCCGCGCCCCAGATTGCCATGTCCAACGATGCCGATACGGATTTTGCCCGCCACTGACCTAGTCCTCCTGTTCCGGCACATTTGGCCGGGAGAATCACAAGCGTCCAAGCTGAAACAGAGCGCCAGCGAAGCCAATGGCAAAGCCGGCCAAAAGCGTTCGCACGCGACGAAACGGCCCATTCAACCGATCTTGAGGCGGGCAAAGGTTGACCGGCCCCGGCTTTGGCCTATCTCTGCGGCATGCCGCCAAAAGCCAAGAAACCACCGCAAGAGCTGACCCTGGTCCATGAATGGGATCTGCCGCCCGGCGCCATGCTGGGCTCGTCGGTGCGCGCCAAGGGCATATTGCAGGAAATGCGGGCGCGGATTGGGACCAAGTCGGCCCGGCGGCTGGATGTGCGCGGGACGGTTCTGGTGCTCAAAATGGCCGAGGACGAGAAGGAGCGCTTTGACGCCGCGATCGAGATCGTCAGCAAGGGGCTGGTCGGGATCGAGACCCTGCCCGTGTTGCCGCGCGAGATTGAGGACATTCTCGACATCAAGACCAGCGAGCGGCATCGCTGGCTCAAGGATGGGCGGCTCCAGAGTGGCGGGACGCGGACGGTGAAACTGCGCGGCCGGGCCAGGAAAATCACCTTCCATGTGTTCGAGCCGGGCTATGTGACCGATCTGCAGGAACGGGACATGGTGGAAAACTGGCGCGAGGAAGATGCGCTGGCGACGGCCGAGCGGCGACGGCAGGCCGCATGGAAGGCCAAGGTCAAGCGCGAGGCGAAAAAGCAGAAATCCAGCGAACTGGCGCCCGAGGCAGGGCGCGACACCGAGACCGGCCAGAAGCTGAGCGGGTGGGAAGATTTCGCTGCCGAAGGATTTTTGCTCGACTAGCGATCGCGGCGCGGGGGCGCGTCGACCCATTTGCCGGGCGCCAGATTGTCGAGGCTCCAATTGCCGATAGACCAGCGCACGAGGCGCAGGGTCGGGTGCCCGACGGCCGCCGTCATGCGGCGGACCTGGCGATTGCGGCCCTCGGTGATGGTGAGGGCGATCCAGCTGTCGGGCACGGACTTTCGATAGCGCACCGGGGGATCGCGGGGCCAGAGATCGGGCGGGTCGATCATCCGGGCTTTGGCCGGGAGGGTGGGACCATCCTTGAGGGTAACGCCCTTGCGCAGGGCATTGAGGGCGGCCTCGTCGGGGATGCCTTCGACCTGCACATAATAGGTCTTGGGCTGCTTGAACTTTGGCGAGGAAATCTGCGCCTGCAGCTTGCCGTCATCGGTAAGCAGCAGGAGGCCCTCGCTGTCCTTGTCGAGCCGGCCGGCGGCATAGACGCCGGGCACGGGGATATAGTCGGCCAGCGTCTCGCCCTTTTCCCCGCCGGTGAACTGGGTGAGCACGCCATAAGGCTTGTTGAAGAGAATAAGGCGCGTCATGCCGAGATTATCTGGCCCTGTCAGTCCGGTCGCGCCGCAACGACGAAATCGAAATAGGTGTCGGGGAAGGGTTCGTTGCGCAGTGTATAATGCCACCACTCTTCCGCATAGGGCGCGTAGCCGTGGCGTTCGAGCAGGTCGGCGAGCATTTCGCGGTTTTCCTCGGCTTCCGGATTGATGCCGTCGGCCCCGTGATGGGCGTGCGTGTCGAAACAGTCATAACCGGTGCCGAAATCGAGGACATTGTCGGCGTAGCGGTCCGGGAGGGCGCAATCGACAAGGGCGTCTCCTGGCTGCCATGGGGCGGGACTGGCGTCGAGGGGTTCGATGGTCAGATCGACCGTGCTGCCGCGGCTGTGGCCGGAGCGTTCGGCAATATAGCCGAGCTCGAAGAGGCGGGATTTGTCGACGCGGGGATAGAATTCGGCCTGCATGTCGAGCGCTTCGATGTCGCGCGCCCATTGGGCGAAATCGGCGACGGCGCGGGCGGGGCGATAGCAATCATAGACCCGGAGGACGAGGTTCTGTTCGGCCAGCTCGATGGCGGCGTCGCGCAGGGCCTCGGCGGCAGGCCGGGTGAGGATGCACTCCCCCGCCTCATAGCCGGTGATGGGACGGCCGACGAAATTATGCTCGCCCGCATAGCGCATGTCCTGACGGATCTGCGGGGCGATATCGGCGAGATAGACGAAGTTTTCGGGGAGCTGCTCGGCCATGGCGGTTGCCGTGCCCATGAGCAGAGCAAGAGTTGTGAGAATCGGTCGTGTGGTCATGGCGGGTCCTCCTCGGCTTGTCCCCTGTGGTGCCAAGAAATGATTGTTTTGGCGTTTATGGAGAGGGCTCAATCTGTTCGCGGGCGTGGGGGATGGACGAGAGTAACCAGGACCACCGAGATCAGCATGAGCAGATACCAGGAGCCGAGTTTGGACAGGCTGACCATGGACCAGCCATTTGCCTGATGCGGATAGATCCAGGCGCGCGACCAGGTGCCGATGTTTTCGGCGATCCAGATGAAGAGCGCGACGAGGAGGAAGGCCAGCAGCATGGGCATGGAGTGGCGAAAGCGGAAGACGCGGTAATGCATGAAAGCGCGGCCATAGAGCAGGATGATGGCGGCGAACAGCACCCAGCGCAGATCGAAAAAGAAGTGGTGGGAGAAGAAGTTGACATAGATTGCGAGGGCCAGCAGCGCCGTCACGGGGACTGGCGGATAGCGCGTGAAGGTGATGTCGAAAATGCGCTGGATGCGGGCCATGTAGGAGCCGACACAGGCATACATGAAGCCGGAAAAGAGCGGCACGCCCGCAATGCGGAACATTGCATCCTCGGGGTAAATCCAGGAGCCCATGGCGGTCTTGAAGATTTCCATGCCGGTGCCGACGAGATGGAAGATGAGAATGATGCGGGCTTCCTCAATCGTTTCGAGTTTGAGGGCCAGCATGGCGGCCTGAACGAGTAGCGCCATGAGGAACAAGAAGTCGTAGCGGTTAAGGCCGGTGTCGGGCCAATAGAGCGTGGTGGCGAGGATCATGGCCAGCATCAGCCCGCGAAGAGGCAGGCCCAGGCCTGCTTGAGGCCGAAGACGAGAAACTCGACAAGGCCATCGGCGAGGCGTCCGCGCGGCAGGCGGGCGAGGATTTTATGCGCCGCCGCATCGATGGAGACTTCCAAAGTCGTGAAGCGAATGGCGACCCCCTGCCCTTGCCCGATGCTTCGGGGCTGGTTATGCCCTTGAAGTAAAGCCGCCCGATTGTGGCGTATTCGCGCTTGAAGCGCTGACAATAATGGAGACGAAATTTGGCCAGACGCCATCCGACGCCGCTGCGCACCTCCAAGGAAGACGTCGCCGCCTCACTCAAGGCGCCGTCCACACCCCAGACGCAGAGCGCGGCCTATCGGCTGGCCTTCGCCGATGACGAGTTCCTCACATCGGAAGACATTCGCGGAGTTCGCTTCCAGCTTGAATATCTCAAGCCCGAATTTCGCCTGCGCGAAAGCGGCATCAATTCGACTGTGGTGTTGTTTGGCGGAGCCCGCATTCCCGAACCGGGCAAGCCAGCCTGGGCGGCCAAGAACGAAGTGCAGAAGGCCAATCTCGAGAAGGCCTCGAAATATTATGACGAGGCGCGCCGCTTTGCCCAGCTGGCGTCGCTGACCTCTGCCACCATGGACTATAGCGAATATGTGGTGGTGACAGGGGGCGGGCCCGGCGTAATGGAGGCCGGCAATCGCGGGGCCGTCGATGTGGGAGCGCCGACTATCGGGCTCAATATCGTTTTGCCGCATGAGCAGGCGCCGAACCTTTATGTGACGCCGGAGCTGTCGTTCAACTTCCACTATTTTGCGACGCGAAAAATCCATTTCCTCTTGCGCGCCAAGGTGGTGGCGGTGTTCCCCGGCGGGTTCGGCACGCTGGACGAATTCTTCGAGACGCTGACGCTGATCCAGACAGGGCGCATGGACAAGATCCCGGTGCTGCTGTTTGGCCGCGAGTTCTGGGGCAAGGCGATCAATCTTGAAGCGCTGGCGGAAGCGGGCACGATTTCGCCCACCGACCCCGAGCTCTTCACCATTGTCGATGACGCCAAGGAAGGCTGGGACGTGGTCCGGGCCTTTTACGACCTGCCGGAAACGGCAGAACCGGACGCGATCGGCGCGTAGACGCGGCATACAGGCCTGGACCGGGTTCATCTCCGGTTCAGCTTGCCTCCCGCATCACGTTCCTGCCTTAATCAAAGGGCACCAACGGCCGCTCAGCAGATTCTTTACTTTGTCGTGAGATCGACTTGCAGGGCCATCGGCTTTTCCAGATCTCTGACCCTCGGGGGATACACATGAAATCCAAGATTCTCGTCGCGCTGGCCGCTACCCTGGCTCTGAGCGCCTGCACCACGACCAATCCCTATACCGGGCAGAACCAGCTCTCCAACACTGCCGGCGGTACGCTGCTGGGTGCTGGCGGCGGCGCAGTGGCCGGTGCCATCGTGGGTGCTGCCGTGGGCGGGGATCCGCGCGTTGGTGCGCTGATCGGCGCTGGCGTTGGCGGCCTGACCGGCGCCGGCATCGGCAATTACATGGACCAGCAGGAAGCCGAGCTGCGCGCGCAGCTGCAGGGCACCGGCGTATCGGTGACGCGCGTGGGTGACCAGGTCATCCTCAACATGCCGTCCAACATCACTTTCGCCACCGACCAGTCGAGCGTGCAGCCGCAGTTCAACCAGACCCTGGTTTCGGTCGCGCTGGTGCTCAAGAAATTCGACAAGACCATTGTCGACGTCTATGGCCACACCGACTCCACCGGCTCGAACGAGCACAATCTGTCGCTCAGCCAGCGCCGCGCTGTGTCCGTGGCGACGATCCTTGCCAACCAGGGCATCGACCAGCGCCGCTTCTACATCGAGGGCAAGGGCTCGACGAGCCCGATCGCGTCCAACGCCAACGAGTCCGGCCGCGCCCAGAACCGTCGCGTCGAAATCCAGATCTCGCCGATCCGCGGCTAAGGTTCGGTACAGCAATAAAAAAACGCGGCTCTCGGGCCGCGTTTTTTATTGGGCTGGGGTTTCGACCACCGGGGCGGCGGTGGGGCTGTTGGGGACTACATCGGTGCCCGGAGCGCCCGAAAACATCTGCATAACAAACAGCAGCGCGATGACAATGGCGAGACCGACGAGCCCATAAAGCCACCAATTGGTGGGGCTGGTGGCAGCCACGACGTTCTCGTGTTCGCCGGCAACCTTGAGCTGGGAGGCGTCGGGGACATCAATGCGTGCGCCATTTTCGTCGACCAGATGATCGACCGATGCCACGGTGGGGGTGGGTCGTCTGTCGTCCGTTGCCATCAGAAGTCTCCCTTGAATACAGTTTCGGAGCCGACACCATCGGCAACGCCCTCGCGGACGTGGGCGATGGCGGCGTCGATCTCCTCGGGGCTGAACCCCAGATCATCGCCTTCCGCATTGGCGCCGGTAACTTCGGCCTTGAGCTGATTGAGCAGCTCGATCTTTTCCTTGGCGGTGAAGAACGTGTGCTGGGCGATCTGCATCGGCGCCAGGGCATTGGCAGCGCCCGCCTGGGCCCTTAGACTTTCGAAAACCATTTGCTCCTCCAAACTCTGGCGGCATTGTTCGAGAGATGGAATGCTGGCGTCCGCCGCAGAGTTCCATCGCGCGTTAACGCCAGCTTGACGCCGCGCAGTGCTTGATTGAGGCTGTATTCCGGAGGGCGGAGATGAGCGGCTTCATCAGCATCCTGATTTCGAGCGCGCACCAGAAGGGGGTGCGCCTCGTTTTGTTCCTGGTGACCTTTGGGGCAATGCTGGCCCTTGCCTCATGGTTTATTGTCGAACAGGTGCAGCAGAACATGCGCCAGGAGACGGCGCGGGCGCTGACCGGCTACGAGCAATTGCGCGTCAATGTGCTCGGCACATTCGACCAGATGGACGCAAGGCTGGTCACGGCTCCCTGCAGCCCCGGCTTCATGGATGAGCTGCGCCGGATCGCCTTCCTGCCCGACGGGATCAACGAGTTGCTCTATGCGCCCGGCGGGATGGCAGTGTGTTCGGTCAATTCGGGGCTGTTTACGCAGCCAGTTGATCTGGGCGCAGCCGAAGTTGTTACCCAGAGTCCGCACCAGATGGCCTTCTGGTTGGATCGCGACCTCAGCTTCCTGCGGCTGGAGGGGCTGACGGCAAGCATTGCCCAGCGCGGCAGTTTTGCCCTTGTCGTGCCCACACCCCCGCTGCCGACAACCACGCCGCGCTGGCTTGAAATGGAGCTGATCGTGCGCGCGTCCAATGGGCGCTGGTGGCACCGCGGCGGGCAATCGGGCATTTATAATGAGAGTCTCGAGCAGGCCCGCGCCGGCGGGTTCGGCCTTTTTAACGCTGCGCAGTTCGTGATGCGCTGCGACAGTGGCGGCGTCCATTGCCTCGTCGGCAAGGCGCGGCTGCCGGATCTGTTCGCTCTCGGCATGGCGACAATCGCGGTGACCCTGGTGGTCTGCGCGGTGCTGGCGGCCTGGCTGTCGCAGCAAGCGCATGGCTTTATCGCCCGCCACTGGTCGTTCGAGACCCGGTTTCTGCGGCGGCTGGGGCCCGACACGATCGAATGCGTCTACCAGCCCCTGCTGCACCTCAAACGAGACCGCATTCCCGGTTGCGAAGTGCTGGCGCGCTGGCGCGATATCGACGGCACGCTGGTCTCGCCGGACAGATTTATCCCACTGATTGAAAAGCATGGGCTGACGCAGCGCTTTACCACGCTGGTGGCAGACCGCGCCCACAAGGACCTGACCCAGCACCTCAAGCCGGGCCAGCGCGTGCATGTCAGCTTCAATATTTTCCCGCGCGACCTCCAGGCGGAACCCTTGCTGACCACATTTGCGCCGTTCCTCGCGCCGGGTGGGCCGTTCAGCCTGATCTTCGAGATCGTTGAAACGCAGGAGATCCAGCTGGAGACTGCCCAGGCGGAAATCGAGCGACTGCGCAGCGCCGGCGTCCGGATCTTCATCGATGATTTCGGGGCCGGCTATTCGTCTATGCGCAATCTGGCGGCGGTGTCGGTGGATGGGGTCAAGCTCGACCGGTCCTTTGCCATGGCGCCCAATGACTCCGTGCTGGTGCGCATGCTCGACCATGCCATCGACATGGTGTCCGCATCAGACCGGATCGTGGTGGTCGAAGGCGTGGAAACACAAGCCCGGCTCGACGCGCTGCGGGCCAATGGCAAGGTCGATTACGTGCAGGGCTATCTGATCTCGCGACCGCTCGATATCGCTGGTTTCATTGCGTTTCTGAGTGCCAACGGGCCCAAGCCGACGACGCGGCCGCGCCTCGTCGCGTGAGGAAATTCGGGTTAATTTTGCAACCCTGACGCCCTCCAACCGTTCTCCTATCACACGCAAATTGAAGGAGGACCATCATGGCTTATGATGACATTCGCACGACTGATGCCAACGTCAAGGAAACCCATGACCTGATCGCATCCGACAAGGTTGAAGGCACCAAGGTCTATGACCCGCGGGGCGAACATGTCGGCTCGATCGAGCGCCTCTTGGTGGAAAAACGCTCTGGCAAGGTGTCTTATGCCGTGCTGAGCTTTGGCGGTTTCCTCGGGATCGGTGACGAGCATTACCCCCTCCCCTGGTCCAAGCTGAACTATGACCAGAGCCTTGGCGGGTATCGCATCGATATCAGCAAGGAACAGCTCGAAGGCGCTCCGCGCTATGAGCGCGAGGACGACAGCTACTGGACCGAAGAAAACGGTCGCCGTGTCTATGACTATTACGGCGTTGCGCCGTACTGGATCTGATCCGGACCCAAGGGTAGAACCCAATAGATCATCCGGCGTCCCGAAAGGGGCGCCGGATTTTTACTGTCGGCTCAGCCCCGACCGCTCTTTGAGAGGCCCGAAATGGTGGCGCGCAGGGCGGCGGGTTTGACCGGCTTGTTGATGACGGCGATGCCGCGCTCTTCGGCCAGCGCCCGGACAGCCGGAGTGCGATCGGCGGTCACGAGGGCTGCCGGAAGATGGCCGCCCAGATTGTGGCGCAGCCACTCGATGGCATCGAGGCCCGACGTCTGGTCAAGATGATAATCCATCAGCACGAGATCGGGGTACCAGCCTTCGAGCAGGCGTTCCCTGTCGATGCGTTTGAGCGAAAGCGCCGTGCGCACGTCGCAGCCCCAATGTTCAAGCAGACCCCGCATGGCTTCGAGGATCGCTTCCTCATTGTCGACGCAGAGGATTTTCAGATCAAAGGAGCCGAACACCGGTTCGGGCGGTGTCGGCACCGCGCCGGCGGCCGGACGCTGATTGCGGGCGGCCGGCAGATAGAGCGAGAAGCGCGAGCCCCTGCCTTCCTTGCTGTCGAGCTCGAGCGTGAGGCCAAGGGCGGCAACGAGGCGCTGGACGATGGAGAGCCCAAGCCCCAGACCCTGTGCCATGCGGGCGCCCCGATCGAGCCGCGAGAATTCGGCAAACAGCAGCTTGTGCTGGTCGCGATTGAAGCCGATGCCGGTATCGATGACGTCGAGGCGGACGCGATTGCCGCGCCGCCGCACGCCGACCAGCACCTTGCCGCCGGCAGGGGTATATTTGATGGCGTTGGAGACAAGGTTCTGCGCAATGCGGCCGACCAGGGTGCGGTCGGCGATGATTGCGGCGTCATTGCCGACGGTGCGCAGGGTCACGTCGTGTTCCCGCGCCAGCGGAGCAAACTCGACCTCCATCTTGCGCGTGAGGTCGCGGGCGGAAAAGACGCTCGGGATCGGCTTGAGGGTGCCGCTGTCGATGCGCGAGATGTCGAGCAGGGCCGACATGATGTCCTCCACCGCCGTCAGCGAGGCTTCGATGGAATTGGCCAGCTCGGCAAAGGCGGTGGTTTTCGCGCGTTCGATCAGGGTCGAGGTGTAGAGACGCGCAGCGTTGAGCGGCTGCAGCAGATCGTGGCTGGCCGCGGCAAGGAAGCGCGTCTTGTCGTGATTGGCGGCGTCGGCCTTGGCGCGAGCCACCTCAAGCTCGGCATTGACCCGGGTGAGCGCGGCGGTGCGCTCGGACACGCGGCCTTCCAGCGTCAGATTGACCCGCTCGAGCTCGCGTTCGGCGCGCACCCGATCGGTGACATCGGAGATGGCAACGGCAAGGCCCCCATCGGGCAGGCGGGTCGAGAAAAATTCGAGCGACTGGCCGGAATTGGCAATGCGCAGGGTGACGGTGGTGGGTGCCGCGGTCAGGTAATTGATGCGCTCGATGGCGAGACGCGCGGGGTCGCCACTGCCCAGATCGCCCCGCTCGGCGAGGAACAGGGCAATGTCGAACAGGGCCGCACCTTCGCGAATGAGATCGGCCGGCAAGGCAAGCAGGGTGTTGTAGCGTTCGTTCGAGACGACAAGCCGGAGCCCGGAATCGAAAACGGCGACGCCCTGGGGCAGAAAGTCGATGGCCAGCCGCAAACTGGCGGCAACATCGTCGGCTGGGAGCGGCATGATCAGGCCATGGTTGCGTATTCGTTAAAGTGCGTTTATCCGCCGTGACCGCGCCCAGCGCAAGTTCAACAGAGTGGGCATTGCCAAAGCCCGAAAGCTCGACAATTGTTGTCGGTGCACCTAACGAGCGCCCTCAAGGGCGTGTGAAACCCATGAGAGGGCTAAATTATGAGTGTGTTCAAGGAATTCCGCGACTTTGCCGTCAAAGGCAATATGATCGATCTGGCCATCGGCGTGATCATCGGCGCGGCCTTTGGCGCGATCGTTTCGTCGATTGTGGATGATATTTTCATGCCACTGATCGGCCTGATCATCGGCGGCATCGACTTCTCCAACCTGTTCGTGGTGCTGTCCAACCCGAACGATCTGCCCGTTCCCTCGTTGGCTGCCGCCAAGGACGCCGGCATCGCAACCCTCAATGTCGGCCTGTTCATCAATGCCGTGGTGAAGTTCACCATCATCGCTTTCGTGCTGTTCATGGTGGTCAAGGGCATCAACAGCCTCAAGCGCGAAGCTGCCAAGGAGCCGGTGGAAACCACCCCTGCCCCGACCAAGGAAGAAGTGCTGCTGACCGAGATTCGCGACGCGCTGCGCGCTAACCCGCGCTAATAAATTTCCCGCTTAAATTATCAGAGGGCGGCCGGACACTCTCCGGCCGCCTTTCTATCTGACTGATGCATAGGAAAAAATTGCAATTGACAATAAATATTAGGACTTTTATCCTATAAGGCAGATAAGTAAACCCATTTACGTACTTCTACTGTGGTTCGGATTAATACGACCGAAGATAATTCAGGCAGTTAGTACTAAGAGTTATGTCGTTACTTGGTCAATCACAATAGTTTGACCTATGGCAGTAATTCAACCGATGGGGATAAAATTGAGTAAAAATACATTCGAGCTGAATCTCACTGGTGGAAGTGCCTCTAAATACTACCATACCGTCCTCAACAAAGACCGTCTGGTTCATATAGTCGACAGCGATCCGACAACCTGCGAGGGCCTGAGCGTGCTCTTCCGGCTCGAGGGATTTCAGACGACATTTTCTCAAGGCTCCCACTTCATTTCCAGCCTCGAACGACGGCGCCCAGATGTCGCGGTGATCAATCTGGTGATCGGGGAGGAAAGCGCGCTGCCGCTGTTGCCGGGTCAAGTCCCTTCGCGCCGGGACTGTCGTGGTGATGCTCGCCAATGCACCGCAACTGGATGCGGCGGTAACGGCGATGAAGCTGGGCGCCACCGATGTAGTGGGCAAGCCGATCGACACCGAGAATCTGCTCACCATCGTCCGCGACGAGTTGCGACGAGATGTGCACTTGGGGACGACGAAGGGGGGAGCGCGCGCCATCGAAGTGCGCGGCTTTGCGCAGCTGACGCCGCGCGAGCGCGAAGTGCTGCAGCTGATCGCCAATGGCCAGTCCAACAAGGAGGCGGCAGGGACTTTGGACATTTCGCACCGCACGATCGAAGTGCACCGGGCGCGGGTGATGGAAAAACTGGGCGCGCGGAATACGGCGGAATTGATGCGGATTGTGCTGACAAGTTAGGGGGCGATGGGGGGAGGGAAAACGCGTGCAGAGACGCGAATGGGCCGCCCCCGCGCCGGAGCGACGAGGCAAATCGTGCCCCTCGCCCGTCCCATCCACATCGTCATTGCCCGGCTTGTGTGGAGGATCTGTGCTTTAGTGGTGGCATCAGCCGGGTTGCGCATCCCGGCTGATGCAGTCAGGAGGCCGTTTTGTCCGGCTGGTTTGTCACAGCCGAGGACGAGCAAGGCCCTGTCTGCTCCCTTTGACCCCGAACGGTTGATCGGGCTGTTGCCCGCACCACAAGCCTGGGAGCAAGGTCATGATACACGACACCCTCTTCGTTGGCATCGACGTTTCCAAGACGCATCTGGACGTTCATACCCATCCCGCTGGCAAATCCTGGCGTTGCAGCACTGGACCGGAGGCGCTCGCCGAGCTGACGCAGCGCCTGGCCAGACTGGGGCCGTTGGCCATCGGGCTCGAAGCCTCGGGAGGCTATGAAGCCCGCGTGGCCGAGAGCCTGCATGCCGCTGGCCTTGAAGTGCATGTTCTAGCCCCGGCGCGGATCCGCAGTTACGCGCGGGGTATCGGCCAATTGGCCAAAACCGACAAGATCGATGCCGCTCTGATCGCGCGTTATCTGCAGGCCGTGCGCGCCAGCTTGACCCCTTATGTGTCTGATCCGATCCGACAAAGGCTGAGCGCGTTCACAGCCCATCGGCGGCGGATCGTTGCGGAAAAGAGCGGCCTTGTCAGTCAGCTCGATACCATCGACGAGCCGCTTGTGCGCAGCCTGATCGAGGAGCGTCTGGCGGCCATCGCCCTGGAGATCAAACGCATCGAAGCGGCCATCACTGCCCTTCTCGCCGACAATCGCCAGCTCCAGCAGCGCCAGGCGCGGCTGCGGCAGGTGACCGGCGTCGGTCCGGTTCTGGCGATCGCCTTACTGGCCGACATGCCCGAGCTCGGCAAGGTCTCCGCCAAGGTGGCCGCAGCACTCATCGGCGTTGCCCCTTATGCCCGCCAATCGGGCGCATCGGATCGCAACGGCCGCTGTCTTGGCGGACGAAAACATCTGCGCGATATCGCCTACATGGCCGTGCTCAGCGCCATCAAGGTGAAAGACCCCGTTCTCGGCGGCTTCTATCAAAGACTGCGCCTGCGCGGAAAACCCTTCAAACTCGCCATGATCGCAACGGTGAGAAAACTCATCACAATCCTCAACGCCATCGCCCGACAGGAACCGGCATTCCAACAGTGATGTCCACGGTTGCTTGTCCGGGCAATCCAGTTCGCGGTGAGGTGGATCACCGGGACAAGCCCGGTGATGACGGTCGAACTGAGATTGGTGGTTGCCGGATAGAGATCCCATAGGGATCAGAGCTGTTTTGCGTCCGTGATGCGCCTGAACAATTCCCCCTGGTGCTGCCCCTGCCCCGCACCATCCGCTCCGTCATTGCCCGGCTTGTCCGGGCAATCCAGTTCACGGTGAGATAGATCACCGGGACAGGCCTGTAGGAAAATGGGACGAGTATTGCGATAGAGGAAAATTTGCGCGCGGGGATCGTGCTGGGCGGGATCTCGCGCGGAGTGAGCGGGAGTGAATCGTTCAGGAGTGCAAGAGCGGCGCCGGTGACACCGACGCCCTCGCCTCTCAGGTGTTCGCCCAGCCGGCGTCGACGAGAAAATGCTGGCCGGAGATCATGGCGCTGTCGTCGGCAGCGAGGAAAAGGGCCATGCGGGCGCAATCATCGGGAGCGAGCTGGCCCGGCACGGCCTGATGGGCGTCGATGGCCGCGATGTCCTCGGGGGTGATCCAGAGATCAAGCTGGCGCTGGGTCATGACGGCGCCGGGCACGAGGGAATTGACGCGTATGCCCGAGCGGCCGAGTTCGCGCGCCATGGAGCGGGTGAGCCCATGGACTGCGGCCTTGGCGGTTTCATAGATGGGAATAGAGGGCGTCATGATCATCCAGCTGATGGAGCCGAAATTGATGATCGCGCCACCGCCGGCGGCCTGCATACCGGGGGCGACCGCCTGGATGGCGAAGAAGAAGTGCTTCAGGTTCACCGCGATGCGCTCATCCCAATAGGCGGGGGTGACCTCGCGCCAGTCGTGGCGCTGGTCGTGGGCGGCGTTGTTGATGAGCGCGCGCGCATCGCCGTGGCTGGCGGCAAAGCCGGCGATAGCGGCCTGAAACGCGGCAGTGTCGGTGACATCAGCCGGGGTGAAGAGCACGGACTGGCCGGCGGACTGGAGTTCAGCCGCGAGGGCATGTCCGGCTTCGGCCGCGATATCGACGAAACCGACGCGGGCGCCCTGGGCGGCAAAGTTGCGGACGAGAGCCTCGCCGATGCCCGACGCGCCGCCGGAAATGACCACGGGGCGATCCCGCAGGCTGGGATAGGTGGCGAAGGAGCTCATCTCTAGCGGTTCCGCGCGTTTATGGGCGATATGAGAGTGATAGCGGCAAGACTGGCGGGCCGCAAGATGGCTTGATGTACGTACATCAAGCAGTAAGCAAGAGGGCTTCGCCGCCGTGATCGCAGAGGGGTGATTTGCGGCATGCCGCTAGGTATTGCGCGGCGCTCGGACTATATCGGAAGCAGACGCGGTCTATCGGGGCAGATCAGTGGCAGAACACACACAAGGCGCTGATCTCAGCGCGCTGGAGCGCGGGACGGACACAGCAACGGCGCTGGCCTTTTATGACGGTCTACCGGCGGTTGCGATCAAGGACATGCTGGGGCGTTGGCGCGGAGCGGAGCTGCCAACTGGCCATCCGCTCGATGGCCTCCTTGCCAAGGCGGGCTGGCACGGCAAGCGGTTTGATGACGCTGACGGCGCCCATCCGCTGATCTTTGGCCGGGGCGACGGGTCCCACTTCGCCGTCGATCCGGCCTGGATCCCGCTGGGGCTGATGACCTCATGGCTTGGCCTCGCGAAAAACCTGGCGAACCCTGGCCTTGTCCGCGCTGCTGCGCTTATTGCCGGCACCACAAAACCCAAGGCGCGGCTGCGGATGACTGAGTATCGCGGCGTCGTTTCCGCGACGATGATCTACGACGCGCTGCCGATCAATGATGTGTTCCGCCGGGTGGATCGGGACACGGTGGTCGGCGCGATGGATATGCGGGGGCATGCTGCCCCGTTCCTGTTCGTGCTCCGGCGCGAGGCGTAAAGACTAGCGCAGTTTCTCGACCGAGGGCGCCATGGTGTGGGGCGTCACGTCGCGCCGTTCGACTTCATCGAGGAGCGCGGTGATCTTGTCGACATTGGCGAGATGGCGCTGCTCCATGGAGAAGTTGAGGGTGACGTAGTCGCGGCCGGGACAGAAGGTGCAGATGTTGACCTCGGTGTGCCAGGCGCCACAGTAAAGCGGCTCGACCATGCCATGTGTCATCGGCCCATAGGTGCGGTGCGGGGGCACAAGGGTCAGCACGATGTGCATGCCGCCGTTAAACCGCCAGAAGCGCTTGTTGGGCAGGGCCGGAATGACGCGATTGAGCGCGCGCATGGCCTTGAACATGGAATTGACCACCACCTGGAAGGAGGTGATGTCCTTCTGCTCGATGCCGGCCACGGTGTCGTCGACGGCGCGGACATAGGCGACGAAATCCTCCATCACCTTGAACTTTGCTTCCAGCGCGCGGACGCGGAAGAAATCGTCGTCGGCGCTGTTCCGCTTGGTGTCGAGCATGGTGTAGGCGGCGCCGATCACCTTCTTGCTCATGTGCTTTTCTTCACCCTCGCCGTTGAGCGCATGGGTGACGAGGGCGAACATCAGCGAGCGCTGGCGCACGCCGAGCTTGTTGGCCAGCCGCCGCAGGCGATGGCGCTCGAGGGCGAGGGTCTTGAACCCCCATGGCCGCTCGGGCGGGGCGAGGATATTTGCGGCGAGGAGATAGATCGCGACCGTCGACCAGCCGCGCACAGCGCTCTTGAGGCGATCAGTCCATGGCAGTTTATTGGATTTGTCGGACTGAACGCCGTGGCCGGCGGAAGCCGAGCGGGTGAGGAGCGCAGAGTCCGATCCCTCCAGCAGGGCGTGGCTGGAGCGCACCTGCAGAATGGCGGCGCGTCCCTGGGCGTCCGGGCCATCGCGGCGGACGGCGGCCATAACGCGGAACAGCGGGAGGTCGTTTCGCTCGAAGATGTCGGTCGACTTGCTCAGCCATTTATCCGGGTAGCCGTCGAATTCATCGACGACTTCGACCGAAGTGATCGCATCGAGCAGGTGTTTCGGGAAGGGCTGACCCGGCTGGGCGCCAACGAAACCATGAGTCAGCTGGGGCGCCAGCGCCACCATTTCGGCCACCATATTGGCCAGGCCGTCCTCATCATAGGAGGTGGTGGAGAAGGCGGTGAAGAACACCGTGTCCCGACCCTGGTAAAGGAACCACTGGAAATCAGTGAACAGCGCCTGAGGATTGCGGCGCGTGGCAGCCTGGGCCAAAGTCAGCGCGTCCCCATGGTGCCCGGCAAAGCTTGAAGATGAAAAACTCTTCACGATACGACCCCTCGTACGCCATGCGATGGCTGAGGTGATCTAAGCGCACCTTGCAAATACTGGCAACTACCAGCATGCGGCCCGGTTAATACTGTGCGCCCGACAATTAGGCGTGGTGCGCAAGAATGCGGCAGCTTAACGAGCGCAAAAGGTTGGCAGCACAGCCCATTCCGTTTAGAATGAGTCTTAATTAGACGCGCTTTTTGGCTCGAACTGGGGCCCTTCCCGGGAAAGCGCGCGCGTCGAATTGACCTATTTCAACGCCTACTCCGGTCGGCTAATTACTCCGCAGTATACTTGACAGCCCAGACCGTTATCGATCCGGACGCAGGCTCAAAGGACAGTTCCATGGATTATCGCGGTATTTTCGAGGAAGCAGTGGACACGCTGCGGTCAGAGAAGCGCTATCGCGTTTTTGCCGACCTCGAACGCATCGCCGGACGTTTTCCGCGCGCCATCTACCGCGACGACGCGGACAATGCGCGCGAAATCACCATCTGGTGCTCGAATGACTATTTGGGCATGGGCCAGCACGACAAGGTCGTGAAGGCCATGCAGGACACGGCAGGCGCCATGGGCGTCGGCGCCGGCGGCACCCGCAATATTTCGGGCACCAACCGCCCGCTGGTCGAGCTCGAGCGTTCGCTCGCCGACCTGCACCGCAAGGAAGCGGCCCTGGTGTTCACTTCGGGTTTCGTATCCAACGAAGCCGGTATTTCCACCATTGCCCGACTGCTGCCCGATTGCGTGATCTTCTCGGACCAGCTCAATCACGCCTCGATGATCCAGGGCGTGCGCCAGAGCGGCATGGAAAAGAAGATTTTCCGCCACAACGACGTGGCGCATCTGCGCGAACTGCTCAGCCAGGTGGACCGCAAGCGTCCCAAGCTGATCGTGTTCGAGAGCGTCTATTCCATGGACGGGGATATCGCCCCGATCAAGGAAATCTGCGACCTCGCCGACGAGTTCGGCGCCATGACCTATATCGATGAAGTCCATGCCGTAGGCATGTATGGTCCGCGCGGCGGCGGCATTGCCGAGCGCGACGGCCTGATGGACCGGATTGACGTCATTGAAGGTACGCTGGCCAAGGGTTTTGGGGTGATGGGCGGCTATATCACCGCCAACCGCGCCATCATCGACGCCGTGCGCTCCTATGCGGCCGAGTTCATCTTCACCACCGCCCTGCCCCCGGCCCTTTGCGCCGCGGCCCGTGCCTCGATCGAGCACCTCAAGGGCAATGGGCTGGAACGCTCGCTGCACCAGCGCCAGGCCAAGCTGACCAAGGCCGTCCTGGCCGATGCCGGCCTGCCGGTGATGGATACGGCGACCCATATCGTGCCGCTGATCGTGGGTGATGCGCGCGCGGTGAAAGCCGCCAGCGACATGCTGCTCGACAAGCACAATATCTATATCCAGCCGATCAACTACCCGACCGTGCCCAAGGGCACCGAGCGCCTGCGCATCACGCCGACGCCGCTGCACACGGACGAGATGGTGGCCGAGCTGCGCGATGCATTGGTCAGCGTATGGACAGCCCTCGAGCTGCCGCGCGAAAAGGCCGATGCGGCGCTGACGGCCAACAAGCTCACCTCGGGCGATCTGACGCTCCCCAATCTGGGCGGCTAGGATTGTTGAGCCGGCCCCAAGGCCGGCGCATCGCAAACATTTTGACGCCCGTTTGACGAAATCGCCGAGCGGGCGCAAATTTATCGGATGACGCATCCCAAAGACCAGTTCCGACGTTGTGGTTCGCAGCCCTTTCAGGGTGGCAGCTGCTTGCCTATGAGCCGACGTCGCTGAGCTTCATCAGCCTGTCTTGGAACCTCGGGTAAACCTGCCACCGTCCGGTCGGCAGGTTTTTTGTTTTCGGAACGTCCAATGCCTCCCCATAGCGTCGCCTTTCGCACCGCCACGTCATCGGACGTGGCCGATATTCACGCCCTCGTGCGGTCTGCCTATTCCAAATGGATTGGCGTTATCGGCCGTGAGCCAATGCCCATGCTGGTTGACTATAGCGAGGCCATCTCCGCCTTCCGCTTCGATGTTGTGATGGTGGAAGGACAAATGGCTGGCGTCATGCAGACGGCCAATCGCGACGACCATGTCTGGATCGAGAATATTGCGGTTCATCCCAGCCACCAGGGCCGTGGACATGGCAAGAGCTTTCTCATGCTGGCCGAGCACCTGGCGCGTCATGAAAAGCTGGAGCGGGTACGGCTGCTGACCAACGCCGCCTTTACGACCAATGTCGCGCTCTACAGCAATTTTGGCTATGCACTCGAGCGCAGCGAAGAATTCATGGGCGGCAGCACGCTCTATATGTGCAAGTACCTCCACTGACCGTGACGATCCATACCTCCTGCGCATGGCTGGGGTGACGGATCGAGCCCTACAAACCCCGGGCCCGCCGGCCCATCTACACGTCATGGAAGCGATCTGGCGCTGGTGCCGGGTCCCAAGAGAGGAATTTGCAATGAGTACCCTGCGCAACAGCAAGCTGTTTGCGACGCTTGGTTCGATGGTCGATCTGTTTGGCAGCGCTGCTGCCAGTGCGGCCGCCGTAGAAGCTGGACGGGCACCCAAGGCAAGAGACCTCCGGACCCTTGGCATTGAGCCGGACGCTTTCCGTCGGATCGGCAAGCTTTAAGTCCCTGCGCGCAGCCCTGAACTCTCGACAGGGCCTGCAGCGCAAGCTGCCGAACCCCAGCCCGGATGCCGGTCCCTCCCCTGCATCCGGGCTTTTTTGTGCTCGTGGGCCTCAGGCCCGGATACCAGCCCTCACCGGCATCCGGGCCTCGTGCCGCTGCAGCCCCCCACGCGCGGCACAGGCTTAACAAAGCATTAATCTGGTCACTGCAAAAGCCAACGCGTGCGCCATGGTAAATTTGCGTCACTGGGCCTGTGTATAAATTTTGTTGGCTATCAGCGATTTACCATGTTCGTAGTTGGACGAATGCAGACACAAAAGGCCCCGGACCGTCTCCGATCCGGGGCCTTTTTCGTGCGGGTTTGTCAGTCTTCGTCGGTGGCCAGTTGGCCAAGGACGGCGCCGCGGCCGCGCAGGCGCATGATCAGCGGCAGTCCGACAGCGATTATCGCCACGACATAGAGCACGATCGATATCGGCGAGCTGACAAGCACCGCCGGATCGCCCTGGCTGATGGCGAGGGCGCGACGCAATTGCTGCTCGGCCATGGGCCCGAGAATGAGCCCGACGACCACCGGCGCGATGGGATAGCCGAAGCGGCGGAGGCCATAGCCCAGGAGACCGAAGGCCAGGAGCAGAACCAGTTCGAAGGAAATCCGGACCGGGCCGATGCCCATCGACATGGCGCCATTGGCCCCCAGGGTGCCGAGCGTGGCGAACACTAGAATGCCGCCATAGAGCCAGGGTTTGGGGATGGTGAGGAGTTTCACCCAAAGCCCGATCAGCGGCAGGTTGAGCACCAGCAGCATGAAATTGGCGACGAGGAGGCTGGCGATCAGCGCCCAGACGAGAGAGGCGTTGTTGGTGAACAGCAGCGGGCCGGGCTGGAGGCCAAACTGCTGGAAACCGGCGAGCATGATGGCGGCTGTTGCGGTGGTGGGCAGACCAAGGGTCAGCAGGGGTACGAGCGTGCCGGCGGCCGAAGCGTTGTTGGCCGCTTCCGGACCGGCGACGCCTTCAATGGCGCCATGGCCGAACTCTTCGGGCTTTTTGGAAAAGCTCTTTTCGGCGCTATAGGAGAGGAAGCTGGCCACGTCGGCGCCGCCGGCGGGCATGGCACCGATGGGAAAACCGATAAAGGTGCCGCGCAACCACGAGGCCCAGGAGCGCTTCCAGTCCTCAAGCGTCATCCAGACGGAGCCTTTGACGGCCATGACTTGCGCGGCGACCTGTTCGCGGTCCGACGCGGTTTTGAGCGTCTCGCCAATGGCGAACATGGCGACGGCCAACGTCGTCACCTCGATGCCGTCAAGCAGATCCGGGATGGCGAAAGCCAGACGTGTCTGGCCGGTCTGCAGATCAATGCCTATGAGGCCCAGACCAAGGCCGATGAACAGCGCGGTAAGCCCGCGCAGGGCGCTGTCGCCGAAGGCGGCGGAGACAGTGACGAAGGCCAGCACCATCAGCGCGAAATAATCGGCGGGGCCGAAGGAGAGCGCGAATTTCACCACAGTGGGGGCGATGAAAGCGAGGCCCAGCGTGGCGATGAGCCCGGCAACGAAGGAGCCGATGGCGGCGGTGGCGAGCGCGGGGCCGCCCCTGCCCTTGCGGGCCATCTTGTTGCCCTCGAGCGCAGTGACGATTGAGGCGCTCTCGCCCGGCGTGTTGAGCAGGATGGAAGTGGTGGAGCCACCATACATGCCGCCATAATAAATGCCGGCGAACATGATGAGCGAGCCAGCCGGGTCTAGCCGATAGGTGACCGGCAGGAGCAGTGCCACGGTCAGCGCCGGGCCAATGCCGGGCAAGACGCCCACGGCGGTGCCCAGGGTGACGCCAATCAGGGCGTAGATCAGGTTCTGGACCTGCATCGCGGCCACGAGGCCCTGGCCCAGGAGTTCGAAGGTTTCCATTTTCTAGAAGGTCCCCGTCGTCAACAGCCGCTCGAGCGGGCCCTGCGGCAGCGAGAGTTGCAGACCGCGTGCGAAAATGAACCAGACGACAAACGAAAAGACGATGCCGATGGGAATGGTCTGCCAGAGCGGACCGCGGCCAAAGCCCTTCGCGGTGAATGCAAAGAGAATACCGGTGGCGATGGCGAAGCCGGCGGTAGACAGCAGCAGGATCTGCGCGACGAGACCGGCGACAATCCAGAGAATGGGGCCGTAGTCATCCTTGCTGCGGGCCGGAAAGCCATTGCGCAGAGCGGAGATGAAGGTGCCGATGGAAAGGAGCGAGAGACCCGTTGCCACCACATAGGGGAAGACCGTGGGGCCGACGCGCTGCTGCACCGGGGGCACGCGCATCTGGCTGGTCTGCCAGAAAATGACGATGGCGATGGCAGCGAGGATCACCGCGATGACGAACGCCGCCCCATCGGGGCGGCGCGTGCTGTTGGGCGTGCCGGTGCTCATTCCACCAGGCCGATGTCTTTCAGGATGGCTTCAGTCGCCGCGATATCGGCAGCGAGCTGGGTTTCGAAGGCATCACCGGCGAGGTAGGTATCGACCCAGCCACGGCTTTCGAGGGCGGCCTTCCAGGTCTCGGAATTGACCATGGCTTCGATGTCGGCGTTGATCGCGCTGACCTGCTCATCGGAGAGGCCGGGCGCTGCGGCGACCATGCGCCAGTTCTGTACGGCGGTATCGACGCCGGCTTCCTGGAGGGTCGGAGCATCAAAGCCGGGCACGCGGGTGTCGGTGGACACGGCGAGCAGACGCAGTTCGCCAGCTTCGATCTGCGAGGCGAACTCGCTGATGCCCGAAACGCCGACTGTCACCTGACCACCAAGGATTGCAGCGAGGGCTTCGCCACCGCCGGAATAGGCGATGTAATTGACCTGGGTGGGATCGACGCCCACGGCCTTGGCGATGAGGCCAGCGGTGATGTGGTCGGCGCCACCAGCCGAGCCACCCGCCCAGGACACCGCACCGGTGTTTTCCTTTAGCTTGGCGACGAGGCCATCCATGTCGGCGATGTCGGAATTGGCGGGAACCACGATGCCAACGGCTTCGCCGGTGAGGCGGGCGATCGGGGTGACCTCGGCCAGGGTGACCGGCGAGGCATTGGTCAGGATGGCGCCAACCATGACGTAGCCGCCGACGATCAGGGCGTTGGGATTGCCGTTTTCCTGATTGACGAACTGAGCGATGCCGATGGTGCCGCCGGCGCCGGGAACGTTGGTGACCTGCACATTGCCCGAAATGCCTTCGGCCTGAAGGGCCTCCTGCATGGTGCGGGCGGTCTGGTCCCAGCCACCGCCAGGCGCAGCAGGCGCCATGATGGTGTAGTCAGCAGCAAAGGCGGGGATGGAGATGACGCTGGAAACCAGCGCCGCGAGAAGCAGCTTGTTCAAGATATCCTCCCAGAAACAAGGCGAACGTCGTTGCGTCCGTGGCTTCAGCTTAGGCCCGGGAGTCTGTCATCGTCCTGTCAAGTATACAAGCTGGCTTGAGGCGCTAGGCGAGAAGCCTCTGAGGCAGGGGTAGACTGGCGCTGCGCGTCCGCTGGCCGAAGCGGGTCAGCAGGTCAGTGGCATCAGCCGGCGTGACCGGGCGGGAGAAGAGATAGCCCTGCCCCAAAAGGCATCCGAGATCGCGCAATATCTCGGCTTGCTCCGCGGTTTCGACGCCCTCGGCAATGACGCGCATGCCCAGTTTGACGGCGATATCGATGAGGGCGGAGACGACGATCCGGCTCGGCACGTCGGTGGCGATGCGCGAGACAAAGGAGCGGTCGATCTTGATGATATCGACCGGGAAGCTCAGCAGATGGGTCAGCGAGGCATAACCCGTGCCGAAGTCATCGAGCGCCACCAATATGCCCTGGTCACGCAGGGCCTCGACGGCACGCGGCACCTGATTGTCCGAGCCGCCCATGAAGACGGCCTCGTTGACCTCGAGCACGACATGGCGGAGCGGAACGTTTTCGCGCTCGAAGATGGCCATCATCCGCTCGGCAAGGTCGCCACGCTGGAAATCGCCGGTGGTGACATTGATGCCGACGTGCTGAAACTCGATGTCGGCATCGAGCCATTGGCGCACATTGCGCGCCACCTGTTCGAGCATGCGACCGGTCAGTTCATAGGCGATGCGCGGATCGGAAAGGGCGGAGTGGAACTCCTGCGCCGAGGCGATGCGGCCATCGGGCAGGCGCAGGCGCGCCAGGGCCTCGACCCCGACGACTTCGGTGGTCTCGAGCAGAACCAGAGGCTGGTAATGCGCTTCGATCCGACCCTCGAGCATGGCCTGGTCGATCTGACGCACGAGGTCGATGCGCTGGATCATCTCAGTGCGCAGGTCGGGCCGGAAGCCCATATAGCGGCCGCGCTGGCTCTGCTTGGCGTGGTAAAGCGCAAAGTCGGCATTCTGGCAAAGGCGATCGGCGTCCTGCCCATCGGCGGGGAAGACCGCACCGCCCATGGTGACATGGGCCTCAAAGGACTGGCCGCTCGCCGCGACCATACCGCGGGCGGCGGTGCGCAGGCGCTGGGCCATGTCCTCAAGTTCGGCGTGGTCGGCGCAATCATTCACGAGAAGGGCGAATTCGTCGCCGCCAAGCCGGCAAGGGGTAACGCGGGGGTCGACCTGGCTGAGGCGGTTGGCGACAGTGCGGATCAGCTTGTCGCCGGCCGCATGGCCGATACCATCATTGACGCGCTTGAGGTGGTCGATATCGAGCAGGATCAGCCCGAACGGAGCGCCACGGACGATCGCGTCGCCCAGCAGCTGGTTGAAACGGCCGCGATTGGGCAGGCCGGTGAGCACGTCGAAATAGGCGAGGCGCCTGTTGCGCTCGATGATCCGCTCGTGCTCCAGCGCGAGGACGCAGAGATGCACCGCGGTATCAACGATCTGCTGCTCGAAGGCATTTGGCCCGCGCGGCTCGCGATAATAGAAGGCGAAGGTGCCGACGACACGGCCTTCGCGATCGCGGATCGGGCTTGACCAGCAGGCCCAGATTCCGAGGGGGATGGCGAGGTCGCGGAACGCCGCCCAGAGCGGATCGGTGCTGATGTCGGTGACCACCACCGGTTCATTGCGCCAGGCGGCCGTACCGCAAGAGCCGGCCTGGGGACCCATGGCGAGGCCCTCGATCTGGCTGGAGAAGCTCTCCGGCAGGCCGGGCGTCGCGAGAGGATGGAGCAGGCCGGCTTCATCGACCTGCAGAATGGAACAGATAACTTCCGGCGCAAATTGCTGCACGCGCATGCAAATGATGCGGCCGATCTCGGCCAACGGCTCGCCACGCGCCACCGCTTCCAGCGTCTCCGTCTGGAGCCGCAGCAGATTTTCTGTGTTGTCCCCCGACATCGAAATCCCCTTTGCTGCCCCGATAGTGCACCCAGAGGGTAAATGGAGCTTTCTCGTGTATTGCTAAAATTGCGCTAACTCCCAGGAAAAATCCGGGCTCGGCCGACGTTTGCGAGGGGCTTCTGCGGATTGGCGGCCGGGGCGATCCGGGTGGGAACAGCGCGCGGTCGCTGCGCGTTGAGTCGGACCCCATTGCCAGGTGAGCCGCGCCATGAAAACCGCATCCCCGCAGGACCTGCTCAAGGACTACAAAGCCAAGCGAAATTTCGCCAAGACGCAGGAGCCATCCGGCGACGGACCCGCGGGCGAAAAGTCGGACCGCGGCAGCTTTGTGGTGCAGAAGCACGACGCCACGCGGCTGCACTATGATTTCCGGCTGGAGCTCGATGGGGTGCTCAAGAGCTGGGCGGTGACCAAGGGGCCGTCCAACAATCCCGGCGACAATCGGCTGGCCGTGCGCGTGGAAGATCATCCGCTCGAATATGGGGGCTTCGAGGGCACTATTCCCGAGGGAGAATATGGCGGGGGCACGGTGATGCTCTGGGACCGGGGCACCTGGGAGCCGCTGGGCGATCCGCATGAGGGGCTGGAAAGCGGCGACCTCAAGATCCGTCTCTTCGGCGAGCGGCTGAAGGGGGAATGGGTGCTGGTCCATATGAAGGGGCGCGACAGCAAGCGCAAATCCGGGCCGGACCGGGAAAACTGGCTGCTGATTAAGCATCGCGACAGCTATGCGCGCGACAAGGACACGCTGACCACGCGCTTTACCCGATCGGTCGCCACGGGGCGCGACTTCAAGGGCATTGCCCGCGGCGCCGAGGCGAGCAAGGACAGCGATGTCGAGCCCGATGCCGTCTGGCATTCCGACACGGAAGAGGCCGAGAAGACCGACCAGAAGACCCGCACAATCGAGACCAAGGCCGCAAAGCCGAAGAAGGGCAGCAAAGCCCCTGGTTTCCGGCCAGTGCAATTGGCAAGCCTTGTCGACACCGTGCCTTCGGGAGAGGACTGGCTGTTCGAGATGAAATATGACGGCTATCGGTGCCTAGCCGCCGTCGCGGGGGACGAGGTGAAGCTGTTTACCCGCAGTGGGCTCGACTGGACCGACAAATTCGGTTCGCTGGTGGCGCCGCTGCAAAAGCTCGAAATTGGGTCGGCGCTGATCGACGGAGAGATCTGCGCCTTTGACGCCAAGGGACGGACGGATTTTTCGACGCTCAAGAACGTGCTGTCCAATGGCGGACGGCTGGAGTTTTTCGCCTTCGATCTGCTGGAAGCCGATGGCAAGGATCTGACCAAGCTGCCGCTGATCGAGCGCAAGGAGCGGCTGGAAAAGCTGCTCGAGAAATCGACGCGGACCGATGCGGTGCAATATTCCACCCATGTGCGCGGGCAAGGCCAGAAGGTGCTCGATGCCCTGTGCGAGGGAGGGCATGAGGGGGTGATCGCCAAGCGGGCCAAATCGACCTATCGGGGCGAGCGCACCAAGGACTGGCTCAAGATCAAATGCCTGAAACGCCAGGAATTCGTCATTGGCGGATTTTCACCCTCGACCAAGCGGCGGGGATTTGCCTCGCTGCTGCTCGGCACCTGGGAGAATGGCAAGCTGCTCTATCGCGGCCGGGTGGGCACGGGGTTTTCCGACAAGCTGCTGGGCGAACTGGACGAGAGGCTCAGCGCTCTCAGCCGCACGGATAGCCCTTTTGCCGCCGTGCCGAAGGAAGCGCGGAAGGCCAAATGGGTCGAGCCGCAAATGGTGGCCGAAATCGCCTTTACCGAAATGACCGAGGACGAGGTGCTGCGGCACCCGTCCTTTATTGGCCTGCGCGAGGACAAGGCGGCCGAGGAGGTCCACTTGGA